>NZ_WTPX01000038.1 GCF_013036045.1 Alienimonas chondri
GTGCGGGCCGCGGCCGATCGTGTCGCCGCGGGGGCCGACCCGCGGGCGGCGCTGGGCGAGGTCGACGAGGATCTTCCCGCCTCGCTGAGGGGCATGCTGGAGTTGCCGGTCGGCGACGGGTTGCCGGCGGTGCTGTCCTCGGCCGCCGCGGTCGCCGCGGATCGGGCCGAGGAACGTCGCCGCCTGTCTCGGGCGATTCTCTGGCCGTTGGGCGTCGCGGGGGCGACGTTGCTGGTGGCCGGCGCCTCCCTCGCCCTGCTGGCGCCGGAGTTCCGCTCGTTCGTTGATGATTTCGGATCCGAGACCCCCTGGTTCACCGAGGTCGTGCTGACGCTCGGCGAGTGGTTGGGGGCGTTGTGGTTCCTCGCGCTGCCGCTGGGAATCCTGGCGATCGTCCTGCCGATGGTCCTGTTCGGACGCAGCGTGGGGAGCATCTGGCCGTTCTCCTCCGCCCTCCGGCCGGGGGAGCAGGCGCGGCTGTGCGAACAATTGGCCGTGCTGATCGACGCCCGCGTACCCCTGCCGGAAGCGTTGCGAGCCGTCGGGTGGGCCTGCCCCGACGCCCGGGTGGGTCTGGACGTGGCTCGCACCGCGGACAGCATCGAACATGGCGCCGACGCCTCCTCAGCGGCCGCCCGTCGGCGGTATCTCCCCGTGCAGTTGCGGGCGGCGCTGCGGCGGGCGAACGACCCGGACTCCTTTGCGGAGGCGCTCCGATTCGCCGCGGCGACCCTGCGGGCGCGGCTCGACGCCCGGCTCGGTCCCGCGGGGATGCTCGCCGCGGCCTTCCAACCGCTGTTGATGGTGGGGCTGGGCGTCGTCGTGTTCCTGCTCGTCTACGCCCTGCTGCTTCCGTTGATCAGTTTGTTGAACTATCTGTCGTGAACGCCCCCGCAACAGCCGCCGCCCGGTTCGTCCTCCTCGGCCCGACTCCGTATCGCGGGGGCGACGATGATTGAGGGACTGTTTTTCGTATCGCCCGGCGCGTTGTCGTTGATCGCGATCGCGACGGCGTGGGCGTTGGTGCGCCGCGGCCGTCGCTTGCGGGCGGCGTCGCTGTTGGGGGAACTCGCCGTCGCCGCCCGTCGCAGGTTGCCGCTGGACGAAGAGCTGGAGGAACTGAGCGACACCCTCCTGCGGGGCGACCGCGTTCGAGCCAACCGGGCGGCGTCGGCGTTGCGGGAGGGAATCGACCTGCAAACGGCGTTGCGTGAGGCTCGATTGATTCCGCCCTCCAGCGAGCCGGCCCTCGCCGCGGGGGAGGCGTCCGGCGCCCTGCCGCGGACTCTCTCCGACGAAGCCGACCGCCTGCGGGGACAGGCCGGCGGGGCGGCCGCGGCGTTCTGGAACGTCGGCTTTTATTTGCTGGTCACGCTGTGCGCGATCCAGGCGGTGCTGGGGTTCATCCTCTATTACATCGTCCCGAAATATAAAAAAATCTTCGAGGACTTCGGGATGTCGCCCGACGGCTTTATCGGCGAGTCTCGGCAATACCGCACGATGAGCGAGGGATGGTTGGCCCCGCCCTGGTTCGAGGGGTTGCTGGGCGTCGGCTCGCTGTGGGTCAAGTACTTCTATCTCCCGTTCTTTCTGCTGTCGCTGATCGCGCTGGGGCTGCCGCTGCTCGCTGTAGCGAGCCAGAAGGGTCTGCGACTGCCGGGCGGGGGATGGCGGCGGCGTTGGTTCGGACGGAAACGGGCGCACGCCTCACGGGTGGCGCGGGCGCTGGCGAACGCGGCGGAGGCCAAGCGACCGTTCCCGGAGACGCTGACCGCCTATGCCGCGGCCGCCGATACGCG
The DNA here is from genome assembly GCF_013036045.1 of Alienimonas chondri. Taxonomy (GTDB): domain Bacteria; phylum Planctomycetota; class Planctomycetia; order Planctomycetales; family Planctomycetaceae; genus Alienimonas; species Alienimonas chondri. Next base: position 1,800 of record NZ_WTPX01000038.1, read on the forward strand.
CAGCCCGGCCCTCCGAAAGCTGGCCCGGAACGTCGAACAGGGCGGCGACGTGTGGCCGGCGCTGCATCGAGCCGGGTTGTTCACCGCCGGCGAGGCGCGGCTTGCGGAGACCGGTACCGCCGCGGGGAACCTGCCCCGCGTGCTGCGGCTGATCGCCGATCGACTCGACGTCGCCGCCGACCGTCGCCGGGGGCGTTGGCTGGCGCTGCTGCATCCGGCCGCAACGCTGTTCATTGGGATGCTGGTGGCCTGGGTCGCCTTGGCGTTCTTCACGCCGCTGGTCCGCCTGCTCCACGATCTGGGATAACGCCGTGATGCACTTCCCCAGTCGCCCACCGTTCCCCGAATCCCGGCCTGCGCCGCGTCGCGGGGTGACGGCGATGGAGTTGATCGTCGCGGTCGCGTTGCTGCTGTCGGTGACGGCGATGCTGCTGCCCGCCGCCCGGCGGGTGGACGGGGTTCGCGTGGAAGCCGATCGTCGGCGCCGGGCGGTCGCGGAGCTGTCGAACCTACTGGAAGACCTCTCCCGCCTGCCGCCCGATCGCCTGTCGGGCGAGACGGAGGGCGGCCCGCTGCCGCCGGACCGCGCCGCGCTGCGGGAAGCGTTCGCCGCCTCGTTGCCCGGGGCGAGCGTGACGGTGGAAGCCGTCCCGATCGAGGCGCCGGGCGAACGGGATGCGGTGCGCTTGGACGGCTCCCTGACGTGGACGACCGACGCCGGCGGCGCAGCTCGGCCGGTGCGACTGAGCGCGTGGTCGTTCGCTCCCTTTTCAACCGCTCCGAACGGCGGGGGGACGGACGAATGAAGCGGATTCCCACACGAATCGGCGCCCCGACGCCGCCACGGTCGATCCGGCGACGGGCCGGCTACTCGCTGGTCGAGTTGATGGTGGTGATCTCCGGCACGGTGGCGTTGATCTCCGTGGGGGCGTCGACGATCGTCGCCGTGCGGCGGGTGGCGACGACCGCCCACACCGCGGCGGAGGCGGGAACGGCGCTCTCCCGATTGCACCGCAGCTTGCGGGAGGACGCCGCCGACGCCGTCGCCGCGACCGCCGACGAGACCGGCTTGACCCTCACCGCCGCCGACGGGGCCGCGATTCGCTACGAAGCGGACGCCGCCTCCGTCCGCCGCACCGTGACCGGGCCGCGCGTCGGCCGCGATCGCTACCCGGTCGAGGGCACGGGCTTCACCTGGACGGCCGAGCCGGGGTCGGACGGCGTGCGGGCGGCGATCGGCTACGACCGCGTCGGCGGGTCGGACGCTCGATCGGACGGAATCGCGGTGGAACTGGCTGCATGGTTGTCGAGCGACGAACGGGGGGCGGAATGAACGGCTTCAATAAGAGAACGCCTCGGACGGCCCGGCGGCGGGGGGTGTCGCTGATGGTGGCCGTCGTGCTGCTGGCGCTCACCACGTCGCTGTTGCTGGCCGCCGCGAGAACGGCGGCGCTGCATCGGCGGTCGCTCGGACCGAACCAGGCCGCGGTGCAGGCCGACCTATTGGCGGACGCCGCGGCCCGGCTGAACGCCTCCGGCGAAGCGTCCGCCCTGCCGTGGCGACCGGAACTGCCCGGCGGCACGGCCACGGTCTCGCTCGAGTCCTCGACCGCCGGCGACGGGCTGACGGCCGGCGACGGATCGTCGGCGGCCCCGCCCTCGCTGATCGCGGCGGTCGAACTCGACGGGGCGACGGCCCGAACGCGACGGGCGTTTCGCCGCGTTGAACCGTCAAAAACCTCTCCCGCGAACCGCGCACCGCGACTCGCCCCGAAACCCGAACGACCGGCCGACGATGACGACGCGTCCCGCCTCGAATAAATCCCCCGCCCCGTCCGGGTTCACGCTCATCGAGCTGCTGGTGGTGATCGCCATCATTGCGATCCTGGTCTCCATGCTGTTGCCGGCGGTGCAGCAGAGCCGGGAGACGGCCCGGCGGGCGGTGTGCTCCAATAACCTCATGCAACTCGCATTGGCGATGCAGAACTATGAGGTCTCGGAGGGCCGCTTCCCCCCCGGAACGATGGCCGAGAGCGGACCGGTCCGCACGTTCGTCAGCGCAGCGGATTATCTGGCGCTGGAACCGGTCCCGTATCATATGAACTGGATCACGCAGATCCTCCCGCAATTAGACGAGCGGCCGCTCTATACGCATCTCGACTTCAGCCAAAGCGTTTACGCGCCGGCGAACGACGCGGTGCGCACGACGGAGCCCGCGGGAATTTTCTGTCCGTCCTCGTCCAGCGGCGGGGGCTACGCCGGCTGCACCGGCGGGAAGGACGTTCCGATCGACGCCGACAACGGCGGCGTATTGTTTTTGAACAGCGAGATCACGTACGCCGACATTTCGGACGGCGCCCATCACACGCTGATGATCGGCGAAAGCGGCGCGATGAGCGGGGCGGCGCTGAGTTGGGCGAGCGGCACCGCGGCCAGTCTGGCCCATTCCGGTCTGTCGCCGAACGATCCCGATGCCCTCGCTATCTTCCCCTTTGCCGGCGTGGCCCTCGGCGACGAGCCGATTGAGATTGCGGACGACGAAGACGACGGCTCGCTGATTGTCGGCGGCTTCTTCTCGTCCCACGTCGGCGGCGTGCAGGCGGCGATGTGCGACGGGGCGGTGCGGTTTTTCCCGGACACGATCGACGACGAGGTCTGGAGCCGGCTGGGCGAGCGGGCGGACGGCGAGTTACTGCCGCCGGGGTACTAAAAGCGGGGCAAGGCGTGAGGCATAAGGGGAAAGCGCCTGGTAGACAGCTGAAGGTACGGTGACGACGAACCGCGTACAGAAAAGGCCCGGACGCTCGAAAGCGACCGGGCCTTTAAATCGGATGGGCAGATGAGGCGATGGCGAACTTACGCCTTACGCCTCTCCCCTTGCCCCCGTTTTAGTTCTACCCGAGCAGCGACAGCGCCCGCTGCGGCGACTGGTTCGCGATCGACAGCACCGAGGTGGCGGCCTGACCGAGAATCTGAGCCTTCTGCAGGTTGGCCGACTCGACGGCGAAGTCGGTGTCGACGATCTGACTGCGGGCCTCGGAGATGTTCTCCAGCGCCACGCCCAACGTGTTGATGTTGGTGTCGATGACGTTCTTCTGAACGGCGCCGATCCGGCCACGGAGGCTGGAGACTTCGTTCAGGGCGGTGTCGAGAATCCCGACGAGGTCGGCGCCGCTGGCGGAGCCGTTCTTGACGTCGTTCAAGCTCTTGCCGCCGCCGCTGGTCAGTTCGAACAACTTGCCGGCGGTGCCGCCCAGACGGGCGGTATTCACGGCGTCGATGCCGATGCCGACCTGCCCGGTGGTGGAGACGTCCTGGCCGATCTGGAAGGTCGCCCCGCCGCCGGTCACGTCGAGGGAGACGGTTTCGTCCTCGGTGTTGCTGGCCGAATCGAAGGTGATCGAGGCGGACAGGCTGGAGGTGGTGATCGACGCCTCCAGGCCGCGGCCGATCGCCTTCTGACCGTTGATGGTGGCGACGACGTCGGCGCCGGTGTCGCGACGAGCTTCCGTCGAGAAGTCGTCGATGCCGGTGGTCCCGAAGGTGCCGTCCAGCACGTTGACGGAGACGGATTCGTCCGAGCCGTAGCCGACGCTTTCGAGGGCGAGCGAGGTGCCGTTGGTCTCGTTCAGGGTGGACTGAGCCAATCCGTCGGCGAGGAGCGTCTCGTCGCCGTCGATCTCGATGTTGAGTGCTGCAGCGACGCTGGTGCCGTCGGAGAGCGTCAAACCGCTGGCGTCCAGCAGATCCTTGACGTCCTTGAGCGTGCTGGTGACGACGTCGTTGGCGTCGGTGGCGAGTTGGATGCTGATGTCGTCGCCGCTGACGGAGATGGCCAGCGCCTGGCTGGTGCCGGTGGCGCCGAAGGCGACGGAGACGCCGCCGCGGTTGTTCGGGCCACGGACGTCGTCGATGCGGATGGCGCCCTTGTCCAGATCGGTCGCGGCGGTCGCAACGCCGATAGTGGTGGTAGTGGCGTCGGCGGCTGCGGCGACGTCGAACAGTTTGTCGCCGTTCTCATCCGTGAGGGCGGTAAAGGCCGTCGCGATGTCGGCGATCGTGGTGGTCACGGCGCCGGTGGCGTAGGCCATTGTCATCGACGCGGTGTAGCTGCCGTCGCCATTGTCGATCAGCGAGGTCGAGGCGGCCGAATCGGCGCCCGGATCGATCAGTTCGAAGGCGAGTCCGCCGCCGTCGACCGCCTTTCGGCCGGCTTCGGTCAGGGCGATCTCAAGGTCTTCGCCATTGACCGTGATCACCTGATTACCGGAGTCCGACGTGCCCTCCAGCACCCGAGCGGAGACGCCGGTCGCGTCCGTGACCGCATTGATGGCGGTGGCGGCGTCTTCGATGCTGGCCGAATCGCCCAGCTGGATCACCTCGTTCCCCTTCGAGCCGCCGACTTCCAGCGTGGTCGCGGTGGTGAAGTCGCCGCCCTGATAGACGAGCGCGGCCTGTTCGGCGGCGCTGTCGATCGTGGCGTCCAGATCGAGCTTCGAGGCGCTGCCGAGCAACGCCTGATCGATGGAGAAGCTGCTGAGCTTGGCGTTGTCCGCGGAGCTGATCGAGGTGGTGAACGCCTTGGAGCCGTCCAGCAGCTTGTCGCCGGCGAAGCTCGTGTTGGAGCTGATCCGGTTGATGGCGGTCAGGGCGTTGTCGATCTGCAGCTGGTTCGCGTCGCGTTCTTCCTGCGACAGGGCGCCGTCGTTCAGGCCTTCCTGAACCAGACCCCGGACCTGCGTGAGCAGTCCGCCGATCTCGCCGAGGGCGCCGTCCGCCGTCGTGAGAACGTTGTTGGCCCGGTTCGAGTTGGAGATCGACTTTTCGATCGTGGAGATCTGCGACCGCAGCGTCTCGCCGGCGATCAGGCCGGAGGGATCGTCCTTACCGTTGTTGATCTTCACGCCGGTCGACAACCGCGTCATCGCGGAGGACAGCATCTTGTCGCTCTTCATCATCGAGCGTTGGCCACGCAGCGATGCGACGTTGGTATTGATGCGGGTCATGGGTCCCGGATTCCTTCAACAAGTTGTGGGAGGGGTGCCGCCGGGGAGCGGCGACCGGCGTTTTGCCGCCGTGCGTAGGGCACGGTGAGGTGGAGGACGACCGGCGGTGAGGGGGAACTCCCCGGCGGAGCGGGGACCCGCGACACGCGGCGTCATGCCGGCTCAACGGGCGGGGCGGAGTCGTCCTGACGGGCCCGTCAAAACCATCGGTCGGGATCAACGTCCGCATCGGACGCAATACGCCGATTCCGGTTTGAACCCGCCCGAAGACGCACAGCCTGCCGACGGTGCGGGTCCTGCGGCCGCGACTCCGGATCGCAACACGGCAGAACCCGCACAATGACCCCGTTCCGTCCGAGCTGATCCCGGCCGCCCGCAACAATGGCCTCAGCGGGGTCAAGCGGCCCGACGCTCCGGCTCGCCGGCGGCCAGCGCCAGGAACACCTCTTCACGGTGCACCGTGACGTTCCGCGGGGCGTCGATCCCGACCCGCACCTTGTCGCCTTTAACATCCACGATCGTGATCCGGATATCGTCTCCGATAACGATCGTCTGTTCCTTCTGGCGGCTTAAAACCAACATGGCGTCTCCTTACGGTGTGGTGTGCGGGGGGAAGGCTCGGCCGGCTCCTCCGGGCGAGTGAGACGGTCGCGTCGACCTGTCTGCCGAGACTACTTCGGCAACCCTGGCAACCTGGGGGGACGCCATCTGCCCGAATATCTTGCCGCGACGCCCCAGCCGGTCGATCCTGCCGAGTCGACCGACAGCGCCGTCTCGTCCGATGGTGCGGGCGAAACGCGGAGCGGCCGGAGCCCCGGACGACGCCGCGGCGGTTGCGTCGGAGAGCCGGGCCGCTCACTCTGCCGCGGTTCGCCCAGTCATTTTTGATCAGTCAGGTCGCCGCCGATGTCCGTGCTCTTGGTCTTGCTGGGGTCGGCGGCGGGACTCAGTCTGGCGTACGTCGTGCTCGGCCGCTGGCTGAGCGACGTGTTCGCCGTCGACGCCGACGCCGTCGTTCCCAGCATTGAGAAAGAGGACGGCCGCGACTTCGTCCCGACCCGTCGCTGGGTCGTGTTCGCCCATCACTTCACCAGCATCGCCGGCACCGGCCCGATCGTGGGGCCGGCGGTCGCGGTGTTCTGGGGTTGGCTGCCGGCGTTGGTCTGGGTGCTGCTGGGCAGCGTGCTGGTCGGCGCCGTGCACGACTTCGGCTCGCTGGTGGTGAGCCTGAAGAACGGCGGGGCGACGGTGGGCGAGGCGGCCGGCCGCCTGATCTCCCCGCGGGCGCGCTGGCTGTTCCTCACGGTCCTCTGGCTGGCGCTGACGGTGGTGCTGGGGGTGTTCGGATTGGTGATCGCCAGCGTGTTCGGCACCTACCCGGAAAGCGTGCTTCCCGTCTGGGCGGCGATGCCGCTGGCGATTCTGCTGGGCCGCGTGATCAAAAGCGGGGGGAACCTCGCCGTGCCGGTCGCTCTCGGTCTGGCGACGCTGCTGGGATGCGTGTGGCTGGGGGCGCAATACGTGCCGGTGGACCTCGCGGTCATTCTGCCGAAGCTCGGTCTGGACGCGTTCAGCCCGGTGGTGGTCTGGACGGTTCTGCTGCTGGCCTATTGCTACGCGGCGAGCGTGATGCCGGTCGGCCTGTTGCTCCAACCGCGCGATCTGCTCAACAGCGGTTTGCTGTTCCTGACGATGGCCGCGCTGGTGATCGGCGCCGGCGTGGCCGGCGCCACGGGCGCCGCGGATCTCGCCAGCGCCCCGATGATCGCCGACACCGGCGCCCTGCCCGGCGGCGCCCCGGCGATTCTGCCGTTCCTGTTCGTCACGGTGGCCTGCGGTGCGTGCAGCGGGTTTCACTGCCTGGTCGCCAGCGGGACCAGCAGCAAGCAGGTGAAGTCTGAATTGGACGCCCGCCCTGTCGGCTATGGAGCGATGCTCGCCGAGGCGTTCCTGGCGGTGTTGGTCATCCTCGCCTGCACGGCCGGACTGGGAATGGGCCGAACCCTGGACATTCCCGAGGCCGCCGCGGGCGGGGTGGCCGCCACGAGTCCGACGACGCTGGTCGGCGGCGAGGCGTGGTCCTCGCTCTACCGTTCCGACGGCAACTGGAGCGACTTCTCCCTGAAGAGCAAGATCGCGGCGTTCGTCGACGGCGGGGCGAACTTCCTTCAGCAAGTCGGTATCCCGCTCTGGTTCGGCGTGGGGCTGATCGCGACGACGGTCGCCGGATTCGCCGCGACGACTTTGGACAGCGCCACCCGCTTGCAGCGGTATGTCGTGCAGGAACTCGCCGGGGGACTGGCGGAGAAGGCGCCGATCTTCGCCCCGCTCACGGGTCGACACCCCGCGACGTTCATCGCGGTGCTGGCCGGCGGGGCGATCGCCATGCTGCCGGCGGCGGGCAAGGGCTACGGCACCGGCGGCCTGATCCTCTGGCCGTTGTTCGGAGCGACGAACCAACTGCTGGCCGGGTTGGCGTTCCTCGTGATCGCCTTCTACCTCCACCGTCGCCGCAAGCCGGTGCTGTGGCTGGTGCCCGCGGCCCTGCTGATGGTCGCCGTCCCGGCCTGGGCGATGGCGGTGCAGGTGTTCGATCCGGAGATCGGCTGGATCGCTCAGAAGAACTGGCTGCTGTCCGCGATGGGCGGCGCCGTGCTGCTGCTGGAGGGCTGGGTGCTGATCGAAGCGGTGAGGATGTGGCCGCGGGTCTCCAGAAACGACGGCGTCCCGAACGCGACGCCGGCCTGACCCGACCCTGTTCCCGGCCTGACCCGACCCTGATTCCGGCCTGAAAAGACAGCGGGACGACTTCGGGGGCGAAGGAACCAAAGCGCGAATTTGCACGCGGTTGAAAAAATTCCTTCAAGTCGCCCTTGGGGCTTCGCGGCCGAAGCACTACACCCCCGCCCGCACGGCAACGTCACTCTCCCACACGGTTCGACGCCCGCTGACGCCGCCCCCCGCGGCGGACAAAGCGGCCACGAACCGGACGTTCGCTTCGCTCCCTCGGCACAACCCATTCTCGTTCCTCCCCGGACTTCGTCGGTCCCCCTCCCTTCGTTTGGGATGAGGGTCGTCGGCGGCCGGACCACGCAAGGACTGCTCCCATGGCCCGGTTCACGACTTTGGCTCGTTCCCTGAAGCTGACCACCCTGAAGCGGGTCGTCCCGGCCGTCGCCGGCGCCGGCATCATCGCTTTGTCCACCGGCTGCTGCTGCGGCGCCAGCCAGGGCGGATACGGAAGCTACTACGGCGCCCCCGGCTTCGGCGGCGGCGGCTGCGAGAGCGGCCAATGCGGCGGCGGTTACGGCGCCGGCTACGGCGCCCCGATCTATCCGCAGGGCGCCATGGCCGCCCCGTCCGGCCCGACCGCCGCGGCGCCCGTTTACTATCAGACCGCCGCCGCCCCGGTGTACTACGCCGCTCCCACCCAGACGGCCGCCGCCCCGGCCAACTGCGTGCCGACCTACTGAGTCGGCCCCTGTGCCGGGGGATTCCCGTTCGCCGCTCTCATGATGAGAGCGGCGAACGAAGTCGCCCGCGACGCTCGGCGGGCGTAGGATGCGAACCCGTTTCGCCCCCATTCCCCTGCCTGATGTCTTCAACGATCGCCCCCCAGGACTTCCTCGAGCAGGGCGTCTCCGTCTCCTCCGGAGCGGATGCATTGAAGATCGTGCCGCACCCGCATCCCGCGTTGCGGCGGAAGGCGAAACCGGTCACCGAGATCAATGCCGCGCTTCGGCGTCACGTCTCGGAGATGTTTGAACTGATGTACGCCCACGAAGGCGTCGGACTGGCGGCCACGCAGGTGGCTCGTCCGTGGCGTTTGTTCGTCGCCAACCCCACCGGCGAAGCGGATCAAACCGACCAGCAGCAGGTCTTCATCAACCCGGAGATCGTCCGTCAGACCGGCAGCGAAACGGCCGAAGAAGGCTGCTTGAGCCTGCCCCAGTTGTTCGGCGACGTCCGTCGCGCGAAGCAGATCACCGTGGAAGCGTTCGACCTGAACGGGGAGTTGTTCACCCTCGAACTGGACGAACTGCCCGCCCGCGTGGTGCTGCACGAGTTCGACCATTTGGAAGGGGTGATGTTCCCCGACCGCATGACGCCCGCGGAGAAAACGAAGGCCGACCCCAAACTGGCGGACTTCGAACATGCGTGGCGCAAAGCCCAGAAGTCCGGCGAGATCCCGGACGACCGCACGCTGCTCAAAGCGTTCGAGACGTTCAAGCTGTAAGCGCGGAACCGCGACCGTCAGGGAGCCGGCTCTCTGCGGATGCGGCGTTCCCGGAGCCGGCTCCCTGACGGTCGCGGTTCCACAGCACTCATGCGCGTTCTCTTCCTCGGCACCGGCACGTTCGGCGAACCCGCGATGCGGGCGATCGCCGCGTCGCCGCACGATCTCGTCGGCCTCGTCACCCAACCGGATCGCGGGGGGAAGGGGAAGCACACCGCCGCCCCGCCGTTGAAAGCCGCCGCCGAGGAACTCGGCGTCCCCGTCTTCCAGCCGGCGAAGGTGAACGTCGCCGACAGCCTCGACCGACTGCGGGCCTTCGAGGCCGACGCCTTCATCGTCGCCGCGTACGGGCAGATCCTCAGCGAGACCCTGCTGAGCATCCCCCGGATCGGCGCGTTCAACCTGCACGCCTCGCTGCTGCCGAAGTTCCGCGGCGCCGCTCCGATCCACGCCGCGATTCGGGGGGGAGAAGAGGAGACCGGCGTGACGATCTTCCGCATCGTCCGCCGACTGGACGCCGGCCCGATGCTGGGCACGGAGGCGACGGCGATCGGCCGCTCCGAAACCGCCGGCGAACTGCACGACCGTCTGGCCGTTCTCGCGGCGCCGCTCACGCTGGAGACGTTGGACGCCCTCGACGCCGGCACCGCGGTGCCGGTGCGGCAGGATCACGACCTCGCCACCTACGCCCCGCAGATGGAAAAGGCGGAGGGCCGGATCGACTGGACCCGCTCCGCCGCCGCCGTCAGCCGGCACGTCCGGGGGATGAGCCCGTGGCCGGGGGCGTTTTCGCTCTTCGAGCCCGGCGGATTGCAGACGAAGGGCGGCAAGCCGGCCCGGTGTCTATTCGAATCGGTGGAGGTCGTTGCGGGCGACGGTGGCGAGCCGGGCGAAGCGACGGAGCGAGCCGGCGACATGGTCGTCGCCTGCGGCTCCGGGGCGGTGCGGGTTCGTTCGATCAAGCCCGCAGGCAAACGAGCGATGACGGGGGCGGAGTTCCTCCGCGGCCGGGGCGCCGGACGATTCGGTTAGTCGCTGCGTTCCGCGCGGCGTTCAACGGCGCTGCGACCAGAACGCTCGTGTCCTGCTTGGCCGTCCCGCGGCCCCCCACTACACTGCGCGACCGGCCGCCCCGCCCTCGGCTCCCTCCGAGCACGGGGTCTGTCGGTTCCGGTTTGCGCTCCCGTCCCTGTTGCGAAACGACCCCGATGGCCTCCGGCACCCTCGCCACGCCCGAAGCCCGCGCCGACGATGCGCCCCATTCGCGGAACGGCCAAGCGGGTGACCACACGCTCGACGCCGCCGAACTGCGCGATTGGTTCGAATCGCTCGAAGACGTGCTGCATCGCCACGGCTCCGCGGAGGCGACGCGGTTGCTCCGTCAGCTGGACGACTACGCCCGCAAGCACGGCGTCGAACTGCCGTTCGATCCGACCACCCCGTATGTCAACACGATCCCGCCGGAGCGTCAGCCGGAGTACCCCGGCGATCTGGAGGTTGAACGCAAGATTCGCAGCCTGATCCGCTGGAACGCGGCGGCGATGGTCGTGCGGGCCAACAAGGGCAACACCGGCGTCGGCGGGCACATCAGCACCTACGCCAGTAGCTGCACGCTGTACGAAGTGGGCTTCAATCACTTCTTCCACGCCCGCACCGAAGACCACCCCGGCGACTTCATCTACTTCCAGGGCCACGCCGCCCCGGGGATGTACTCGCGGGCGTTCCTCGAAGGTCGGTTCGAGGAATCGCACCTCGATAACTTCCGCCGCGAACTGCCCCGCGGTAGCGGCCTGTCCAGCTATCCGCACCCGTGGCTGATGCCGGACTTCTGGCAGTTCCCCACGGTGAGCATGGGCCTCGGCCCGATCACCAGCCTGTATCACGCCCGGTTCCTGCGGTATCTGAACAACCGCGGCCTGTTGCAAAACGATAAATCGACCGTCTGGGCCTTCCTGGGCGACGGCGAGATGGACGAGCCGGAATCGCTCGGCGCCATCACGCTGCCGGTCCGCGAGGGGCTGGACAACGTCGTGTGGGTCGTGAACTGCAACCTGCAAAGGCTCGACGGCCCGGTCCGCGGCAACGGCAAGATCGTTCAGGAACTGGAAGGCATCTTCCGCGGCGCCGGCTGGAACGTCGTGAAGTGCCTGTGGGGCACCGGCTGGGACGAGCTGATCGCCAAAGACAAATCCGGCAAGCTCGCCGCGAAGCTCGAAGGCACCGTCGACGGCGAGTTCCAACGCCTCTCGACCGCCCCCGGCGCCGTTCTCCGCGAGGAGTTCTTCGGTCCCGACCCGGAATTGAAAGCCCTCGTCGCCGACTTGAAGGACGAGGAGATCGAGCGCCTGCGTCGCGGCGGGCACGATCCGCGGAAGGTCTACGCCGCCTATAAGACCGCCACGGAGCGGAACGGGCGTCCGACCGTCGTCTTGGCCCAGACCATCAAGGGCTACGGCATGGGCGAAGCCGGCGAGGGCAAGATGGTCGCCCACAACACCAAGAAGATGTCCGCGGAGCAGTTGAAAGCGTTCCGCGATCGCTTCCATGTCCCCGTCAGCGACGAGGAATGCGAGACCGCCCCCTTCTATAAACCGGCCGCCGATTCGCCGGAGATGAGCTACCTCACCGAGCACCGCAAGAAGCTCGGCGGCTCGATGCCCCGCCGCCTCGCGGAGCACGAAAAGCTGGAGATCCCCCCGCTGGAGAAGTTCAAGAAGTTCTTCGAAGGCACCGGTGACAAGCAGGCGAGCACGACCTTCGTGCTGGGCCAGTTGATGCAAACGCTGCTGAAGGACAAGGGCGTCCGCGACCGCATCGTGCCGATTATTCCGGACGAAGCCCGCACCTTCGGCTTCGAGGGACTGTTCTCGCTGATCGGGATTTATTCGCCCAAGGGCCAGCTCTACGAGCCGGTCGATCGCGATTTCACGATGTATTACAAGGAGTCGAAGAACGGCCAGCTGCTGGAAGAGGGCATCAACGAAGCCGGCGCCATGAGCAGCTTCGTCGCCGCGGGCACCGCGTACGCCAACGTCGGCGTGCCGATGATCCCGTTCTATGTTTACTACAGCATGTTCGGCTTCCAGCGGGTCGGCGATTTGATCTGGCTCGCCGGCGACTCCCGCGCCAAGGGCTTCCTGTGCGGCGGCACCAGCGGTCGCACCAGCCTCAACGGCGAAGGCCTCCAACACCAGGACGGCCACTCGCCGTTGATCGCTTCGACGGTTCCGAACCTGCGGGCCTACGACCCGGCTTATAATTACGAACTGGCGATCATCGTGCAGGACGGCCTTCGCCGGATGTACGGCGAGGGCGAGGACTGCTTTTACTATCTCTCCGTCTATAACGACGGCGACTACACCCATCCCGCCAAGCCGGACGGCTGCGAGGAAGGCGTCCTACGCGGGCTGTATAAGTTCAAGTCGGTCGACGGCGCCGGTTCCAAACAGGGGGGCCGCGTGCAATTGTTCGGCAGCGGACCGATCCTGCCGTACGTGCTGCGGGCGCAGGAGCTTCTCGCCGAGAACTACGGCGTCGGCAGCGACGTGTGGAGCGTCACCAGCTATAGCGAACTGGCCCGCGACGCCCGTGCCGTCACCCGGCACAATCGCCTGCACCCGGCGGACGAGCCGCAGCAGAGCTACCTCGAACAGGTTCTGCCGACCGACGGCGGCCCGTTCATCGCCAGCAGCGACAACGTGCGACTGGTGCAGGACCAGATCCGCGAGTGGGTGCCCGGCCGCTACGTGGCCCTCGGCACCGACGGCTTCGGCCGCAGCGAGACCCGCGACGCCCTGCGTCGGCACTTCGAGATCGACGCCGAGTGCGTCGCCTACGCCGCGCTCTCCGCTCTCGCCGCCGACGGCGACTTCGACGCGAAGAAACTCCCCGCCGTGCTCAAAGACCTCGGCATCGACCCGGACAAGGTCGACCCGATGGGCGCCTAAGTCTCTTCTCAAATCATCCATACCGCGGAGGCCCCGCCGGGCCTCCGTTTTGAAGACCTCAAAACGCTCCTCCGTCTCCTATGGCGACCGCATTCAATCTGCCCGAAGTCTCCGAAGGGGTGGAGGCTGCGGATATCTCCGAGATCCTCGTCGCCGTCGGCGATAAGGTGGAGCAGGGTCAGATGGTGATGGAGGTGGAGACCGAAAAGGCCGTCGCCCCCGTCGAGATTCCCTTCTCCGGCACGATCACGGAGATCCTCGTCGGCGAGGGCGACACCGTGAAAATCGGCGCGCCGTTATTGAACGTCGAGCAGGGCGAATCCGCCGAGGCTCCGGCCGCGGAGAAAACCTCTGAGCCCGCTGAGGCGAAGCAGTCCTCCCCCGCTCCGGCCGCGTCGGCCCCCGCGAAGCAACCGGCGACCGTCTCGACGGCTCCCGCCGGCGATCGTCCGCCGGCCCCGGCGGCGCCCAGCGTGCGGCGGCTCGCCCGCGAAATGGGCGTCGACCTGTACGCCGTCTCCGGCAGCGCCCGCGGCGGGCGGATTCTCGCTGAGGACGTGAAGGCGTTCGCCGAGGGCGGCGGAGCTTCGTCCGGCGGCGGAGCGAATCGGTTGATTCCCTCGGACCGCGGCGGGGTGGACTCCGCTCTGATCCCCGCCGGCGCCGGCGCGATGGCCGCTCCGGACCTCCCGGACTTCAGCCAGTACGGCGTGGTCCGACGGGAGCGGATGAACAAGATCGCCAAGACTTCCGCGGCGCATCTCTCCTACGCCTGGCAGACGATCCCGCACGTCACCCAGCATGACGAAGCGGACATCACCGCCCTCGAAGCCGCCCGCAAGGCGTACGGCGCCGGAGCCGGCAAGAACGGCCCGAAGGTCACGATGACGGCGATCCTCGCCAAGGCCGTCGCCGGGGTCTTGAAGGAGCACCCGATCTTTAATAGCTCGCTGGACCTGGGCAGCGGGGAGATCGTTTATAAAGAGTACGTCAATATCGGCATCGCCGTGGACACCGAAGCCGGCCTCGTCGTGCCGGTCATTCGGGACGTGGATCAGAAATCCATCCTGGAGATCGCCGCGGACCTCACCGAGATCGCCGGCCGCGCCCGCGATCGCAAGCTGGGGCTGGAGGAGATGCGCGGCGGCACGTTCACCATCAGCAACCTCGGCGGCATCGGCGGCGGGCACTTCACCCCGATCGTGAACTTCCCCGAAGTGGCCATCCTCGGCGTCAGCCGCGGGAAGAAGGTCGTCGAGTTGGACGACGCCGGCAAACCGGTTCAAAAACTGATGGTGCCCCTCTCCCTGAGCTACGACCACCGCGTCGTCAACGGCGCCGACGGGGCGCGGTTCATTAAGAGCTTGAACGTCGCTCTCAGCGACTTCATGGCGCTGCTGGTCAGCGCGTAGGCTGCGCGCCGCTGGGCGACGTCAAGGCGTTCGGCGCAAGGGTGCGGCGGAGCGAAGGTGCGGCTAGTTTCCGCAGGTCCGCCCCCTTTCGCCGCAAGCCCTGCTCCCGACCCATGCCGATTCCGTCGTCCTGCCCGATGTGCGGCAGCCCCAGCAGTCAATTCAAGCGGTCGCAGAAGACCGGCCGGGCGAAGTGCAGCACCTGCGGCGAGATCATGGAGCCGGACGACGACTTCGCCGGCGGCTCCGCCATGGAGGCACCGCGTTCGTCCCGACGGTCCGGCGGCGGTCGGGCCACTGACCGAGCGAAAAACCCCGGCATCGCGCTGCTCGTCGTGGGCGGACTTTCGGCCCTCATTTCTCTCGGCTATTCTGGCCTAACGATCGTCGGAGCGATGCAGGGGCCGCCGCCGGAGCGTCCCGGCATGCCCGCCGCCGAAGCCGCCGGCCAGAAATTCGGCTTCTATGCGGCCGCATTCGGAATCCCGATCGGCACGTTCGTCCTGACGGGGACGATTTTGATGGGCGGTTATCAAATGCTGAACGCCCAAAGCTGGACGTGGTCGCTCATGGGGGCGCTCGCGGCCATGGTGCCCTGCTGTAACTTCACGTTTCTGATCGGGTTCCCGATCGGCATCTGGGCATTGGTGGTGCTGTTCGATCCGCAGGTCAAAACCGCGTTCCGCTGACGCGGAGTCGGTTCGGACGCTCTCGCCTTTCCCGCAGGCCGCCCCCGCGATGTCGATCCCCGAGACCTGCCCGATGTGCGGCAGTTCGCACAGCCACTTTCGGGTCTCCCGATCGACCGGCCGCACCCAGTGCAGCGTGTGCGGGGAAGCGATCGCGACCAGCGAAGCCCCCCGCGGGCGGGGCGCCCGATCGACCGAAGACGCCCGACGGCTCGGGCCGGGTTCCGATGCGGAACGCGCTAAGGGTCCGGCGATCGGTTTGTTGGTCGTAGGGGCCATGTCGGCGGCCGCGACGCTGTTCGTCATCCTGGCCTGCGTCATGGCTGCGGTGGAGAATCCGACGCCGCAGAATCTCGACCCCGCGGGGAACGTCGCCGCCCAGATGGTCGGGTATTACGCCGCCATGCTCAGCGGGCCGGTCTCCTCCCTGACGATGACCCTGATCATCCTGTTCGGCGGCTACCAGATGCTGACGGCCCGCTCCTGGGCGTGGGCGCTGGTCGGCACGATCGCCGCGATGGTTCCCTGCTGTAATTTCACGTTTCTGTTCGGCATCCCGATCGGCATCTGGGCGCTGGTCGTCCTGCTGGATCCGCAGGTGAAGGCCGCATTCCGCTGAGCGACGGGTTCAGCCCATGCGCGGCGATCGGTCCGGTTGGGGAGCCGGCGACGCCGACGTAGACTGCCCGTTCATCCCGCCTCGCTCCGTTCGACCGACCCCGCCCCGATGGCCCGCGAATTTGTCCTCCCCGAAGTCTCCGAGGGCGTGACCGAGGCCGACGTCTCCGAAATCCTCGTCGCCGAGGGAGACTCGGTGGAGGCGAATCAGGTCGTCGTCGAGGTCGAAACGGAGAAGGCCGTCGCCCCGGTCGAAATCCCCTTCGCCGGGACGATCACGAAGCTACACGTCGCCGCGGGGGACACCGTCGCGATCGGCGCCGTGCTGCTGACCGTCGAGCCGTCCGAGGGCGGCGGCGACGCGAAAGCCGCCGCGGACGCGGCCCCGCAGAAGAACGAAGTCCCCACCGCGGCGAACACCCCCGCCGAGACGGCCGCGCCCGCCGACGCCGACGGCGCCCGCACCGGCGACTACGACACGTCGGCCGACCCGTTCGACGGCGTTCGCCCCGAGGGTTCCCCCACCCCCATGAGCGACCTGCCCGAGGGCGCCTACGACGTGGTCGTCCTCGGCGGCGGCCCCGGCGGCTACCCGGCCGCCTTCGACGCGGCCGATCGCGGGATGAAGGTCGCCCTGATCGACGAGAACCCCAAGCCCGGCGGCGTCTGCCTGCGGGTCGGCTGCATTCCCTCCAAAACCCTGCTGCACGTCGCCAAGCTGCTGCACGAGGTGGAAGAGGCCGAGCAGTGGGGCGTGCACTTCGAAAAGCCCACGATCGACCTCGCCCAGCTGCGGGAGTTCAAAAGCGGCGTCGTCAATCAGCTCACCGGCGGCGTCTCCCAACTCGGCAAGGGCCGCGGCGTGGAGATCATCGAGGGCCGCGGCACGCTGACCGGCTCGAACAGCCTCACGATTAAAGGCCCGAAGGGGGACGAGCGGGAGCTGCACTTCGGCCGCTGCATCGTCGCCGTCGGCAGCCAGCCGGCGGTGCCGAAGATCTTCGACATCGGCGACGACCGCGTAATGGACAGCACCGGCGCCCTCGAATTAAAGGATGTCCCGGAGAAGTTCCTGGTCGTCGGCGGCGGATATATCGGCTTGGAGATGGGCAGCGTTTATGCGGCCCTCGGCTCGAAAGTGACCGTGGTCGAGATGACCGACGGCCTGTTGCCCGGCGCCGACCGCGACCTCGTCAAACCGCTGCAGAAACGGATCGAGGCGAGTTTCGACCGCGTGTTGATGAACACGAAGGTGGAGTCCCTCAAAGCGACCGACGCCGGCATCGACGCCACCCTGTCCAGCGCCGACGGCGAGACCACGGAGACGTTCGACCGCGTCTTAATTGCGATCGGCCGTCGTCCCAACGGCAAGACCTGCGGCGTCGAAACGACGAAGGCGGAGGTCGACGACCGCGGCTTCGTCACCGTCAACCGCCGCATGGAAACCGCCGACCCGAATATCCTCGCCATCGGCGACGTCGCCGGGGAGCCGATGCTCGCTCATAAAGCGACCCGCGAGGCGAAGATCGCCGTCGAGACGATCGCCGGCGAGGACGCCGTGTTCGATAACCGCGGGATCCCGGCCGTCGTCTTTACCGACCCCGAACTGGCGTGGGTCGGCCTGACGGAGACCGAAGCGAAGCGGGACGGCATCAAGGTGACGGTCTCGAAGTTCCCCTGGGCCGCCAGCGGCCGCGCCCAGACGATCGACCGCACCGAAGGCCTGACGAAGCTGATCTGCGATCCCGACACCGGCCGCGTGCTGGGCGTGGGCATCGTCGGCGCCAACGCCGGCGAACTGATCGCCGAGGGCACGCTCGCGGTCGAGATGGGCGCCGTCGCCGCCGACCTCGCCGAGACGATTCACGCTCACCCGACGCTCTCCGAAACGCTCATGGAAAGCGGCGAGGCGGTCTTCGGCCAAGCGACCCACTTCTTCAAGAAGAAGCGGTGAGCGCCGCCCGTTCAAGCCGGTAAACTGTCTGAGTGTCCGAACCCGCCGCGACCGTCGACGACTGGACCCGCGTGGACGCCGGGACGTTTCACGACTTCCACCAGACGTGGATTCCACAGTTGAAACTTGCCCTCAACGGGGGGCTGCTGCCGCCCGGCTACTACGGGCACGTGGAACGGTCGTTCGGGGCGGTCTCCGCGGCGGAGAACGAAGCGGACCTGCTCGCGCTTGAAGATGGAACGACGGTCTACGGCGGCGATCAGGGCGGGGGAACGGCCGTGCTGGAAGCTCCGCCGCAGGTCTCCGAAGTGACGGATCTCGCGGAGGTCTCCGAGTCGGAATACTACGCCGCTCGCGCCAGTCGGCTGGCGATTCGCCGTGAAATCGATCACCGCGTTGTGGCGTTATTGGAACTCGCCTCGCCGGGCAACAAAGATCGTCCGGCGTCCGTCGATCGGTTCGTCTCCAAACTGACGGAGGCAATGGAGGACGGCGTGCATGTCGTGCTGATCGATTTGCTCCCGCCGGGACGTCCTGACCCCGCCGGGCTGCACGGTGCGATGTTGGAAGCGCTGGGCCGCGGCTACGAGCCGCCTGCCGACAAGCCGTTGTGCGCCGTCGGCTATCAGGTCGGGCCGCGGTGGCGGGCCTACGCGGAGCCGTTGGCGGTCGGCGACCCGCTGCCGACCGTGCCGCTGTTCCTTACACCGGAGCGCTACGTCCCGCTCCCGCTCGGTTCGTCCTACAAGATCGCCCGGGGCGGCATCGGGCGTTTTTGGGAAGAGGTCTTGGACGGAACCCGCGATGCCCCCGGACGCTCCTAGCTAATGTCGTTATTTGCCGCCGCCGAAGCCGACCACGCGGAGGCGGCTCAACCGCTCGCCGCTCGGATGCGGCCGCGCACGCTCGAAGAGTTCGCCGGGCAATCGCACCTGTTGGGCGAAGGGAAGTTATTGCGGCGGATGCTCGCGGCGGATCGGGTGGGCAGCGTGATCCTGTTCGGCCCGCCGGGGACCGGTAAGACGACGCTTGCCCGCTTGATCGCAGGGCATTCAGACGCCCACTTTGAAAGCCTCAACGCCGCCGCGATCGGGGTGAAGGAGGTGCGGAGCGTGTTGACCGCGGCGACGGACCGGCTCGCCGCGGCGGGGCGGCGGACGGTTTTATTCCTCGATGAAATTCACCGGTTCAGCCGCTCCCAGCAGGATGTGCTGCTGCCGGACGTCGAGGCCGGCCGCGTGACGCTGGTCGGGGCGACGACGGCGAATCCGTACTTCGCGCTCGTCGGGCCGCTGTTAAGTCGGTCGACGATCTTTGAATTAAAACCGCTGTCGACGGAGGAAGTCGTCGCGGTGCTGGAGAGAGCGCTGGCCGACCGCGACCGCGGGCTGGGCGAGCTGCGGGTGCAGGCCGAACCGGCCGCAGTGCGGTTCCTGGCGGAGATCTGCGAGGGCGACGCCCGCCGGGCGTTGACCGGGCTGGAGGTGGCGGTGCGGAGCGTCGAACCGGGATCGACCGTCACGCTGGCCGACGCGGAGGAGAGCGTGCAGCGGAAGAGCCTGCACCACGACGCCGCGGGGGACGAACACTACGACGTGATTTCCGCGTTCATTAAAAGCATGCGGGGCTCCGACCCGGACGCGACCATGTATTGGCTCGCCCGCATGCTGCACGCGGGCGAAGACCCGCGGTTCCTCGCCCGCCGCATCGTGATCTGCGCTTCGGAAGATGTGGGCAACGCCGACCCTCAGGCGTTGGTGCTCGCCCAGAGCGCGGCGTCCGCGTTGGAGTTCGTCGGCATGCCGGAGGGTCGTATCCCGCTGGCCCAAGCCGCCGTGTACGTCGCCACGGCGCCGAAGTCGAACGCCTCTTATACGGCCATCAACGAGGCGTTAGAGGACGTCAAAACCAATCGCGTGTTGCCGGTGCCGTCGCATCTCAAAGATCCCCGCAGCGGCGGCAGTCGCCAGGAGAGCGGGCCACGCGGCTATCTCTATCCGCACGACTATCCCGACGGACGGATCGAGCAGGACTATCTGCCGGAGCCGCGATCCTTTTACGAACCGACCGGCCGCGGCGCCGACCGGCGCGATCGAGACTGACCCGTTGCCTGCCGCAGACGCAGGGTCTGCCGGTATGCTGGGGGCCGCTCACCGCACACCGCAGGTTTCGAGATGACGGCTTCTTCCGCCTCCCCCGCCCCGAGTCGCGTGCTGCTGGCGACGGATCATTCGGCGGAATCGCAGCGGGCCGCGGAGCTGTTGGCCCGGCTGCCCTTTCCCGCGCCGCCGACGGTCACGCTGCTGCATGCCCTGGCGGTGCCGAGTCTCCACTCGGGTCTCGGCGCGACCGCGGTGTCCGACGGCGTGCTCGCTCGATTGGATGCCGAGGCGGAGGAGGCGCTGACCGCGGAGGCCGCCCGCTTGGCGAAGCGGGGGTTGCGGACGACGCCCGTCTTCCGCCGCGGCCGACCGGCGCCGACGATCCTCGCGGAGGCCGAGTCGATGGAGGCGGACCTCGTCGTCGCCGGCGCGGTGGGGCAGTCCGCATTGGAACGCCTGCTGCTGGGGTCCGTGTCGGATCGCGTGGCGTCGCAGGCGCCCTGCTCCTCGCTGGTCGTGCGGCCGACCGGTTGGCCGGAGGAGGACCGCCCGCCCCGTTTAGCGGTGGCGGTGGACGAGACGCCGGCCTCCCGCCGGGCGGTCGAGACGCTCGCGGCGATCGACTGGCCGGAGGGGACGACGGTCGCGGTTCTCTCCGTGCTGCAGACGCTCGACAACTTCGTTCCGGACTTCACCGACACGATCCCCGACCTGTGGGACGACCTGCGGGCGACCGCGGAACGCCGGCTCGAGGAGGCCGCCGCTCCCTTTGAAGCCAAGGGGCTGACCGTCACGCGTGACTTGCAGACCGCCGCTCATGTCGGCGAGTCGATCTGCCGACAGGCCCGCGCGCATGAGGCCGACCTGATCGCGGTGGGCGACCACGGCGACAGCCGCGCGATGCGATTTCTGCTCGGCAGCGTGTCGCAGTACGTCCTGCGACACAGCGGCAGTTCGGTCTGGATCTGTCGCGGACCGGCCGACTGACGCCCCGCCCGTCCGACCGCTAATCTGCTCGGTTCGATGAAGCCTCGCTCCCCCTCCGCGATCCCTCGCTCCGCCTCCGCCGCCCACGTGACGTGGGGTCTGCTGATCGCAGTCCTCGCTCCGGCCACGCTTGGTGCGTCGGCGTCCGCCCGGGAGATCCCGCTCGACCCGCCCGGTCCGCGGGAGTTCATCCTCGATACCGCCGACCTCCTGGACGAGGCGACCGAGGCGGAGATCCGCCAGCGGTGCGACGCGCTGCTCACCGCGACCGCGACGCCGATCGTGGTCGTGACGGTGCCCACGGTGCAGGCGGCGGGCGGAACCGGCAGCGGCAGCGGGGCCGTCGACCTTTTCGCCCGGCAGTTATTCGATCAGTGGGGCGTGGGGCAGGCTCGGGTGAACGGGCAGGACTGGAACACCGGCATTTTGCTGGTCGTCTCCCCCGGCGATCGGGCGGCGAGGATCGAACTGGGCGCCGGCTGGGGGCGCCGCGAGGACGCGACGGCCCAGCAAATCATGGACGAGTACCTCGTCCCGAACTTCCGTCGCGAACGTTATGCGGAGGGGATCGTCGCGGGCGTGGACGCCCTCGATGCGATGGCCCGTCAGTTGGAATTGCCGGCCCGGCCGACGCCGTGGTGGGTCTGGCCGATGTGGGCGGCGATTGCCGGGCTGGCGATCTTCACCGTGGTCTCGCTGATCCGTCGCGGCTCCAGCGGTTGGGCGTGGGCGTTCTGGGCGGTCGTGTTCGCGGGCATCGGATGGGTTCTCTATACGATGTACCAGAACAGCAGCTCCAGCAGCGGCGGCGGATCGTTCGGCGGGGGTTCCTTCGGCGGCGGGTTCTCCGGCGGCGGCGGAGCGAGCGGGTCGTGGTGACGTCTCCCCAACGAATGATCTGATGAAGCGCGCCGCAGACTTATTCGACGCCCCCGCCAAAGAGCGGGTGCGGGCCGCCGTCGCCGCGGCGGAGCAGACCACCAGTTGCGAGTTGGTCCCCGTGGTGGCGACCTCGTCCGGCCGCTACGACCGGGCGGAGGACGTCGTCGGTTTGTGGTTGGCCTGCGGAGCGGCGGTCGTGGTTTGGCTGCTGTGGCCGCACGCGGTCGCTTCGGGCGACTGGGACGCCCCGGCGGCGTGGGTCGGGCCGGCGGCGCTGGTCGCCGCGATCGCGGTTTCGTTCACCCTGGGGGCCTGGCTGGCGACGCGCATCGGTTGGTTGCGGCGACCGTTTATCCCGGCGGATCAAGCCGCGGACGAGGTGAATGCCGCCGCCCGCCGGGCGTTCTTCGATCGTCGCGTGCATCACACCGGCGGGGCGACCGGCGTGCTGTTCTACGTCAGCCTGTACGAGCATCGCGCCGCCGTCCTGGCCGACCGGGCCGTGGTCGAGGCATTGGGCGAGGGCTTCACCTGTGAGGTCTGCGCCGTATTGACCAAGGGGTTGAAGGACGGCGCCCCCGCCGACGCCCTCTGCGCCGCGATCGCCGAGGCCGCCCGCCGCCTCGCCCCGGTCCTGCCGCGGGCCGAAGACGACCGCGACGAGCTGTCGAACGCCCTCGTCCTGCTGGAAGAGCCGGGGCGATGAGCGACCGCCCTCCCGCCGTGGCGCCGCTGCCTCTCAGCCTCAGCGATCTGGCGGACGAAACGACGCAGGACGCCATTTATGCTCGCGTCTGCCGCACCGGACTGGATCAGCCGGGGTGGTGCGTGCTGAACCTCGGCTCGGGAGCGGATGGGCTGGATTCGCTCGCCTTTCGTCGGGGGATGCTGCGACTCGTCGCCGGGCTGTCGCGGCGCCATCGGGTCGATCGTGGCGTCGATCTCGCGGCCGTGTCGGCGGGGCGGTTCGATCAGCAAACGTCCACCCGCCCGCATCTCGACGGCGGGCCGTCCGAGAGCCTGCTCGTGTTGGGATATGAACCGACCAAGGTGGACTCCCGCTTCTCCACGCATGACCTCGCGGGGTTCGCGGCGGACCGCGGCCTCACGCCGTCGGAGACGCTTCAGCAGCACAATCCCATGTTCCCTGCCGCAGACGATCTGTGGGCGGACTACGAGAACCCCACCGCCGCCTTCGACCCAGCGACGTGGCGGATCGCCGTGGTGAATAACTCATCTGCCGATCCAACGATCGACTCGGACGTTTGGCGGGGCGTGTTGCACACCGCGGCGGTGCCGACCCCGGACCCGGCGGCCCGTCGGGTGGTGAACTCCGTGATGCTCGCCCCCGCCCCGTTCGTGTCGAACCCCCTGTCTGACGACGCGCTCGAGGGGTTCGCGACAACCGCTCCGGTCCTCCGCCGCGGCTACGACGCTCCGGATGCGGAAGACGATGTCTGACGCGCCGCCCTCCATGCGAGAGCGCATGCTCGCCGGCGAGCGCTATCTCGCGGACGACGCCGAACTGGTCGCGATGCGGCGGCGGGCGACGCGGCTCTGCGCCGAGCACGCCGCGACCGATCCGGAAGATGCGGACGGCCGCACGGCGATCCTGTCGGAACTGTTCGGGTCGATCGGCCCGGGGGCGGAGGTGACGGCGCCGTTTCGCTGCGACTACGGCGTTCACATCACCGCCGGCGAGCGGTTCTACGCGAACTTCAACTGCGTAATCCTCGACTGCGCCGCGGTCACGATCGGCGACCGCGTGCTGCTGGGGCCGGGGGTGCAGATCTACGCCGCGACGCACCCGCTGGATGCGAAGACGCGGGCGGAAGGGTGGGAGTCCGCGGCGCCGGTGACGATCGGCGACGACGTGTGGATCGGCGGCGGGGCGATCGTGTGCCCCGGGGTGACGATCGGCGCCGGCTCGGTGATCGGCGCCGGCAGCGTCGTCACCCGGGACGTCCCGTCCGGCATGATCGCCGTCGGCAATCCCTGCCGCGTGATTAAAGCCGCGACGTGATGCGGGGATCGTCGCGGAGTCTCAAAGCGTTCACCCACGTCGACTGAGGATCGCGGCCCCGGCTCAGTAAGGAAATTCCGTTTTCTCCGGCACCCAGCGGGCCTGCTCCGCGGCGGGATTTTCGAGTTTAAAGATCCGACCTTCGAATCGTTGGGCGTCGCGAAAGTAGCCCCGGAGATGGCGGTAGATTCGGCTGGGGCGGCGATGTCCTTTGACGCGATCCAGCAGCGGGACGCGATCCGTCAGCGGGGGCAGGCCCACCTTGGCACGCGCCTCGGCCAGCGCCTCGCGGAGTTCGTCCAGAGATCGCTCGATCAACCGCATGCTGCGCTGGCCCGGCTGCCGTCGGTTTCCTCCCAGAGGGGATTCCACCGTGTCTAACCGGGCGTGCTGCGCAAATCGCAACCATAAGTCGTAGTCCGCCGCCACTGAAAACCGCGGTCGCAGCGCCCCGCCTTTCGTTCCGGCCTCCTCGGCGTCGGTTTCCGCCGCGACCGTCTCCCACAATTCACGCCGCCAAAACGTCGACTCCTGCTGCACCCAACCCAGAAACGGTCTGCCGCCTACCATGTGGCACCCGGCCAGCAACGACTTCACGCTATATCCGGGCGAGGCCATGAGCTCCGCGCACAACCCGGTGCGAGACCAGATAATCGGTCGGGTGGTCGTCAGCCAGTCGACGTCGGGGTTCTGCGAGAAGATCGCCGCGACCGTCCGTAGCGCCCAGGGGCAATAACGGTCGTCGCTGTTCAGCCAGGCGAGCACATCGCCGCGAGCATGACCGAAGCCTTCGTTAATCGCCGCATAGTGCCCCTCGTCCGGGGCGCTGCGCCAGTAGGAAAGATCGCCGGCGTATTCCTCGATGATCTCTTTGGACCCGTCCGTACTCCCGCCGTCGATGACGATATATTGAAGGTCGAATTCCTCGCCCTTCCCCTCCTGATTCAAAACGCTGTCGAGCGTCGCCCTCAGGTACGGGGCCTGATTGAACGAGGCGGTGACGATGGAAATCGTCGGTCGGTCGGCGCTCAATTCAGGGGCGGGATCGGAGCTTTCGTGGACGGCGTTCGACATGGCATAACCAGCGTTCACGGGATTCGTCCAGTCTGCTGTCGAACGCACCGCGACGCGGCGCACTGTTCGCCCCGAGGAGACCGGGCGGGGGGCCTCATTTCAACGGAAGCGGAGGGCCTTTGCTCGCACGAATCGGCGCTCCTCTGAACATCGGATTTCGGGCGTCGGGCACGATATTCCCGCGCCGGCGTCGGTGGTCCCGCGCGGGCGTCGGGTAATCGAGACGATCAGTCATCGAGCGGCGGAACCTCCACGCCCGACGGACGCTCCATCGTCACTTCAAACTCCGCCTCGGCCTTTTCGTCAAAAGCCCAGGGCAGATCGACTCGGCCGCGGATGCACCAGTAGAGCTGAACGAGTTCTCCCGCAAAGGAGCGAACGGCGTCCTCGGGAACGGCGACCGCGAACGGAACGCGAACGGTCTCCCCCGCGGCGACCGGGCCGGTGGCGCGATCCGCCGTTGCGATCACGCCGCTCTCCGCGTCGCCGCGGCCGCGCGTGCCCCAGGCGAGTTCCAGCCGTACGTGCTTCGGCGTGACTTCCTTCTCCGCGGTGAACGTCGCCGTCCCGCGGACGGCCCCGCCCGGGTTCACCTCGGCGGTTTCGATGTCGATCGCGAACATGGGACTTCTCAGGCAGGCGTGGCGAAGGGGAGCGGGCGTCGATCGGCCTCGTGGAACAGGCGGCAGGCCGTCAGAGAACCCGAAGCGGAAAGTTCGTGCGGGCGTCCGGGTGCCGATCGATGTCGAGCGTCACCGCTAATTCCCAGTTCACGTCGCTGTTATGGGTATCCAGCGAAGGAGGAGCGTCGGCGGGGATCGTGATCTCCCAGACCGCCGTGACCGCCTGACGGGCCGGCTCGTATCGCCCGCCCTTGGAATCGAAGGTCACCGGGGGCAGGGAGATCCGGTAGCGTTCGTTCCGCTCCGTGCGGGTGTTCGTGCCGACGCGATAGCGGGCGACTTCGGTGCAGGTCAGTTCGGCCCGGAGTTCGTTCAGGGCGAGTCCCTTCTTCAAGCGTTGGGCGAACCGTACCTCGCCGGTCATGCCGGGCCGGAGCGGCCAGGGAGAGATCGCCGCTTCCCCCGGATGCACCGCCCAGCGAAGCATCAATCCGTAGCCCAGCACCGCCAGGAAGGTCGCCGCCCCCGGGACCAGAATCAGGCCCAGCGTCCAGTCCGGCCAGCCGAACTCCGGGAAGACCTGCGATGCGCCGAAGGTCAGGGCGCCGGTGACGATTACGATCGCGATCAGGCCGCAGCCCATCCCGCAGCCGGAGTTGCTGCCGGTGAGTTTGGCGCCGGCGTCCGGTCCCTCGCCCAAAAGTTCGGCATCGAACGTCCCGGAGGAAACGGACGAACCGGTCGATTCGAGGGTGAGGACGTCCGGGGACATGCGGCGAGAAGACGGTCGAGTCGGCCCGCAAGCCGGGTGAACCGACGGGCGAGCGGCGTTAGGCTGGACGGTCCGCTCGGCGTCCCCGCGGGGGGCCGGCGACCCGCATCCCTTGTTCTGACGATCCCGCCCGCCGTGCACAACTTCCGGCTGTTCGGGCTCGACGGCTCCAAGACCTACGCCGACCGCGTCGCGGACCACCTCGACGTGCCCCGCAGCGCGCACGTCGAGACCTTTTTCGAAGATCGCGAGACCTACGCCCGCAGCGGCGTGAACGTCCGCGGCTGCGACGTGTACGTCATCACCAGCCTGTGCGCCGACCCGCAGCAGAGCGTCCCGGAGAAGCTCGTCAAGCTGCTGTTTTTCGCCGGCAGCCTGAAGGACGCCAGCGCCAAGCGGGTCGCGGTGGTCTGCCCGTACCTCGGCTACGCTCGGCAGGATCGCAAGACGGAGAGCCGGGCGCCGATCTCCATCAAGTACCTCGCCCAATGCCTCGAAGGCGTGGGCGTGACGCGCATTCTGACGATGGACGTCCACAACCTCAGCGCGTTCCAAAACGCCTTCCGCATCCCGACGGACAATCTCGAAGCGAAGAACCTGCTCGCGGATTATCTGTGCGGCGTGGACGCCGGCAAGAATCCGTCCGGCGCTCCCAAGCTGGTCACCGATCACATCCCCGAGCCGCTCCGGGACGCGGCCTGCGAGGAGGGTCAACTCGCGGTGCTGGCCCCGGACAGCGGCGGCATGGGCCGCGCCCGTCGGTTCCGCAACGCCCTCGAAATGCGGCTCCAAACGAAGAACGCGATCGGCGTCGCTTATCTGGATAAGGAACGTGTCGACGGCGGCACCGTCCGCGGCAACACCGTCGTGGGGGACATCCAGGGCAAGCGGGTGATCATTCTGGACGACATGATCGCCAGCGGCGGCACGATTCGCCTGTGCGCCGAAGCGATCGAGCGGCACGGCGGCGAGGTCTTCGCGGCCTGCGCCACGCACGGCCTGTTCGTCGGCAAGGCGGCGGAGAACCTCGCCGAGGTGCCCCGCATCGTCGTCACGGACACGATCCGCCCGTTCCGGCTCGACGGCACCGACACCGCCGACCGTCTGCACGTCATCCCGACCGCCAAGATGTTCGGCTCCGCGCTACGCCGCACGCACGAAGAGGGCGGCTCCATCAGCGATCTGCTGGAGTAGCGGACTCATGGCAACTGCGAACGAAGCGGAACGAT
The DNA here is from genome assembly GCF_013036045.1 of Alienimonas chondri. Lineage (GTDB taxonomy): Bacteria > Planctomycetota > Planctomycetia > Planctomycetales > Planctomycetaceae > Alienimonas > Alienimonas chondri. The sequence goes on from NZ_WTPX01000038.1 coordinate 29,355, forward strand.
GCCGCAGGGAATTACGCGGGACGCTCCTGAGCGTCGCGGTCTATTCGCTCATTGCGTTCACCGTCTGCGTCTACGCGTTTCCGGCGCCGTACGGCATGATGGCCGGCGTCGGACTTGCCCTGTTTTACGGCGGCGCGATTCTCCTTTTCGGTCAAGGAGCCATCGTGGAGATGGGCGTCTTGGCTTATATCCTCTTGATTCACGCGCTCCTGCTCGGCCCCGTCTTTTATAAGGATTAAACAAATCCTAATGCGTCCGGCGGATCAGTGCAGCGTCCATCAGTGAGCCCGAAGCGCAAGCGAGGTGGGCGAGTCGCAATCCTCGCTTGCGCTTCGGGCTCACATCGCCTCCAGCAGACGCCAGGCTTTTCTGGCCGATGTACTTGATCGCTGCGGGTGGCCGACGCCTGCCCGCATCAATGCGGACGGGAACGTCGGTCCCTCACCCTATGGTGGATCGAGACCTATTTCGTCATAACCGTTTGCCGTGGAGCCCCTTACGGAAACGAACTGAACCCGCGGCAATCTATGAGCGGCGTGACTGACAGGAGTCGAGCAGCTCGAAGCGCCCGGACGCCGCTGGCGCCGGGGCCTCCGGGTTGAGGAGAGTTTGCTTCGGACCGTCGCCGCTTCCTCACCCGCAGATATCCTCATGGCCAAGTGGAAGTCCGCGTTTCTTAATAGCCTCGTGCCTGAGTACGACGCGGAGGAGTCGTTCACGTTCGGTGCGCCGGCGACGGAGGCCGAATTCTCGACGCTGGAAGCGGCGATCTCGGCCCCGGTCCCCGACGAACTGCGCGAGCTTCTCCGTGAGTTCAACGGCATCCGGGACGAGGACGGCCCCTACTACTTCGCCACCACGCAGATGCCGACGGCGGCGGATTATTATCGGGAGTGGGATTGGCCGACCGATCTGCTGATGGAGCGCTCCGCCGACATTCTCTACGTCTGCCAAGAGAACGGGTACGCGAATATGTGGGGCGTCGTCGTTAGGCCGTTCGGCCCCTTCCAACCCGGGCAGATCGTCGCGTTCGACCACGACCTCATCATGGATGCGGAAACGCCGGAGGAACTGTTCGCCTCTCCGTACGAGTCCCTTCTGGAACTGGTCGAGGCCCAATATAAAAGAACCGCCTGACGGCCCCGGCTGCTCGGGGACGGGCCGCCGCAGACGCGGGCGGGGAGCGACGCTTCGCACCGCTTTCCACCTCGTCTCTCCCGGGAACGTCGGAGCGATGTACAATGGATCTCTTCGCTGATCCCAGGCCGTGGCCAGACGCCCGCCGACGACGGGTCTCTCGGGGTTCCGATCACGTCGGCGACGCGGCGATCGGTCCCGTCGTACCTCCGAGGCTCTTCCCATGAAACACCTGCTTGTACGCCATCAGGTCGCGGACTTCGACGCCTGGAAGCCCGGCTATGACGAGCATCGCTCCGCTCGCCAGGCGAGCGGCCTTCGCGATCTTAAAGTAATGCAGGGCGCCAACGATCGAGGCGACGTCGTTCTGCTGTTCGAGGTCGTCGACGAATCGCGTGCGCGTGAGTTCATCGCCTCGTCTGATTTGGCGTCGAAGATGCGCGAACTCGGCGTCGTCGGCGAGCCGACCGTTCTGTTCCTGGACGGACACGCCTAATTCGTCGCCGCGGTCGCCCCGCGACGGATCGGGGAGACCCGGCCTCATTGAACTCCTCACGGATCAATCCCCCCGCAGCGAGGTCGCACGCCCCCATGCTCACCGCCACGGCCGTCGTCAAAGCGCTGATCATTCCGCTGACGTCGGCGATCGTCCTGGCAGTCTTATATCGACGGTCGGCGCCGCTCTGGCGCTCGGTGGCCGCGTTTTTGGTCGGTGGTTGGGGAGCGTTCGTCCTGCATGCTGCGATCCTGCGCAACCTGCCGTCCGTGCTGCCCGCGGATCAGCTCGATGCCGAGACGCCCGGTCAGGCGTTTTCCAGCGCGTTCGTGGAGGCGGCCATTCCCGAAGAGTTCGCCAAGGGAGTTTGGATCCTGCTGCTGCTCTCGTTGTGGCGGAACGGATTCTCGCGGCATGGGGCTTACGTCGGGGGACTGATCGGTTTGGGATTCTCGATGCGGGAGAATCTGGCGTACGCGGGGACCGTCGAGGAATGGCGCGGGTTCGCCGTGCTGTCTCACGGCGCGTGGGGCGCCATGACGGGCCACCTGCTGCAACGGGCGGTCGAGACGCCGCCCCGGCGGTTCTGGAAGGTTCTGGGGGCGTTCGTCCCGTCGATCCTGCTGCACGGACTCATGGACGCGATGATCTTTCTGGTAGACGTGCTGGAGCCGCCGACGGCCGGCGACTTTGCGGACGCTGATCTGGACGAGGACATCGACCCGACCTTGCTGCTGCCCATGCTGGGGGCCTGGGCGGCGGCGATGTGTTCGTGGATCTGGGCGATCCGGTGTCTCCGGCTCGGTCGACGACAGACCCGAAAGAACACGGCTCCGATCTCGGCAATCGAATAAATCAATGGTAGAAGCCGGCGGGAACCCGGATGCTCCAGCCCCGGAGGCGAACCCTTTCGGTCGATCCGCGCCCCGCGGACGCTCGGCGCGGCTTCCCGCCCCGCCCCCCGACGAACGATGCACGGCATGCCTGCATGAAACCGTTCCACAGTCCCGACGAATCGCCGGGCGGTCTCGATGACGACGCAATGTCGGTCGACGACGGCACGACGGCGGCCGAGGACGGCACGACGGCGGCCGAGGACGAATCCGTCGCGGACGATCCGATGGCCCCGGATTACCCCGTCGAGAAACTGACCCTCGAAGAGATCGACTTTGAGGCTCAGTATTGGTTTCGCAAATCGTTCCCGGCCGTCTGCACGGCGGTTTGGATCGTGCTCGCGTTGGCGTCGCAGATCGTCTTCGAGTTCTCCTCGAACGTCCGCATTCTAATGCTCCTCGGAGGAACGTTTCTGGTCATGGTCCTGAGCATCATGCTCTCCATGGTGTTGGAGATCGTCTTCCACACCTCGATCGATTTCTTCCTGCGGGTCTCGCTGCTTTGGACTCGCGTCTTCAAATCCGAGAGTTTTATCAGCCACGCGCGATTGCGGGCGATTCGGCGACGGCGAAAGGATTTGCTCGCCGCGGACCGCGGGGGGTCGCATCGGCACGGCAAGTGAGCATGCGACGCCGACCAACGGCGGTCCTTCGCCGCCCCGTTCAGGTCGCCCCGGCGCAACGTCGTTCGAGTATGATGACTCGGCGAGGCCGCCGGCCCAGCCCGGCGCAGGCAGGCTCCGCCTCCCAGGCCCTTCGAAACGATCGTCATGGCGAAGTTCAGCGATCTCCGAAACGTCTTCCCGTTGCTGGACAGCGTCAAAGCCAGGACGCGCGACTGCGTCAGCCTCGAAGAAGCCTCCGGCGAAGTGCTGGATCTGCTGATGGAACAATTCGGCGAGTCCATCGTGCTCACGCGGTTGTTCGCGACCGTGGCGTACGGACAACTCCCCAGCGAAAATCAGAGCTTCGTACGGCGGTTGACGACGAACAAACTGGCCGGCGCCCTGCTTACGGACGACACGCCGATCCTGTCGTTAATGGCGTCCCGCGGCGTGAAGCCCGCCTGGAACGATCGACGTCAGTCGGCGGGACACCTCGGTATCCCGCTCGTTTCGGCGGATTTCGTGGACAGCATCCCCATGATCGCCCGCCTGCTTGCCGAGGTCGGCTTCGAAATGGATTGGCTGGCAGCCGACTCCGGAGGAATCGACGTCAATACGCTCTCCAAGATGTCCGGAGTTTTTTATGTGCGGGACGCCTCCTCGGCGGTCGACGATCAGGGCCGGAAAATTATCTCCGCCCAGGGCTTCGTCCGAGACGCCGGCGTTCAAACGGTGTTCGGCCTGGCGGGCGGGTTCGCGATCGACAAGACCTTTCTGGCGATCCTGTTCTTTTGCAATGAAACGATCGAACGGCGGCAGGCCGATCAGTTTCTGCCGTTAATGAGTACCGTTAAAGCGTCGACCGTCACGGTCGTCGCCGATCGGGCGCTGTTCGCCTGAATGACGATTCCCTTCCCCGAACGGTCCGGCCGCTCAGGCGAGGATCTGCCCGCCTGTTACTGCCCGCCAAGCGCCTGATCCCGCAGGCCCACGCCTTGCAGGTTGCCGCCGCCGGCGTCGGGGATGTCGTCCAACGCTCCGGAGAGCAGCAGGCCGTCGATCAGCGCGGCGGCCTGTCGGCGGTCGGCGGCCGCGGTGATCCGCGTCAGTTCCGCCTCGAATAGACTGCGGCGGGCGGTGACCACGCGGATCGCGTCGAATTCGCCCTGTTGATAGCCGCGTTCGGAGAGTTCAAGGTTCTCTCGGGCCGCCGGCAGCACATCGTCGGATAGGATCATCGCCTGATTGTCGGCGGACTCGTAATCCGCCAGCGCCGTCGCGAGGCGATCGCGGAGGTTCAATTCGAGGCGGGCGAGATCCGCGATCGCGCGATGCACGTCGGCGATCGCGGCGGCGACGTTGCCGCGGTTGTCGTTGAACTTCGGCAGCGGCGCCCCGAGTTGGAACCCGCCAATCGGCTCGTCTCCGCCAAACCCGTAGGCGAGGCTCGCCTGAGCCGTGACGTTCGGAATCGGTTGCGCCTGCTGCCGGCAGACGGCCGCTCGGGCCTGTTCGATCCGCGCCCGGGCGGCGGCGACCTCCGGGCTTCTCGCGAGGATTCCCGCGAGCAATTCTTCAAAGTCGCCGAGCAGCTGTTCCCCGTCCAACGTGCCGGCCACGGGCTGCACCGGGCGACCGGGGGTGCCGGTCGCGGCCATCAGCGAACGCCACGCGGCGTCCCGGGCGATCTCGGCGTTCCGCTGGATGATCCGCACCTCGCCCACCTGCACCTGCGCCTGCAGCACGTCCGGTCGGGCGACTTCGCCGAGTTCCACCAGCTCCTCGGCCAACTCGACGCCCGTTTCGGCGAGCGTGACGAGTTCCCCCGCGATTTCCGCCCGCCGCTGGGCCGCCAGCACGCGAACGAACCGTTGCCGGACGTCCGTCAGCGTCCGCAGGCGTTGGGTCTCGGCGGTGAGCTCCAGATTTCGCACCGCCCAACTCTCGACGGCCCGACTGAGTTCCAGCTTGTTCCCGCGGACGAACGTGCGGGAGGCGAACACGCCGTAGCGGCCCGCGGAGCCGTCCTCGCCGATGTCGTCCGCTGTAATACCGAGCGTGGGGTTCGCGGCGAGCCCGACCTGCACATATTGCCCGCGAGCCTTCTGCACCGCCGCCGCGGCGCCGGCGAGGGTCGGGTTGTTCGCCTCCGCGGTGGCCTCCGCCTCGGCCAGGGTGAACTGCCCCCTCGGCGCGGCGTCGACGGTCGTTGCGCTCCGTGTGTCCTCGTCGATCGCCAGCCCGGTCGGCATGGGGACGGAATGCGGTCGGCCCTCGTCCGATGCGTCGGGTTCGTTTCCCGCCGCGGCGCCCTCTTCCTGATAGGCCGCCGGCCGAACGGCGTCCGACGCCGGGGCGATCGCGGCGACGAACTCGATCGGTTCGGCGGGTGTAGGTTCAGCGGACGCTGGCCCGGCCGCGACTTCGGCCCCGGCGGTCACGGCCGTCGGCGGCAACGCGGCGCCGGGGGAATAGGTGACGAACGCCGGGGTCGTTCCGCACCCGGCCAGGGCCGCGCAACCGCAGGCCGCAGCCCATGCGCGCAGCGAGCCGGGGCGGGTGAGCGAGGTGGGGAAAGGCGTCATATCCTCCCGTTCGGCGCCCCCGGCAGGACCGGCGGCTTCCGATCAGCCCGCGAACGCCGCACGACCGCAATCCGGGCCGACTGGGCAATCTGCGAAAAGATTCCGCTCCGTCATTCCGGCAGGCTGGCGACCTTCTCGCCGAACGAGTCGCCGAACCAAAGGACGCCCCCGACGACCGCCGCGTTCGTCAGTACGCACAGCCAGAACGTGATCCGGTAGCTCAGCTTCACCGTTTTATGTCGGAACCAGTGGCGGGCGATCAGCGCCCCCGGCCAACCGCCGAGCAGTTCGACGATGTGCAACACGGTTTCCGGCACGCGGCGGCCGTTGCGGGTCGCCCGCCACTTGTCCCACCCGTGCAGGACGAAGCCGACGACGCTCAGTCCGAGCAGCGCCCACCCCGCCCACGCCGGCAACCGCTCCCAAAACA
>NZ_WTPX01000039.1 GCF_013036045.1 Alienimonas chondri
CCCATCGGGAGCCGCGGCCGATGCGCCGCCGACGGCGCCGACCGCGGCTCCCGATGGGCGGGCCGACCTCGCGGAGACGCCGACGCCGCTACCCCCGCCGCCCTCTCTGCCCCGCCCCCGGGTGGACAAGGAGAAGTTGCGGGAGGAGATGCGGCAGTTGCGGGCGATCGCCAACACCAGCGCCCGCAGCGCGGTCATGGAATCGACTTGGAAACAGACCCGCACCCGGTTGGTGATGGAGGTGCTGATGTGCCTCGTCAGCCTCGGGCTGGGCCTCACGTTGATCGTGACCAGCGTGTGGGGCGCCGCCGTCCACTACGGGCTGGGCGGGACGATCTGTTTGGCCGCGGTCTGGATCGCCCGAGACTTCGGTCGCACGCTGGACTTGCTGCGTCGGCAAAAGGCCGCCGCGAAGAAAGCCGCCGAGGAGGAGGCCGCCCGCACCGGCGTCGATCCGCGGCGGTCGAACGAGCGGGCGCTGAACGTCCCCGCCGCCGACAGCGGCGATCGCTTTCAAGCCGTGGATTGAGGACCGAGCCGCGGAGGAACCGGCGCCTCGGTTGCCGTGCACGTCCGCCGCGGCGACTCTGCCGGTCTCCGTCCCGTTTCCAGACCGTGATCGCCGCGTGACCGACGCCCCGGACCCGCACGGTTCCTCGACCGATTCCCCGGCCGCGGGAGAGCCCATCGTGTTCTCCCCCGCCGATGAGCCGGTTCGCCCCGATCCCCCGCCCGCCGCCGTCGCGGCGCCGACGGGCGAGGCGGTCCCCGGAGACGATGCGACCGCGCCTCATCCGTCCGTCGCGGAAGCGGGGGCGGAGAGCGTGGGGGCGAAGTTCGACGCGTCCGTCGCGGAGATCTCCAAAGCCGTCGTCGGTCAGCCGGACCTGGTCGAGGGCGTGCTGATCGCGTTGGTCGCCGGCGGGCACGTGCTGATCGAAGGCCCGCCGGGCCTCGGCAAGACGCTGCTGGTCACCACGCTGGCGCACGTCGCCGGCTGCGACAGCGGCCGCGTCCAGTTCACCCCGGACCTGATGCCCGCGGACGTGACCGGGCACAGCGTCTACGACCTGCAACAGAAGGCGTTCACGTTCGTCCCCGGTCCGGTCTTCACGAACCTGCTGCTCGCCGACGAGATCAACCGCGCCCCCGCCAAAACGCAGGCGGCACTGCTGGAGGCGATGCAGGAACGTCAGGTGACCGTCGACGGCGAGACCCGTCATCTGCCCGATCCGTTCCTCGTCCTCGCCACGCAGAACCCGTTGGAGCAGGAGGGCACCTACCCGCTGCCCGAGGCCCAGCTCGACCGGTTCCTGTTCAAGCTGCTGGCCGACTACCCGGACGCCCAAGGGGAACGGTCGATCCTCGACCTGTACGTCAACGGGACCGACCCGCGCGACCCGATCGGGCTGGGCGTCGAACGCATTCTGGACGCCGCGGGCGTGCGCTCCCTGCGGGACGCCGCGTCGCAGGTCATCGTCGAACCGGCGGTGACGGACTACATCACCCAGTTGGTCCGTCGGACGCGGTCCTGGCCGGGGGTGGAGGTCGGAGCGAGTCCGCGGGCCGGCGTGAGTCTGGTGCTCGCCGGCCGCGCCGCGGCGGCCTGTCGCGGGCGGGACTTCGTGATCCCGGACGACATCAAAGACCTCGCCCCCGCCGTGCTGCGGCACCGGGTCCGCCCGGCGCCGGATGCGGAGTTGGAAGGCGTGACCGCCGACGCCCTGATCGCGGCGATTCTGGACGCGGTCGAGGCGCCGAAGGGCCGGGCGTGAGCCGGTCCCCCCTCTCCCCTTTTTGGGGGAGAGGGGTCGGGGGAGAGGGGGCTTTCACCGACCAATCGGCCTTCGCACCTCCAACGCTCAACCCGTCACGCAACCGATCGAACTGCGAACGATCATGTGAGAGGACTCGCTCACCCTCACCCCCGGCCCCTCTCCCTCAAGGGAGAGGGGGGCGCTAAGGCCTCTCACCGCCCCAGCCAGTCGCCTCGCAGCCAGTCGACGAGCAGCAGGATCTCCTCGCGGGTCAGCGTGTTCGACGGGTCTTCGGTTCCGTCTTCGCCGATGTTGGGGGCGTACGCCGGCATGGCGTTTTCATCGCCGTAGTAGCGCTCGTGACCGGGGTTGGAGATGAAGTCCGCGAGCCAACGACGCGAGCCGTAACCGTCCAAGGTGACGGCATAGCCGTACTCTTCCCCGGCGAAGTTGTGGCAGTCGGTGCAGGCGCCGGGGAGGCCGCCGTCGGCGCCGGTCATCAGGGCGCGGCCCTGCTGGACGAGCGCGGCGAGTTCGTCGGACGCGAACGTTTCGCCCCCATGATCGAGCGCGATCGGCAACCCGCCGTGCACCCGATCGCCCGCTTCCGCGGCGACCGCGGCGGCGACCGCGTTAAGAATCGCATCCGTCGCCTCGGCATCGACCGTGCCCGGTTCGACGCCCTCCCACAACGTGTTCTTCACGTAGTCCGTCATATCGCCCTCGGCAAAGGGCGTGCAGCCGAAGTAGGTCTTCGAATCGACCTGCTGCGGGTCCAGCATGTTTCGCATCCAGCGACGAGAACCGAACCCGGCGAGGTTTGCGGCATTGCACTCGCTGCCGACGATGGAGTGCTCCGGTCCCCACGATTCCACGGCCGGGCCGGTGTGGGAGTGACAGGCGGCGCAATGGGCGCGAAAGAGTTCCGGGCCGCGGGTCTTCGGATCGGCGGCCAGCAGGGCGGCCGGCCCCTCCGGCGGGATGCCGTAGTCGGCCAGTTCGGAGGCCCGCTCGGCCCGCGCCGCGGCGGCACGCCGCACTTCGAGGTAGTGCTCGTCGGCCTGATCGCGGCTCATCGACATGATCGTCAGCCCGCTCCAGGCGACCAAACCGCCGAAGACGATCAGGTACCGCATCGCCGCGCCGACTCGGTGCCCGAGCCGGTCGATCCACGGGATCGCCGCCAACAGGGCGATCAACAGCGTGGGCAACACGCCGGTCGCGAGAAAGTCGAGATCCGGCGGGGGATAGGTCCGCAGTTCGAACAGGAAGCGGAAGTACCACTCCGGCCGCGGCATGCTTTCGACGTCGCCGCCCGGCGGGGCGTCCAACGGCGCGGGATGCCGCTCCGCCATCACCCAGACCAGGCCGAACACCGCCGCGAACGCGACGGCGTTTCGGATCGTTTGATTCGGAAAGTACGGCGTTTCGCCCGGCTGATGGGCGTGGTTGACAGTGTCCGGTCGACCGCCGGCGACGGGGTCCTCGGGCCGCACCGTGCCCCACCGCAACAGCTGATAGAGGTGGAACAGAATCAGCCCCGCCGCCGCCAGCGGGAGGAAGGCGATGTGCAGCGCATAGAAGTGCGTCATCGTCAGATGACCCGCCTGCGGACCGCCGAACAGCATCTGCTTCATCGGCGGACCGACCTGCGGGGCGCCGGCCAGCACCGCGCCCTCGACTTCCACCTGATCAAACGCCTTCTGGCTGCCGGACAGCGGGTTCCCCGTCACCGCGGCGGTCACCAGCAGGGGAAACAGCAGCACCCCGCTGACCCACGCCAGCTCCCGGGGCGAGCGGAACGCCGCGGAGAGCATCAGCCGCGCAAGGTGAATCGCGAACACGACGATCAGGGCGTGCGTCGTCCAGTAGTGCAGGCCTCGCAACAGCGAGCCGCCCGGCTTGCTCTCGATGTGGTGGACGCTGGACCAGGCGGCGTCGGCGCTGGGGACGTAGCCGGTCATCAGCGCCAAGCCGGTGACGAACACCACGATGAACAGCCCCAAACTGACCGGCCCGGTGACGTACCGCCACCGCGCGCCGCCGGGGACGGTGCGGTCCGCGAGCCACTCGAAGGCGCCGCGATGTCCGGTGCGTTCGTGGACCCAACCGCCGACCGCCGCGCCGCGTTCGGTGATTGCTGTCCGCACGCGCCCGGGGCCGTTCGCAGTCGCGGTCGAATCCGGCTCGATGGGAGAGCTTGCCTCTGGCGTGTCCACGCTCATGCTTCGATCCGCTCCGCAACGCCGGGCCGGAAACGCTTGTATTCGATCTCCACCCACCAGTCGCCGCCCGCGTCTTCGACCAGTTCGCAGTTCAGCGAATCGAGCCCGCGCGGGCTGGGGTTCGGCCCGCCGCCGGGCATCGGGAGGGCGTCGCCGTCCAGGGCGAAAACGGCGCCGTGACAGGGGCAGTGCAGGGCTTCGACTTGCGCATCCTCCGCCGATCGCAGGGCGCCGCTGACTTGGCAACCGGCGTGCGGGCAGACGCTGCTGAAGGCTTTCACCTCGGCCTCCGCCGGATCGACCTCCGCGGGCGAGGTGCGCAACACCCACGCGCGGCCGACGGTTTTCGCGGGGTGCCGCGTCCAGGCGTCGACCGATTCGCCGGTGATCGGCACGAGCTTCGGCACGCCGGGCGTGAGGACGGACAGCTTTACCGCCCGATCGCGAATCGGCCCGACGGGGGGCGCCGAAAGCGGAGCGCCGAAGAACTTGGCCGCGGGCCACGCGACCGCCGCGGCACAGACGGCGTACATCCCGCGGGCCGCCCATGCGAGCCAGTTACGGCGGCCGGCGTCGGGCGCAGGAGAGTCCGTCACGGGGCGGGTGGGTTGAAAGGGTCGAAAGGCGGGAACCCGAGGGGATTCGATGATGCGAGCGCCGGACGAGCCGGTCAACCGGGTCGGGAACCGTAGGCCATCGGCGCTTCGCAGATGGATCGGTACGCGGCGATCCGTCGTTCGGCTACGGTGACGCCGGGAGCGCCGTCATCCTTGAACGCAGTCGATCCATGAACGTCCCGGAATGCTCATCGCTCGTTTCGTCAGCCACGTCGCGGCGACGGTTCCTCCGGCGGGCCGGGGGCGCGGGACTCGCCGGGTTGGGCGCGACCTGCCTCGCCCCGTTCGTCCGAGCCGACCCGTTCGCTCGAGAGGAAGAGCGGACGCGGCCGCTGCGGGTGATCGCCTACAACGTCTACGAGTGCACCGGTTGGCCGAAGGACCGGGCGATGGTGAAGAAAGCGACGGCCGCGGGCCAGATGCCGGATCGCTTCGCCCGGGAACTCGCGTTGTATGAGCCGGACGTCATTAACTTCTCCGAATCGCCCGACGAGAAAGTCGTCCAGCAAATCGCCGAGCGGTTGGAGATGCACCACGTCCGCTTCCCCAGCGGCGGAAACTGGCCGGGCACGCTGCTCTCCCGGTTCGAGATCGTCGATCCGCAAAACGCGCCCGTCGTCGGCGGGGAGCGGCCGGCCGACCTGTTCACCCGGCATTGGGGCCGCGCGACGGTCAAGCTGCCCGGCGGCGAGTCGCTAATTGTCCATTCGGCCCATCTGCACCCCGCCCCGGAACCGGACGTGCGGCTGCGGGAGATCCCGGCGATGTTGGCCTCGATGCGGGAGGATCTGAACGCGGGCCGCTCGATGCTGTTGATCGGCGACCTCAATCACACGCCGGATGTCGCCGAGCACCGCCTGTGGACGGACGCCGGTTGGGTCGACACGTTCGTGAAGGTCGGCGCCGGCGAGGGGCTGACGATCAAAGCGGACGAGCCGACTCGCCGGATCGACTACGTCATGGCGGCGGGGCCGATCGCCGGGCAGATCGTGGAATCGCGACCGCTGTTCGAGGGGGCGTTCCGCACGAACCCGGCGGATCCGCAGTCGTTCGCGCTCAGCGATCACCTGCCGCAGCTCGCCGTGTTCGACCTCGCCAAGTGACAGGCGATGCCCCGTCGTTTTTCGCGGGGCTTCAACGCAGAAACGGCGGCGACTCGCTCCGAGGAGCAAGTCGCCGCCGCGTCGGGCGGGGTCGCCGGAACCTGCGGACGCCTGCGGGGCGTCCTTTCACTCAGGGACGCGGCGGACTCCGTTCACCCGGTCGGCGGAGCGATCCGTCTTGAGATCGCTCCGCCGCCGCGTGCAGCCGCCTCAGTCTCCATCGACGGGCCGTCCCGTCGATTCGTTCGAGGTGTGACTCAGAGGTGAGACTTCAAAGTGTCGAGCTTCGGTGACTAGGGTCGAGCTTTGACGCTCGGGGAGCGATGCGGGCGGTTCCCGGTCCGCGTCGGCCGCCGGTACGGGGGGCGGGCCGACGTTAGTCCTGAAAGCCAGGGGGGAACCGTTCGCGTTCGCTTCGATCACAGGCAGCCGGTGTCGCAACCAGCGTCACAGGCGGCCGGGCCGCAGGAGTCGCCGTGCAGGCCGCCGAGCAAGCCGCCCAGGATGCCGCAGCCGGAGGGGCCGCAAGCGGTGGCCGGGCCGCAGGCCGGAGCCGGGCAGACGGGGACTTCCTTGCAGACGACGCGGGGGACGCACACGGTGCGGGTCAGGCAGACGGTCCGCGGGACGCAGGTCGTCTTGGGGACCATGACCGTTTCGCACACCTTGCGGCATTTGACGTACGGGATCTGCTTGCAACGGGTTTCGCAGGTCCAGCTACAGGTGGTGTAGGGAATCCGCTTGGTCCGCTGTTCGCAGGTCCAGCTGCAGGTCGTGTAGGGAATCCGCTTGGTCCGCTGCTCGCAGACGAAGCTGCAGGTCGTCTTCGGGATCCGCTTGGTGCGGGTCTCGCAGGTGAAGCTGCAGGTGGTGTAAGGCACCTTCTTGGTCTTCGTCTCGCAAACCCAGCTGCAGGTGGTGTAGGGCACCTTGCGGGTCTTGGTTTCGCAGGTCCAGCTGCAGGTCGTGTAAGGAACCTGCTTGCTCTCGGTGTAGGGCACCTGACGGCAGACGGTGTAGGGAACCGTCTTGCGGCAGACTTCGTTGACGTAGCGGGTGCACTCGATCTGCTTCTGCACGACCTTCGGGCAGCAGACCTGTTCGCAAACGGTGCGGGCCGGGGTCGGGCAGCACACGGTCCGGCAGCTGCCGGGCTGGTAGACGTAGCGGCAGGTGCGAGCGTCGTAGACGCACTGGCCGGGGGTCTGAACGATCTTGCGAACCATCGGGCCGGGCACGGTCCGTTCGACGGTCTTCATCTCGTTGACGCGGACGTTGATCGTCTTCGTCTCGGTGACCGGCTTGCAGACGGTGTAGCAGACTTCGCGGGTCTTGTTCTCCGTGACGGTGCGGTACTTGGTGCAGCACACGGTCTTGTAGCAGGTGTTGTAAACCGGCTTACGAACCGTGTAGCAGACGTCCTTGTAGCACGTGTTGTACACGGGGCGACGCACCTGGTAGCACACGTCCTTGTAGCAGGTGTTGTACACCGGCTTACGGACCGTGTAGTTCACGCAGGTGTAGGTCGTGTTGTAGACCGGCTTGCGGACCGTGTAGCACACGTCCTTATAGCAGGTGTTGTAAACCGGCTTGCGGACCGTGTAGTTCACGTCCTTATAGCAGGTGTTGTAAACCGGCTTGCGGACCGTGTAGTTCACGGTCTTGTAGCAGGTATCCAACACCAGGCGGGTCTTTTGGACCGGCACCTGCGTGGTCACGCGATCAAGCACCGTGCGGGTGTACGGCACCTGCTTGGTGTCATACACGATTTCCCGCACAGTCCGAGTGCAGGGCGCGGCGACCGGGCCGCAATCGGCGCCGTGGGCGCCGCCGGCGATGCCGGAATCAGGGACGCAGCCGAGGCTGCCGGCGCCGCAGAGGCCGGCCGAAGCAGCCGGGGCGACGTAACAAACGGCGGTGAGGACCGCCGCGGCGATGAGCCGTTTCATGAGGGAATCTTTCCGTGGGAGGGACGCGGTTCCTTGGGGGGTGAACGGCCTCCCTCGACTCGCGGCCTGGGCCGCGAAGTCAGGGGAGCCGTCCCGACCCATTTGGCATCGACCCCCCGCATTGCCTGAACCCACCACTTTGCCGAACCATCTCACTTTTCCTCGTCACGCGCCGCGACGAGCCTTGCGCAGCCCGAACCACCCGCACGACCACACCGTGCTTCGCCAAGCCGCGGACCGCATCGCGGGTCGGGACGCCGTTTGGCGTCGCTCGTTAGACTGCGGCGCCGCTCCGAACCCCGCCTCGTCGTCATGTCCTTTCGCTACGCCTACTGCAACGAAACGCTCGCCCCCGGCCGGACGTTTCGGGAGCAATGCGACCTGATCGCCTCGCTGGGCTACACGGGCATCGAGGTCGCCCCCTTCACCCTCGCCGAGGCTCCGGCGGACCTCTCCGCGAACGAACGCGCCTCCCTGCGGGCGGATGCGCAGGCCGCGGGACTGGACATCGTCGGGCTGCACTGGCTGCTGGCGAAGACCGTCGGGTTTCACCTCACCACCGCAGACGCTGCGGTCCGTAACGCCACCGCGGACCGCCTGATTGAGCTGACCGATTTGTGCGCCGATCTGGAGGGTTCGCTGATGGTGCTGGGTTCGCCGCAGCAGCGGAATCTCGAACCCGGCATGAGCCGCGAGACCGCGACCGACCACGCCGCCGAGGTGCTCGCGAAGGTCGCCCCCCGCTTGGAGGAACGCAGCGTGACGCTGGCGCTCGAACCGCTGGCCCCCTCGGAAACGGACTTCCTTCGCACCTGTGCCGAGGCCGTCGCGCTGGCCGACCGCATCGGCAGCCCGCGAATCCGACTGCATCAGGACGTCAAGGCGATGGTCGGCGGCGAAGCGGAGGCGCCTGCGGAGATCATCCGCCGCTTCCCGGAGCAAACGGCCCACTTCCACGCCAACGACGCGAACCTGCTCGGCCCCGGCATGGGCGACACCGACTTCGCCCCGATTCTGCGGGCGTTGAAGGAGACGGGCTACGACGGCTGGGTCAGCGTCGAAGTCTTCGCCGACGGCCCCGGCCCCGTCGAAACGGCTCGGTTGAGCCTCGAACATCTGAAAGCGGTCGCCGCGACGCTCTGAACGCACGCTGCTGACCGGCGGAGGCCTCTACAGCAGGTGCTTCGCCTTCACTTCGAGGTACCGGCTGACGACCGCGGCGCTGAGGTTCTCCGGGGTCGCCTCGACCACCAGCACGCCGTCCGCCGCCAGCGAGGCCGCCCGTCGGCGCTGCCGGGCGCGGAGTTCGGCGGCGGCGGCGATGCGGAACGCCTCCCGTTCTCCCGCGGCGCCGTCGGCGGGCACCTGGGCGGCCCGCTCCGCCAGCGGGGTGTTTTCCAGTAACGCCACCAGGACCAAGTGCGGCGAGCGCAGCGGGCGGACGTGCCGGGCGATCTCCGCCAGTTGCACGTCGTCGGTCGCGTGGGTCAGCAGCACGACGAGGCTCCGCCGCCGGTGCCGGGTGCGGACCTCGCGGACCATCGCCCCGTAATCGCTGGCCTCGTAGCGGGGGGTGAGGTCGTAGGTCTGGCGAACCAGCGACCGCACGCCCGCCGCCCCGCGGACCGGCGGCACCCAGCGCCGCGTGCTCGCCCCCGCGGCCATCAACGCGGTCGTGTCCCCCTGCCCCGCGGCGACGTGCGTCAGCAGCACCGCCGCGTTCAACGCTCGGTCGAAGTGCGTCACCCCGTCGGTGGCGTTGCACATCGCCCGGCCGCTGTCGAGGAGTAGGAGGAGGGACTGATTCCGTTCGACGGTGTACTCGCGGGAGACCAGCCCGCCGGTGCGAGCAGTCGCCTTCCAGTCGATCTGGCGGACCTCGTCGCCGCGCACGTACTCGCGCAGCCGGTCGAACTCCCGCCCCCGTCCCCGCAGCGTGCTGGCTCGCACGCCTTCGGTACGGCGGTTCTGACGCGCCAACAGCTCGGCCCCCCGCACCGCGCGGACGTTCGGATAGACCCGCACGGTTCGCTCTTCCCGCACCTGAGCGTGCCGTTCCCACAGCCCCCAGCGGGTGCGGCTCCGCAGGAAGACCCGCCCGAACGCCCGCGGGCCCCGCAGGTGCGGCGTGACATGGTAGATCACCTCGCCGGTTCGCCCCGCCGGGAGCGCGACCGTCGCGGGGAGGCCGTCGACGGCGCTCGGGGTCGGCGGCGAATCGTCGACCTCCACGGTGATCGGCGTCGTCCCGCGGTTCGTCAGGTGCAATGTGACGGGGTTGGGAGCCCCGACGCTGAAGATCTCCGCGGCCTCCCGTTCGACCTGCACGCTCGCCGGGGCGGGCGACCGGAAAGCGTCCCACGCCGCCGCCGCCGCGAGCAGCGCCGCGGCGAGCAACCCGACATCCGCCCACGGAGCCGACGCGGCGCCCGCCGCCAGCGGGATCGCGCACAGTCCGAAGAGCAGCAGCAGCCGGCCGGTGGGCGTCATGGCGTCTCCCGGCCCGAATCGGCCCCTTCAGGATCGGCGGAGCGCCACGGCGGAACCTCGTCGAGGCCGACGCGCTCGGTCAGGATCTCGTGCGGGGCGAACCGATTCTTATAGGCCATCGAGGCGTTCTCCGGGATCCAATAACCGAGGTAGACCCAGTCCCGGCTGGTTTCTTGGGCGTATTGAATCTCCGACAACGCGCTGAACGTCCCCGGCCCCAGCGGGCGCCAGGCGGGATCGTAGAAGAAATAGATGCTGTTCAACGCCCCCGGCACGGCGTCCACCAGGCCGACGCCCACCAGTCGATCGCCGTCGTAGTAGGCGAACTCTTTGGCGAACTCATAACCGGGACCGACGAGGTTTTCGCGGTACTGCCGGGGCGTGGTGACGTCGCCGTCCCAGCCGCGGCGCTCGCTCATATCTTCGTGCCAGCGGTTGTAAAGATCCGCATGCTCCTGCGAGCTTTCCGCCGGCCGCACGACGACGCGAATATGGGCGTTCCGTTTCCGACAGCGGCGCTGGCTCTTCGTCGGCCGGAACTCCTTCACGTCCACCCGCAGGCTGCGACACTTCTTGCAGGCGGGGCATTCGGCGCGAAAGAAGCTAAGTCCCTGCCGACGCCATCCGCGGGCCAGCAGTTCTGCGTAATGCTCGCCGCTGATGTCGATGAACATTTTCACCCCCATCCGCGTCCGCTCCCCGGAGAGATAGGAGCAGTCCACGAGCGGCGAGCGGCCGCTGAGCAGTTCGACCGTCATGCGGCGGCCCCGGGTCTCTCCGCCTCGGCGGCCTGGGCCTGAATCGCGGTGATCGCCACGGTGTTTAGAATGTCCGCCACGGTGCAGCCGCGGGAGAGGTCGTTCACGGGTTTGTTCAACCCCTGCAACACCGGCCCGACCGCCACGGCGCCGGCGCTCCGCTGCACAGCCTTATAAGTATTGTTGCCGGTATTGAGATCCGGAAAGATCAATACCGTCGCCCTGCCCGCGACCGGACTGCCGGGACGTTTTGAGGCGGCGGTCTGCGGATCGACCGCGGCGTCGTATTGAATCGGCCCGTCGATCGGCAGATCCAGGCGGGCGGCTTGCGCCTTGCCGGTCGCCTCCCGCACGCGGTCCACGTCGGCGCCGGTTCCGCTTTCCCCCGTGGAATAACTCAACAGTGCCACCCGCGGCTCGACGCCGAACCGGCTCGCCGTGTCGGCGCTGGTCGTCGCGATCTCCGCCAGTTGATCCGCCGTGGGATTGGGTACGACAGCGCAGTCGCCGTAGACCAATACCCGGTCCGGCAGACACATAAAGAACACGCCGGAGACGACGCCCACCCCCGGCTTCGTTTTAATAAACTCGAACGCCGGACGAATCGTGTGGGCCGTCGTGTGGGCCGATCCGCTGACCATGCCGTCGGCCAACCCCAGATGGACTAACATCGTGCCGAAATAACTCACGTCCGTCATCCGATCCCGGGCGATGTCCGGCGTGACGCCCTTATGCTCACGCAGCCGGTGATACTCCGCCGCGAAGTCATCGAGCCGCTCGGAGGTCGCCGGATTCTCGATCGCGACCCCCTCAAAAAGCGAGGCGTCTAACTTTAACTCCGCGATCTGACCCTCGATCGTCGCCCGATCGCCCAAGAGGATCAGGTCCGCCACGCCGCGCCGCAGGATCGTCTCCGCGGCCCGCAGGATGCGCGGCTCCGTACCCTCGGGGAGGACGACGCGCTTTTTATTCGCCGCGGCGCGGCGGAGCAGGTCGTATTCGAACATCAGCGGCGTCACCCGCTGCGGGTCCGACACGCGGATCGCCTCGGAGAGCGTCTCTGTATCGACATGCGCGTCGAATAATTCCAACGCCGCCTCGATCTTGCCAGGCGCGTCGGGCGAGAGCGCCGCCGGGACCGCGGAGACGTTCGTCGCGGTGGTGAAGGTGTCCGTCGCCACGCCCAGCACCGGAACGCCGGCCAAGCCGTCCACCAACTTCGCCACCGCGCCGTCGGGCTTCAGGCCGCCTGTCAGCAGGACGCCGGCGATGTTCGGCCCGGTCCGGCTCTTCTCGCCCGCCAGACTGGCCAGCAGAATGTCGTCGCGGTCGCCGGGGGTGACGACGAGGGCGTCGTCCGTTAGATGCTCCAGAAAGTGCGGCACCCGCATCGCCGCGACCACGAAGCGTCCCGCCGGCCGTTCCGCTCCGTCGAAGCGAAACGGGGCGTCCTTCCCCGGCGGCTCGCCCGGTCCGCACAGCCACTGCGCTTCGAGTCCGGCGGCGATCTCGCCCACCGAGGGACGCTCCAATCGCGGGTCCTCCGGCAGCAGCCAGACGGGCGGGCCGTCGGCTTTCATCGCCGTCAGGGACCCGCGCGCCATCGCATCCCACGTCTCCGGGACGTGATTGACGATCGCGGCCAGCACCTCGCAGCCGCGGTCGCCGAACTGGTCGAAGGCGATCGCGATCGCGTCCCGCAGGTCGGCCGGCGTCTTGCCGCGGGCGGTGAACACCGGCAGCACGGCGGAACCGAAGTTCGCCGCGAGATCCGCGTTCAGGTCGAATTCATGCGTCGGGGCGAACCCGCGAAAACTTGTGCCTTCCACGACGACGAGGTCGTCCGGCTCCCGCGGCCCGCCCTGGGCATCCGCGGGGCCGTCCCGCAGGGCGCGGAACTCCGCCAGCACGGTGGCGATCAGTTCCGGCACGCGGTCCTCCGCGAGATACGCCCGGGCCTGAGCCCGATTCAACCCGACCAACGATTCGGGATCGACGTCCTTCAGATAGCGATCGACCACCAACCGCACGGACGGATCGCGGGCGCCGTCGTGCCGCACGATCGGCCGGAAGAACCCGACTCGCCCGCCGCGGCGGGCAGCCAGTTCACAAACTCCTAACGCGACGAGACTTTTGCCGGCCCCGGCTTCGGCGCTGGCGACGTAGATGCTGGCGGCCATACGACGGCGGACGGTTCGCGAGAGGGCGCGCCGGAAACCGGCGGAGGCGCAAGGATAACCGCGTCCGCCGCGCCGCTCAGTCCATCACCTGCAACAGGTTGCTGGTGAACACGAAGTTCCGCTGATCGGCGCCCTTGTAGTCCGGATCGTCGGGATCGAGGTGGGCGAACAGAATCTCCGCCTCCGCGACCGCGGCGCCGGCCTCGGGGCCGTTGTCGAGCGTCGCCTCGATGGTGCAGGTTCCGCCCTGCTCCCCCAACGTCTGCACGATCGCCTCGTACCGCAGCACGTCGCCGGGATAGGCGACCCGGTGAAACGAGACCTTCGGGATCTTCGCCAGGATCACCAAATGCTCAAAGTCGTTGGCGTGACCGAGCAAAATCCCCGCGGTTTGGGCCATGCCCTCGATCATCAACGAGGCCGGCAACTGCGGATCGCCGTCGAAGTGATCCTGAAGGTGATCCTCCGCCCGGGAGATGCACTTGATGGCGACCGCGCGTTCCCCGCGGACGAGTTCGGTAAAACGATCGATCCAGATCCAGCGCATACCGCAGACTCTAGCGACGCAGCCCGCCGCCGTCACCCGGCGAGGCCGGGCGAGGGGCGACGGGATCGCGAACCGCTCAGGCGTTCACGCGGGCGTCGAGGAAGTTCACGATCATGTTGACGGTGAACAGCTCGGGAATGTTCTCGACCTTCGGATCGTCGGCGAACGAATCGATGTCGGCGTGCGGCATCTTCGTCCGCAGTTCGGCGAGACCCTGCTCGGTCACGACGCCGTCCTGCACGAAGTTGCTGTCGGCGGCGGTGAGGCTCTCCGGAAACAGTTCCCCGCGGGGAATCTTGATGCCGAAGGCTTTTTCCAAGCGGAAGACGATGTCCAAGAAATCGATGGACTCCGCTCCCAGATCGCCGGTGAGGGTCGCTTCGGGGGTGACTTCGTCCTCGTCGACGCCCAAGGCGTCCTGGAGGCGGTCGGAGACCTTGGCGAAAATGTCGTCGCGGGTCATCGGCATCGGTGAGTGTCCGTGGTCTGTCCGTGACCGCCGCGGGCGGATCCGGGTTGGGGTGATTCTGTCGATCGTACGCGGGACCGAGACCCGCGGGGTCGGGAAGTCTAGCGGCGGAACTCGCAACGGCCTACCCCGTCCACGGTTCCGCCCTCATCCACTCTACTCCCTCCGTTCCGAAAGAGTTTCGACTACATCCCGCCGAGCGTCAGCCCGCCGTCGACGGTGATCGTCTGGCCGGTGACGTAGTCGCTGCGTTCGTCGGCGAGGAAGCAAACCGCCCGGGCGATGTCCTCCGGCTTGCCGAGTCGTTTCCGCGGGATCGCCTTGGTGATCACGTCGCCGGCGGCGTTGCGGACCGCTTCGGTCATGTCCGTTTGCACGAAGCCGGGGGCGACCGCGTTCACCGTCACGCCCCGCTTGGCGATCTCCGTGGCCAAACAGCGGGTCAGGCCTTCGATCCCGCCCTTGCTGGCGGCGTAGTTCGCCTGGCCGGGGTTGGAATAGTGGGCCGCGACGCTGCTCATGTTGACGATCCGCCCGTAGCGGGCGCGCATCATCGGCATGATCGCCGCGTGGCAGAAGTTGTAGACGCCGGTCAGGTTGGTATCGATCACCGCGCCCCAGTTCTCCGGACTCATCGTGGCGAACAGACCGTCCCGGATGATGCCGGCGTTGTTGACGAGGATGTCCAGCTGGCCCCAGTCGTCCACGACCTTCTTGACCAGTTCCGCGGCGGCGGCGTTGTCGGTCACGTCGCACTGGAACGCTTCGGCGGTCCCGCCG
The DNA here is from genome assembly GCF_013036045.1 of Alienimonas chondri. Classification (GTDB taxonomy): domain Bacteria; phylum Planctomycetota; class Planctomycetia; order Planctomycetales; family Planctomycetaceae; genus Alienimonas; species Alienimonas chondri. Next base: position 14,876 of record NZ_WTPX01000039.1, read on the forward strand.
GCCTCGGCGATCGCGGCGACGGTCTCGTCGGCGGCGGCGGTGTTGCCGGCGTAGACGACGCCGACCCGCGCCCCGCCCGCGGCGAGCATCTCCGCACAGGCCCGGCCGATGCCCCGGCTCCCGCCGGTCACCAACGCGGTGCGGCCTTCGAACGGCTTGGGGATGAAGGGGGAGTCAGCCATGAGAATGCGATCCGTCGGGCGCCGGGCGGAGCCGGGCGATCAGGGGGAGAACGAGTGAATCAGCGGGCGGGACGCCCCGCGGGCGAGGGGCCCGGGAGAGCCTATTTGTCGGCGGCGTACACTTCCGACCACTCCTTGCGGAACCAGTCGCGGAGAGCGTCGTCCTTGGCGGCGGCGTCCGACTTCGCGTCGGGCCGGTCGGCCCGGTTCTCGCACCGCAGCGTCAGCCGGGCGGAGACGCACGTCACCCCGTCGCGGGTGCCGATCGTCTTCAAGGTGGTGAGGTCGCCGTCCCGCTTATGGATGTCGGCGGTGACGGTCAGCGTTTGGCCGGGGGTGATGAAGGAATTGAACTTCACCGCTTTCGCCTCCGCCAACGTGATGTTGGCGTGGGAGAAGTCGTCGGTGATTCGCAACAACCAGGCGGAGGCCTGCACCATCGCCTCCACCATCAGCACCCCGGGCATGACGGCGAAGCCGGGGAAATGGTCGCCGAGATACTCCTCGGCCCGGCTCAGCGACTTCACGCCCGTGATACTCTCGCCCGGCCGCACCGCCGTGACCCGGTCGATGAGGGAGAAACGCACGGGGTGAGGCGCCGGAAACGAAAAACGGGAGACGGTCGGCCGCACGCGGCCCGACCCTTAGAGCGTCGAGTGATTCCGAAGATAGCGTGGCTGAGACGTCGGTCCAACCTTCCCGGCTCCCCAGCGATCGGGGGGCGGGAACGGCGCCGGCCGGCTCACCATCCGGCCCTGTTCCCGGGGAACCCGGCGCCGTCGTCCCGATCGTACCCCGGCGCCGGCAGCGGGGAGACGTCGAACGAGTAGTCGTATCGCCGCGCCGTCACGCCGCCGACGGCTACCTCTTTCGCCCGCGGTTCAATCCGCACCGGCGGGCCGAACGGGTCCGGCCGGGCGATGTGCGACTGCCCGAGCGGCACGTAGGTCGGAGTCGTCCGAGGCTCCTGAAGAGTCGGCGGGACGTTCGGAACGCCCGGGTACGGGCTCCACCCCGGCGGAGCGAACCCCGGCGCGACCGGCCCGCCCCACGCCGACGGCGGGAACGGCGAGCGATAGGCGCCCCCAAAACCCGGCCCCGGCGCGCTATAGCCCGGCCCCGGCGCACCAAAATCCGGCCCCGGTCCGCCATAGCCCAGCCCCGGCCCCGGTCCGGGATGCCATTGAGCATTCGCGGGCGTCGGCGCCATGCAGACCAGCAACGCCGCGGCGAGGGACAGGCAGGCGATGCGCACGGCGGGACTTCGGTTCGAGGAGGAAGGCCCGGGGCGTCGCAACTTCAGCCGATTCGCCTTGGCCGTCTCGACCCTACGGATCGTCAAACCCGCCTCGCCACGGCCGACTTCGCCCGATCCGCCCCTTTTGCCCAAAACCCGCGACCGTCGCCGTGCCGACCCTTACCGACCGCAGGTTCAACGTTCTTCTCCGCAGCACGCCCCGTCGCCATGCGTTCCGCCGCCGCCCCGAATGCTCCCGCCGGCGCCCCGCCGCGCTCGTCGGACCACGCCTCCGCCAAGCCGTCCGGGATGGCCTGGGTGATGCTGGCCCTGGGCCTCGCCGGGGGGCTGGCGTTCGGTCAGTACACCGCCGGTCGGGCGGTGCAGGCCGACCTGTACGCGTTGAAGAAGGACGTGGCGCAGCTGCGTCGTTCCGCGGACGCCCTGACCGCGGCCGGCGGTCGGAGCGGGGACGTCGCGACGCTGTTGGAGGACCTGCGGGCGCAGCGGGCCGCGGTCAAAGAGGCGGACGAGTCTTGGCGCGCCGCCGACGCCGCGCTCGCCCGGTCCGCCCGCTTGCGGGAGCGGGCGGAGTTGGCGCTGGGGGATGCGGAGGCCACCGCGATTCATTCGCAAACCGTCGCCGTCGCGGTCTCGGATGCGTTGGAGGAAACGCGAGCTGCCCGCAAATCCGCGAACGAAGCGGGCGCCGTGCTGCGGGCCGTCGCCGGGAGCGGTCCGCAAATCGCCGAGGCCCGCGACGCGATCAACTCGCAGGCGCTGCTGATGTCCGAGCAGGCGGACGCCTTCGCGGCGATCCGCTCTGCGTGGGACGCCGCCCGCCTTTCCGCAGAGGGACTGATCCGGGAGACGGCGGAGGTGCAAGCGGAGGCCAGCACCGCCACGGCCGATCTGCGGGGCGCCAGGACGGCGCTGGCGGATCTCTCGGCTCTGAAGCAGCTCGTCCGGGCCGCCGGGGCGGACTTCCCCGCCGTCTGGACGAACCTCGACGGCCTGATCACCCTGCGGGACTGGCTCGCCGACAACCCCGTCCCCCGCCTCGTGACCGCCCCGGACGACTCCCGGAACTAACCGGCGAGCGGAGGGCGTCAGCCCTCTGAGGAGGAGGGCGGGGGAGGCGTGGAGTACCGTGATCAGTCTCGCCCCTGCCCTCCCGGTGGCCGCTCGTGGAAGCGCTTCTCATAATCGTGCTGCTCGCCGCTGCGGGAGCGTGGCTCTATGGGGAGGCCGCGGGCCTGCGGTGGTTACGGATTCCGGCGGTGTTGACGCTGATCGCCGGGGCGGCGTGGACGGGCGGCATCGCGGGCTACTGGCACCAGTGGTTCACGTTGGGGCAGGAATACGCGGTGCGGTTGCAGCCGTTCCGTGAGGCGGCCGAGACCCGGCTGGAAGCCGGTGAGAGCGACCGAGTGCTTGCAGAGTTGCGATTTCTCGACGGCCGTCTGACGTATGAAAACCCCCTGACGTGGCGGTCGCTGGAGGAGAGCACGGCTCGCTTGAATGAACCCGCCGCCGAGACTCAGGGGGCTGACGCCCCCCGCTCGCCGGAATGAACGACTTCCGTCCCACCGCGACGCTCGAGGCGCTCCGCACGCGGGCGGCGCTGACGGCGCGGCTGCGGGGGTTCTTTGCGGAGCGCGACTATCTGGAAGTCGACACGCCGGTCCTCAGCGGGGACGTCGTCGTCGACGCCCACCTCGAACCGCTGCGCACCCGCGTGCATCCCGATCCGACCCATCGGGAACGATTCGAGCCGCGGTTCCTGCAAACCTCGCCGGAGTTCCACCTCAAACGGCTCGTCGCGGCGGGGTACGGCAGCGTGTGGAACCTGTCGCGGGTCTTCCGCGACGGCGAGATCGGCGCCCGCCACAACCCGGAGTTCACCATGGCCGAGTGGTACGGCGTGGGAGAAGGACGCGACGGGTGGCGCGATCAGGTCGCGGTGACGGAAGCCCTCATTCGAGAACTGGCGAGCGGGGGGCGTCAGCCCCCTGAGCATGTTGAAATGAGCGCCCGCCGTGACGCTCAGGGGGCTGACGCCCCCCGCTCGCCTTATTCTCTCCTCTCCTACGACGATGCCTTCGCCCGGTTCGCGGGGACGCCGGTGCTGGATCTCACCGCGGCGGATCTGCTGTCGCTCGCCCAGGATCGGGGCGTCACGCTGCCGGCCGGGGTCGAGCAGGACCGCGACGGACTGCTGAACGTGCTGCTGGCGGAGCTTGTGGAACCGAATCTCGGAACCTCAGCGACCGAAGGACCGTGCTTCCTGTGCGACTACCCCGCGTCGCAGGCGGCGCTGGCGACGGTGCGCCGCGACCCCGGCCGTCCGCCGGTCGCGGAGCGGTTCGAGCTGTACGCGGACGGCGTCGAACTGTGCAACGGCTATCAGGAACTGACCGACCCGGCCGAACTGCGCTCCCGGAATGCGGAGCAGAACCGACTGCGCGTCGCCCACGGTCTCGAACCGCTGCCGGAACAGAGCCGGTTGCTCGCGGCGATGGAGCACGGCCTGCCGCGGTGCAGCGGCGTCGCGTTGGGCTTCGATCGCCTCGTGATGTGGCTGACCGGAGCGACGGCGTTGCGGGACGTGATCGCGTTTCCGCACAGCATCGCTTGAAGATCCGCCGAGCCCCGACCGTTAGGGAGGGGCCGCTCTCAATCGCACGATCGAGATCGCCCGCCGAGGAGCTGTTCGGCGCTCGAATCCAGCCCAAACCGGCGAGAGGGGCCCCTTCCTGACGGTCGGGGCTCAGAACGCCAAACTCACAGCCGCGTCGGGAACATCGCCCCCGCGACCTTCACCTCGGGGGCAAGGACGTAGATCTCGACGCGGCGGTTCATCGCGCGGTTCATATCGTCGCGGTTGCGGACGACCGGCTGGTACTTGCTGTACCCCGCGACGCCCATGCGATGCTCCGACAGACCGGCGGCGGAGAGCGTCGTGGCGACCTCGTTCGCCCGGTTCGTGGACAGGTGCCAGTTCGTCGGGTGCTTCTGCTTCGTGGCGGCCCCGGCGATCCGTTCGTCGTCCGTGTGGCCGACGATCAGGATGTTCAGCCCCTCGGCTTCGGGCGAGGACATGATCTCCGCGAACTCACGCAGCAGCGGGACCGCGTTCGGGTTCAATTCCGCTTTGCCGCTTTCGAACAGCACGTTCGGGCCGAACTTGCTGATGCCGGTCAGCGGGTCGAAATCAAAGTCGGGATAGCGGGCGGCGAGTTCCTCGAACCGTGCCGTCGCGGAGCCGGACAGCGGGCTGTCGCCGGAGCCGACGTCGCGTAGCAGGCCGATGTATTTGCCCTGCAACTCGCCGCGTTCGCCGGAGAGGTTTTCGAGTCGCCGGTTGGCGATATCCAGGCCCGCCTGCAGCTTCGCGGCCATGTGCTCGCTCTGCTGCGTCTGAGCGATGAGGGCGTCCCGCTCCTGCATGGCGGCGAGGCGGGCGGCGCGTTCCTGCTCGGCGAGCGCGGTCGCCGTTTCGTACTGGGCCGCGATCGAGTCACGCTCGGCCTGCGCGGTCAGCACTTCGTCGCGCAGTTGGCCGGCGGTCTGTCGACTTTCGACCAGCCGGTTCCGCGGAACCACGTCGCACCCGACCGGGACCAGCGCCCCGATCAGCAGCGCACCCAGCCCCCACCGCACGCGGCGGGGCAGGCGCTGATCGGTGCCCGGCTCGCGATTCGCGCGGGGCGTCTGCGGAGCGGTTGCGGGAGTCGCGGTGGGCGTCATGGCCGGGCTCTCGCCGAGAGTGAATGTCCGATCCCACGGGCGCGAACCTTCGGCCGCGGGGCAGTTCGGCGGTTTAGGACGAACGGACGCCGCCCGGCAAGAGCGGTTTGCCCCGCTTCGCCGTCGCCGCCAGGCGGCGCGCCCGCTCACAGAAGCGCGCCGCCTGGCGGCGACGGCGAAGCGGGGGACGGTTCGAGGAGACGCGCAGCGGGCGAGGCGTTTGCTTATCCCTCCGTGAAGAACTCCAGCCGCACGACGCGGCCGGTCTCGAAGCCGACGGTCATCAGCTTGCCGGCGGCATCGAGGGCGAGGTCGGTGATCGCCGCGGGGGCCGGCGCCGCCCAGTCGACCTCGCCGGCGGCGGTCAGGCGGAACAGCTGTTGTTCTAACGTGGCGACCGCCAGCGGTCCCCAGCCGCGAAACGCCATCGCGACTTTCGCGGGGCTGTCGCCGGTGGACAGCGTGTCCTTCACCCGGCCGCTGCCGTCGAATCGCTGCACGCCGAGGTTGAACGCCGCCGCCGCCATCCGCGTCCCGTCGCCGGTGACCGCAAGGTCGCCGCAGTTCGCCCACGTCTTCACGTCCAACTGCTGCCGACCGCGGAGATCGTAGGACGCGATCAGTCCCCGATCCGCGGCTCCCACCAGCAAGGGACGGGTGGCGAGGAAGTGCAGGTGATCCAACGGCCGCAGCGCGGTGAACCGGGACAACCGCTTGCGACGGTTGGTGTAGACAGTCACGTCCCCGTTGGAGAGGGCGACCGCGACGTGCCGGCCGTGCGGATCGACCGCGAGCGCGGTGATCGACGCCGGCATCGGCAGTCGCCATTTCACCCGCAGGTCCGGCTCGACCCAGCCGAGGACGTCCGCCCCGAACGCCGCCGCCGCCGCGGTCCCGGAGTCCGCGAAGGCCAACGAAGACAGATCCTTCAATCCCCGTTGCAGATGTTCGACCCGCCCGGCCGCATCGAGCATCGACAGCCCGCCGCCCTGGTCGGCGACCAGCGTGCGGCCGCCCTCCCGGGCGACGCGGACGGCGATCAGCGGGGCGTCCGCGGAGAACCCCCACAACATCGCCGGCGGCATCCCCTGCCCCGCGGAGAGCCATCGAGAATCGGCAGAGGACTCGCTCATCCCGCGAGACTAGCCGTCACCGCCGGGGAGCGCCGCCCGTGCCGCCGTGGCTCAAGAGAAACGACGAGGGAGGAAACCGACGGTCCTGTTCTAAGCGGGCGCCCGCCGGAGGCCGAAACCCCCGGCGGCGTTCCCGCTCCCGGTGAAAGCAAGGAAGGACCGCCCACGCCTCCCCCGCCGAGGTCCGATCGAACCGCGACGAAGCACGCCGGGCGAGACACCGCCCGGGTCAGATCAGTTCGCAGAGAACCTTCGCCGGAGCGGCGGCCGAAGACCTGCTCGAACGCCTTCAGAACGACTTCGTAGTCCGTGCCCGCCGTTGCCGGCGCGTGGTGCAACCGACAGGCGCGGGCGCCGGGGCGATTGGAGAGCAGCGCCGCCCGCTTGGCGGGAAGGTCGGTAGCGTCCGCAAGCGGCGGACGAGCACGGCGAGCAGCGGGTCGGCGGTCGGTTCAGACATGGCGAATCAACCGACACCGCGGGGAACACCGGGTTCAGCACGTGGCCCGCGCGCCACCATCGTCAGCACGCCGGCCCATCCGGCGAGTTGCTCGTCCGTGTAAGTGGCGTGCATTCCGGTCCGCCGGCGGTGCAGCGCGGCACGGAGTTCGCGTCGCACCTTGCGGGGCAGGTTCAGGCGGTCGTTCACCACCAACCCGCAGATCATCTGCCGCTGGTGCTGACGCAGTATGCGGGTCTTGCGGGGGTTCAACCGGAAGCCGGCCCTTTTCACGACCCGGTCGATCTGCTGCAGGAGTTCGCGGACCGCCTGCGAGTCGTCCTCGGCGCTGCTGAAGGCGAGGTCGTCCGCGTAACGGGTGTAGCGGAACCCACGTCGGGCGGCGGACTTGGCGAGGGCGTAGTCCACGCCGTGCATCAGCAGATTGGAGAGCCGCGGACTCGTCGGCGCCCCCTGCGGCAAGCCCGGCTCGCCCCCCTCGCCCGCATGCGTCGTCAGGCGGGTGAGCAGCGCCGCAGCCTCCGCGTTCCAGCCGATGCGGCGGAAGTAGTAATCGACAGACTTCGCCGTGACCGAGGGGAAGAAGTCTTTCAGGTCGCAGGTGATCACGACCGCCCGGCCGACGTGCGGGGCGGCGTGATCGACGATCCCCTTCCCCTTCTCAAACCCGCAGGCTGCCGGGTCGGCGTGCAGTTTGGCCAGCACCTTGCGGAGCAGCGTGCGTTGCAGGTCCATCGTCGCCGGGTCGGGGATGTGCAGTCGCCGCACCCCGCCGGACCGCTTGGGGATCTCCGCCTCGCGGTACTTCGGTTCGTGGTTCTGCAGGAGATGAGTTGTCAGACCGCAGCGCCGGGCCAACTCTTCGATGTCCATCCCCTTCCCGCGAGCGGCGCGAATCCGGTGTTTCGCCCGGAACAGGGAGTACCGATCGACTCGTTTCAGTCTCTTGAAGAAGTACCACTGGGCGAGATTGATCCCGATCGCGAAAAGAATCGGCACCGTCAGCCACGGGGCAATCCGTTGCGCAAGCGGCGGACCGAACATCGCCGCAGTCAGGCCGAGCACGAAGAGGATGCTGAAGCATCCGCACCCGGTCAGCAATAACGCGATCAGATCACGCCACGCGGAGTAAGGTCGAATCGGCGCCGGTTCGACCTCGTGGCGATCCATGCGGCCGTACGCGGCGCCGTCGTTCATAACCGATGCGGCGGCGGACACGGATTCGAGCGGGCCGGGAGGCGGCGGGCGAGAGTCACAATGAATGAGGCGGGCGATCATGCGACCGCCCGCCCCAGCGTCCCGCCAGCGGGATGTTCCGCGCCGGAACATCCCACTGCCCGAAGTTTGAAGCCAAACCTGTCGGCCCGGACGGCGAAACGCCGCCCCGCGCTCGGGCGAGCGCCACCGGGACGCCAGCACGGTAGCCCGTGGTGCGGAACGCCGCGAGCGTCCTATCCTGCCGCCGTGTTCCCCCGCCCCGCCCCGCTCGCATTTCTCGCCCACACGCGGCCCGATCCGCGGGAGGATCTCGCGATGGACGAGGCGCTGCTGCGATCCCAGGCGGCCCGCGGCGGCCCCGGAATGCTGCGCATCTGGGAGCGGCCCGACCTCTGCGTCGTGCTGGGCCGGGCGAACCGGGTGGCTTTGAACGTGAACCGGCCGGCGTGCGAGGCCGCGGACGTGCCGATCCTGCGGCGAAACAGCGGCGGGGGGACCGTGCTGCTGGGACCGGGGGCGCTCTGTTGGTCGCTCGTGCTGCCCGTGGGTCCGCCGGACGGGTTATCGAACGACGTGGGCGGGGCGACGTCCGCGATCATGCAGCGGCTCGCCGCGGCGCTGCGGCCGCTCGTACCGGGCGTGGGCGTCGACGGAACCAGCGACCTCACGATTCCCGGACCCGACTGTGCACGGATCAAGGTCAGCGGGAACGCGCAGCGCTGGTTGAAGCGGGCGATGCTGCACCACGGCACGCTGCTGTACGACTTCGATCTCGCCGCGATCCCCCGCTTTCTCACCCGGCCGGAGCGGCAGCCGGACTACCGTGCCGGCCGCGATCACGCCGCGTTCGTGACCAATCTGCGGATCACTCGATCGGGAGCCGTGGCCGCTCTCCGCGAAGCCTTCGGCGCGACGGCCCCGCCGCCGGAGCCGCCGTGGGCGACGACAGACGCGCTGCTCGAAGAACGCTACGCCGACGAGGCGTGGCACCTCAGCCGGTAGTGATGGTGGGTCAGGCTTCTGCGCTCGCACAGAAGGCAGTGAGACCAGAGCGCAAGCTCTGGCCGTCGAGCGAAGCGAGGCGTTCATTCGCAAAGCGACGCACAGCCGGAGCTTGCGCTCCGGTCTCAACTCGAACCGTCACGCGATCATGGTGCCCGCCGCGGTGGGCACGGGTTCGTCCGGGAGGAACTTCTCCACGATCGCACTGCCGGTGGCGTCGCCGAACACGTTGACCGCGGTGCGGAAGCGGTCCAGCAGCCAGTCGACGGAGAGAATCAGTCCCGCCAGTTCGACCGGCAGACCGACGGCGTTCAGCACGATGATCAGCGTGAACAGCCCCGCCTGCGGGATGCCCGCGGCCCCGATCGCCGCGAGGGTGGCCGTCGCCGCGACGATGATCTGCGTCGTCAGCCCCATGTCGATCGCGTCCGCGGACCCGACGAGCGTTTGGGCGATAAACAGCGCCGCGACCGCTTCATAGAGCGCGGTGCCGTCCATATTGATCGTGGCCCCCAGCGGCAGGACGAAGTCGACGCTTTTGCGTTTCACATGGGCCTTCTCGATGGCGGTCTCCATCGTGACCGGCAGCGTGGCGCTGCTGCTCGCCGTGGCGAACGCCGTCAGGATCGGGCGGCCCATCTGGAACAGGAAGCGATACGGGTTCCGCCGCGTCATCACCCACAGGATCAGCGGCAGCGTGAGGAACGCGTGCACCGCCAACCCGGTCAGCACGGTGGCGGAGTACCAGCCGACCTTCCGCATCTCCTCCCCGAAGTCCCCCGTGGCGGCCGCCTCGCCGAATTGCCCCGCAACCAGACAGAACACCCCCAGCGGGGCCGTCCACATCACCAGCAGCACGAACTTCATCAAGACGTCGTTCGCCTCCGTGACGAACTTGGTGACGGTCCCGACCGCGGCGCCCATGGTCGTCAGCACCGCGGCGAAGGCCAGGCTGAACACGATCAGCGGGAGCAGATCCGTCTCCGCGGCGCTGGCGAATAAATTGTCCGTGAACAGCATCGTCAGCAGGTTCTCGACGATCGCCCCGATCCCGGCCGGTTCGGAGACCGCCTTCTCGCCCAACTTGGCGGTCACCTCCGCCCCCGCGGCGACCCGCGCGGCGGAGCCGTCGATTCCCTCGCCGGGATTGAAGAGGTTGACCAGGATGATCCCCGTCACCACGGCGATCGCGGTCGTGCAAAAATAATAGATCAACGTCGCGCCGCCGGGTCGGCCGAGCTTCCGCACGTCGCCCATCGACAGCACCCCGCAGACCACGCTGGTGACAACCAGCGGCACCACCAGCATCTTCAACACCGACAGGAACACCGCCCCGCCGACCGCGAACGACGCCGCGACGTTCGGCGCCAGCCACGCCAGTCCCAACGCCAGCACGATGCCGAGGAAGATCAGCCCGGTCAGCAGGTTCTCACGGCCCCCGCCCTGCGATCCGTCCCCGGTGTTCTCCGGCGCCGTTCTCTCCGGAGGAAAAGCGGCGGCGGGCGGCGGCGGCGGGTCGGCAGTCATAGTCGGAGGATAGCCGCAGCGACTGCAGCGGTCCCGGCCGCCGAAATCGTCCTCGCTTCGACGGCATGCGCGGCCGACGGACGACACTCGCTCGCGAATCTGCTCAAGGAGCGCCGAAACATTCGCGAGCGAAGAATCGCTGCCGGAATAGCGGTTTCCACGACAGAACCGAGGGCCGCCCGGCCTCGCGAATCACTTTGGCGCCCGGTTCGCGTTTCTTCGTGGCACGTCCGACGCGGGACGGACCCCGCTCCCGCCGGTCGCCCCCTCCCCCACGATTCACGCACCTCGACTCGGGCCGCCACGATGATCGCCTTCTCCCTCCCCGTTCGCCTGTCCGCCGTCGCCCTCGCCGCGACGGTCGCGTTCGCCCCGGCTGCGTCCGCTCAACGCATCGCCTCGCCGGCCGGCGTGCGTACCCCGACCCTCGGCGGCTCGCCGGCCGTTCATCACAAACGCATGAACCTGCAGCCGCAACAGATCGGCGGTCATCGCGCCCCGATTCATGTTCAGCCCCGGCCGATCTACGTGCAGCCCCGGCCGCGTGTGGTTCCGGCGCCGGGTTTCAATCCGATCGTGAATCAGAACGGCTTCGTCGATACGGAATACGACCCGTTCACCGACGTCCTCGACGTCAATCGGCAAACGCTTTCCACGCGGCTGAGCGCCTACGACCCGAACCGGGATCATGTCGATCCCGGCTCGCTGCGACGAGTGGATCGCTGGATTCGGGTCAACGGGAGGTTGGTCCGCGAACATGGCATGACTTGGACGAGCTACGGCGTGCCCCACGGCAACCTGACCCGCGACAGCAGCACGTTCACTCCCAACAACCCGTACCCCACGCCCTACCCGAGCCCGTACCCGAGCGGCGGCGTCCGGGAGAACGACAGCGACACCGTTATCTTCTCCACCGGTCCCCAGCCGGGACAGGGCGGCGTACGGGAGAACGATAGCCATTCCGTGCTGTACTCCACCGCTCCGCAGCCGGGACAAGGCGCCGCCCCGTCCGGCGGCGTGCGGAAGAACGATCGCAAAGTGATGCGGTACAGCCTCCCCCGCTGAGACAGCTCAACCGGCTCCCGCTCCTCGCAAAACGCCCCCCGACGCCATCGCGTCGGGGGGCGTTTCGTACGTCGGTCTCGGCGCCTCGTTCAGAACTCGTCGACGACTTCGCCGCCGGCGCGGGTGGAGACGGCCCGCCAGACCTCCAGCTTGACCGAATCGCTGACGAAGCGAGCCGATCCGTCCATCATCAGGCAGTGCACGCCGCCTTCATGGTAGCTGCGACTGGTGACCGCGGCGTGCGTCGGGCCGGCGCAGGTTTTCCCTTCGCGGCAGGCGGTGAAGTCGCCGTCGTCCGCTCCGCCGCCGGCGGCCCCGCCGGCGATCGGCGTCTCCGCGCTCGGGCCGAACGCGGCGGTGAAGCCGGTCTGGTGCACGCGCCCGTCCACCCACTCGGTGTGTCCGCTGTTCGTTTTGAAACTGCCGGCGAGGTCGCGGAGCGCGGCGGGGTCGGCGGGCGGATCGTCCGGGCTTTCCTCGCCGTCGCGGACGTAGGGCGTGAACGCTTTCACTTCGCTGAAGGCCATGGTGCCGGTGACGCCGTCGCGAAACGACTGAAAACCGAACGCGCTGTTCGGAGCGAACGCGCCCGTCCCCTGCCGCCGCGTCTCGTTGCTCCACACGAACCAGTCCCCGCCGTTGAAGCCGTAGTTGGTTGGGTAGTGGATCGGGTTCCCGCTGGAGTCCGTGCGGACGTGATCTTCGATCTCCGAGGGGCACAGGTAAGTCGGCACGCGGAACGTCCGAACCTCGAGGCTGGCGCTGTCGCCGCCGTACTCCTGTTCAAAATCAACCAGTTCTTCCAGATTCAGCTGTTCCAGAAACGGCAACAGCCGGACGTGCACGCTCCACTGGCCGCCGGTCGAGTTCGGATCGGCGTCGACGACGAACGACGGCGGAAGAACTCTGGCGACGGACTCGTAGTTGTGCAGCGCCAACCCGATCTGTTTGAGGTTGTTCTGGCACTGGGCCTTCCGGGCCGCTTCGCGGGCCTGCTGGACGGCGGGCAGCAACAGGCTGACTAGGATCGCAATGATCGCGATCACCACCAGCAGTTCGATCAGCGTGAACCCGGCCCGGCGGGGGGCGGGCGCGGCGGGCGAAGAAGTCGTCGTCGTCAGCAAGGCGATGCGAGGCGTACGGGGGGCGGCGGACAGCCGCGTTGAGACTGATTCTCAATCCGCGGTGCGGGCGGAACCCTACCCCCGAGCATTTCCGCATGCAACTCTGCGAGAACCCGATACGCCTCTCCGCGGCGCGATTCCCGGAGTCCTACCGCCTCACGCGGCGCCCCGTCCCGGCAGCGCCGCGTTCGCGGCGTGGGCGAGGTCGGCGCTCGCGACGCCCTCCTCCACCGGGCACGCCGGTTCGGCCCGACTGCGGACGCACTCGATCCAGTTTTCGAGGTGATACTTCGCCCCGTCGACTTCGTCGTAGAAGTCCAGCCCCCGCAGCTTCTCCGGCGCTTCCAGCCGCTCCCGGGGCGTCACGCCGCTGCGGTGTTGCGGGATCAGTTCGTACCGCCCGCGATCGATATAGAGGGTCGCTTTGGAGCCCATTAACTCCGCGCAGGCCCGGTCGCGGTGGTTGGCGAAGGTGCCCTCAAAGTGCATCTGCGGCCCCGGTTTCCCGGCCGCCTCGCCCGCTGATGCAGCAGAGGGGAACGACAGCAGGGTCTGCACGGTGTCCGGAGTCTCCCAGAGCCCGGCGGTCGTGAAGTGATCGCCGACGCTGACGGCCCGCGTCACCTCGCCCGGTTCGAGCATCCAGCGGACCGTGTCCGCCCAATGAACCATGAGATCGGTGAAGATCCCGCCGCCGAAGTCCCAATACCAGCGCCAGTTCCGCATCCGCTGACTATCAAACGGCTGCTCCGGCGCGTCGCCGAGAAAAAGATCCCAATCGACCGTCGACGCATCGACGGCCGGCGCCCGACCGCGGGTCGGGTTATTCCGGTTCCAGGTCATCCGCACTTTATAGATCTCGCCCGCCTCCCCGTTTCGCAATAACTCCCGGGCTTCGGCGAGGTGCGGCATGCTGCGGTGCTGAGTGCCGACCTGCATAATGCGATCGTTGTCGCGGACGGCCTTGATAATGCGGTCGCCTTCCTCGACGGAGTGCGTCAGCGGTTTCTCGCAGTACACGTCTAATCCCGCCTCACAGCAGGCGGCGGAGACCGGCACGTGTTGATGGTCCGGCGTGGCGACGAGGGCTGCGTCGAGTCCCCCGGCGTCCAGCATTTTGCGGACGTCGGTATAGGCGACGGCCTTGGCGTCCGACGCCTTCATGCCCCGGCCGCGGGCGTCGTCCCACACGTCGCAGACCGCCGCCAGCCGCACGCCGGGGATCGCGGCCAGCCGCACGCCGGGGATCGCGGCCAGCCGGCTCATCAGATGCGTCGCCCGCCCGCCGGTCCCGACGCAGCCGACCTCGATCACGTCGTTCGCCAGCCGCGACGCGCGGGCCGGGTGCCCGGCGACATGCACGCCCGCGGCGAGAGACGCAGCGGAGAGTGTCAGAAACGTGCGGCGGTCGGTCATCACGGCGCTCCGGGCGGGGCAGGGCATCGAACGCCGACACAATGACGTACGCCGATGCGACATTCGACCGTCTACAGAAAACGCAGCGTCCGCCGTTCCCTTCAGCGGCGTCAGCCGATAAAACGCATCAGGTCTTCCAGCAACGCTTCGTCCGTCGCCGTCGGGTCGGGCAGGGGGATATACGCCGTGCGGCGATCCGCGACGCGCAAGTTCTTCTTGAGCCAGCCCTTCAACTCCGTCATCTTGTCCGCGTCTTCATAATTGAAGCGGGCGTAGCCGTCTTCGATCTTCGCATCCGTGAAGGACCAGTCGCGGCAGGCGAGTTGGAATCGTTTGACGGCCAACAGACGGCCGACCGGGGCCGGCGGGGGACCGAAACGGTCTTTGAGTTCCTCGGCGAACTCCGCCAGATCCGGCGTGCTGCGGACGTTCGACAGCTTGCGGTACACCTCCAGCTTCGTGCGACCCGGCGGGACGTAACCGTCCGGCAGAAAGGCGCTGACCGGCAGATCGACGTTCACGGCCAGCGGCTTGCGGATCGGCTCGCCCTTGAGTTGATGAACGGCGTTTTCGAGCAATTGGCAGTACAGTTCATAGCCCACCGCGTTGATCTGGCCGCTCTGCTCCGTTCCGAGGATATTGCCGGCGCCGCGGATCTCAAGATCCCGCATCGCGATTTTGAACCCGGCGCCGAGCTCGGAATATTCCTCGATCGCCTTCAATCGCTTCGCCGCGACGTCGGTCAACATGCGGCCGTCTTTCAGCAACAAATAGCAGTACGCGCGGTTGTGGTGCCGGCCGACCCGCCCGCGCAGCTGGTGCAGATCGGCGAGGCCGTAGCGGTCCGCCTCGTGAATAAACATCGTGTTGGCGTTGGGGACGTCGAGGCCCGACTCAATAATCGTCGTCGCCAGCAGGATATCGAGGTTCCCGCGGACGAACTCCGCCATCGTTTCCTCCACCTGCGACGGCGGCATCTGGCCGTGCACGATGCCGGCGGTCGCCTCCGGGACGATCTTTAACACCCGATCGCGGACCTGTTCAATGTCCTGCACGCGATTATGCACGAAGTAGACCTGCCCGCCGCGATTCAATTCCCGCACCAATGCATGTCGAATCAGCGTGTCGTCCCACCGGGTGACGCGGGTCTCGATCGGCTGCCGGCCGGGCGGGGGGGTGGTGAGGTTCGAGATATCCCGCAGCCCCAGTAGGCTCATATGCAACGTCCGGGGGATCGGCGTGGCGGACAGCGTCAATACGTCCACCTGGAGCCGGATCTGCTTCAACGCCTCTTTCACGTCGACCCCGAACCGCTGTTCCTCGTCGATCACCAATAGCCCGAGATCCGCGAATTTAATATCCGGCGAAACCAACCGATGCGTCCCGATCACGATATCGACCGTGCCCTCCTTCAACCCTTTGAGCACTCGTTTCTGTTCGCGGCGGGTGCGAAAACGGGAGAGGCTCTCGACGGAGATCGGAAACTCCGCCATCCGCTCGGCGAAACTGCGGGCGTGCTGTTCGCACAGCACGGTCGTCGGGACCAACACCGCGACCTGCCGGCCGCCGTCGACGGCCCGAAAGGCGGCCCGCATCGCGACTTCCGTCTTGCCGTAGCCCACATCGCCGCAGATCAGGCGATCCATCGGGCGGGGCAGGGAGAGATCCGTTTGAATCTCCGCGAACGCCGACGCTTGATCCGGCGTGGGTTCATAGGGGAAGGCGGCCGCGAATTCCTCGACATAGTCGGTCGGCTCCGCGTGCGACAAACCGGGTTCGGACTGGCGTGCGGCCTGCATCCGCAGCATATCCGCCGCCATATCCTCGACGGCGTCCGCGGCCTGCTTCTTCTTTTTGGACCATCCCAGCGTGCCCAGCTTCGAGAGCTTCGGAGCCGCCTTCGTCGCCCCGACGTATTTTTGCACGAGATGAATGAGCGACGCGGGCACGAACACCCGCACGTCGCCGGCGAACTCCAGTTCTAAATGCTCCTCCTTCTGTCCCCGCTGTTCGAGCGCCTTTAATCCCCGAAAACGGCCGATGCCGTTCGTGAGGTGGACGATCAGGTCGCCGTCGGACAGATCGAGGAAATTATCGATCGCCCGCGACTCCGCCGGCCGGCGCGGCCCCGAAGTGCCCCGCACGCCCGCGCGGCCGAACAGTTCATGATCCGTCAGGACGAGCAGACCGTGATCGACCAACCGAAAGCCGGCCGAGAGCTCCCCCACGCACAGCGTGACGCGATCTTTCAGCGCCGGGCCGTTCTCCGCTTCGACCTCTTCGATCAGTTCGCCGAGTCGCTTTAACTCTCCCTTGTTATGGCAGGCGACCAACGCCCGTTCGCCCTCGCCGAGCACCAGATCGAGTTGCTCGATCGCCTGTCCCTTGGGACCGGTGAACTTCTCGACCGCCTCGACCCGCAGGCGGCCGGTCGTTTCGTAGCTGCTGGCGCCGATCCGGGCGAGGGTCACGCTCGGCCGCTGGGTACACCGGGCGAGAACGGTGCGGACCGTATAAAGACCCCGCGGGTCGTCCAGTCGATTGAGATAATGACGCCCCTCGTCCGTGATCTCCGCGAGGTCCAATAAAGCGACCGCATAGTTCTCCGGCAGGCTGTCGAACAGCGAGGCCGTTTCGATCGCCGCCCCGTCGGCGCCCGGCGCTTCGCCGTCGATCGGAGCCGCCGGCAGGCAGGTCAGCCGGGCGCGGTTCAGTCCGTCCCGCTTTCGTTGCGAGACGGGGTCGAACGTGCGGAGGGAATCGATTTCATCGAAGGCGAATTCGACCCGCAGGGGGTCCGTCTCGCCCGCGGGCCAGACGTCGAAGATGCCGCCGTGCAGGCTGAACTCGCCGGGCATCGCGATCCGCGGGACGCGTTCGAGACCGCGGTCGGCCAGCCACCGCATCAGTTCTTCGGGATCGGCTTCGTCGCCCACGGTCAGGGTGCGGGTCGCGGCGGCGCGGGCCGACCGCGAGGGCACCGGTTGCATCAACGCCTGAATCGGAGCGACGAGCACGCGCGGACGACTCGCGGCGTCCTCATCCTCCAGACGGTTCAAGGCGCCGGCCCGCGCGGCGAAGACCGGGTCGGCCGGGTCCGGCGTCGCGGTCAGACCGTCTCTCGCGGGGAACAGGGCGACCGAGCGGCCGATCCCCTCGTTCGTGGACGACTGCTCCCCTAGCATCGCGGCGACGTCCGCGGCGAAGTGATCCGTGCCGGCGACGCGCGCGGTGACGACCAGCAGCGGCCGACCGACGCCGCCGACTTCCTCTCCTTGCACGAGCGCAGCGATTGCCGCGGCGGCGGAACCGGCCCAGGCCCCCTCCAGCGCCGCTCCGTCCCCGCGGGCCAGCGCCGCGGCGACGGTGGAGAGTTGGGGATCGCGCAGCAGCAATCCCGGCAGATCAGCCAGCACGGCGATATTTTCCGGGCTGACCGCCGCTTGGGCGGACGGGTCGGGTGCCGCCGACGGGGACGCCCCGCCGCGGCGACGAGTGGCGGGCATACGGCGATTGTGGCCGCCGCGTGCGCCGCGTCCACCAGCGGACCTCGGGCAGCCGTAAGACCGGCGATCAACAAACCGTTGACGGCGGACCCCGGTCCGGTCAGCGTGGCGCACGCCGATCCGTTCCACAAAGTCCTCGCGTCCCGGACTCCCACCCCAGATTATCATGATCCCGCTGCTGATCTGCTGCGCACTCGGCCCGGACCTCCCGGCTCCCGCCGCGTCGCCTCCGGAGGCGCTCCGCGACCTGCCGGTCCGGCTCGCGAAACTGCAGGAGCAGTTGGGAACCGCGGAGCCGACGATTCGCAGCGTGGTGTTTCGCGACGGGAACGTGATGGTCGCCGTCGGCGACGGCGAGGAGTTCGTGCTGCCGCTGTTGGCCGACTTCGAACCCCGCCCCCCCGTCCTGCCGCACGTTCATCCGTACGAGGGCGATCATCGAGACGCCCCGCGGAGCAAAGAACGGGAGCGGGACCGCCGCCCCGAAGCAGACGGACACGGCGACCGCGATCACACCGACCGCGACCGCACCGACCACGAACACACGGACCGAGAGCACGGCGCCCGGGACCGCGACCACGAACAACGAGCCCGCGACCATCGAGAGCACGACGCCCGCCGGCCTGATCTCCACCGGCAGGGCGATCAGGAGCGTGACGAGCGACGCCCCAGCGTCCATGAGCGACCGCGAGTCGACCGCGGGCCGCAGTTCCCCGGGGTCCCGACCGGGCGAATCCACCCGGGTCCGCCCGCGAGAGATGTCCGCCTCCCGCAACCGGCGCCGGCCCCCACGACGGTGCATGCTCAGTGGTATGTACAGAATCTCGTAAACCACGGCGCCGATTCGTTCCTCTTCTCACAGCCGGCCCCCGGCGGGGCTCCGACGGGGGAGCAAGCGGGCGCCGCCGTTGAGCGAGCGGAAATGGCCGCTGAACGCGCGGAGGCGCTGCTCGAAGAGACGCTCGGACAGATCGAACGGGCGGAGGAGATGCGCGCCCACGTCCGTCGCCAGATTGAGGAAAGTTCGGCCGCTTCGCAGCGGCTGAGAGAGGCCCGAGAGCAAGGCGAAGCGGCTCGGAACCGATTCATGCGGGAAGAAATGGAACGTCGAGCGACCGAAGCGAAGCTTCTCGCAGTTCGCCGAGGGGGCGGCGAGGAGCGGGGAGCCCGGGACGCGGAGGCTCGTCTGAAGCAGATGAAAGCGAAGTTGAGCGAGGCCCGGGACCAGCTCGCCGCTGCCGAGAAGTACGCCGAACAGACGGAAGCCCGCTTCAAGCAACGAAAGGTAGACGGTGCGGCCCTCCGACAGGCGGAGCAGAAAGTCGATGAGGCCCGTTCAACATTTCGCCAAGTCGAGGCCCAGTACGACCAAGCCGACGCCCAGTTCCGGGGTCTCCGGCGGGACGAGGACGCGGAGTCGAACCGGAAACGATCGGCCGACGAATTCGAGGAGCTGGTCGAGTCCGTCTCCGAACTGAAGGCGGCGGTCAAGGAGTTGCGGGCGATCGTCGAACGGTCGAACGACTCTAAGAATCGCGATAGGAAGCGCGAACCGAAGCGTTAGAGCGCGTGCGACAGGCCGCCGGTTCGGGGTCCGATCGCAGACGACGGACGCTCGAACCGGCACAGCCGGCGGGGGCATTCAATGCGGCGCCGGCCAAAGCGGCGCCGGCGTCACGTTCGGTCTCGGAGGCGATCGGGACGCGACTCGCGCCCGGAGCGCGGTGCGGCCGTCGCGATCGACGAACCGGCAATTTTCCAAGTTGTGGCGAACGGCGCCCGGAAGCGCACGGGGCGCGGCAACATGGGTGTGTGCCGGCCGAACCGCCCGCCGTAGTCGCCCGCGGCCGCGGCGCAGCCGGTCTTCCACGCAATGCACGCTGACGCCGAGTCGCTCGGCGATCTGGGCGTAGGTGAACCCTTCGACGTGCTTCAGAACCAGCGCGTCCCGG
>NZ_WTPX01000004.1 GCF_013036045.1 Alienimonas chondri
CGCCATCTCCGCTCACCCGCAATCGCAGCCCGTCGCCCCCGTTCCCCCGGATCTCCTCCTCCCGGATGAAGCGGCGACCGATCGCCTCGGCCGGTTCCTCGCGGACCGCCTGAGCGTCGGCTCCGTGATTGGTTTGAACGGAGAACTCGGCGCCGGCAAGACGCGGTTGGTGCGCGCGATCGCCCTCGCCGCCGGCGTGGACCCCGCGGAGATCGGCAGCCCCACGTTCACCCTCGTTCGCGAATATCGCACGGCGCTCACCTCGTTCCCCGAGGCGCCGCCCCTCCTCTTCCACCTCGACGCCTACCGTCTGGCGGACGAAGACGACTACCTGAACCTCGGCCCGGAGGAGTTCATCGAGACCGGCGCCACGCTGATCGAATGGGCCGAACGCGTCGCGGACGTGCTGCCGACCGATCGTCTCACGCTAACGCTGGCCGCCACGGGGGAAACGAGCCGTGCGGTCGTCGTGAGGGCCGGCGGGCCGGACTCGCGCGTTCTCCGCGACGCGATCCTGGCGGAGTTTTCGCATGACCGCTGACGCCCCCGCCCTCGCCGTCCATCGCCCGCAGACCGAGGCGAACCGCGACGCGATCGCCGAGGAAGAGGCGGAGGGGTTCCGAATCGGCTTGGATCTGTACGTCGGCCCGGTCGACCTGCTGCACCACCTCGCCCGCCGGAGCGAAGTCGACCTGCTCGACCTGCCGCTCGCCAAGGTGGTCGGGCAGTTCGAGGCGTACAGCAAAGCGTTGGGCTACCTGGACCTCGACGGCACGGGGGACTTCCTCTCCGCCGCGACTCATCTGGTGGAGATGAAGAGCAAGCGAGCCTTGCCAGTCGCTCCAAAGAAAGAGAAGGAGGAAGCCCCCAGCGAGGACCGGACGGCCCTGCTGAGCCGACTGCTCGAATATCGCCGCTACAAAGAAGCCGCCGCCGCCCTTGAGAAGCGTGCCTCGGGCGCGTCGGAACGGTTGCCGCGGATCGTCGATCGCCCCGCCGCCGACCGCGGCGGCGCCGACCGCATCCGCGACGTCGAGTTGTGGGATCTCGTCGGGGCGTTGGCCCGGGTGATCGAACCCGCCGAGGAGGTCGGCGCCGGCACGCTGAAGCGAGAGGAGATTCCCGTGGCGAAGTGGGTGGAGCGGCTGGACGCCCGCATTCGTGCCGAGGGCCGGGTGCGATTCGAAGACTGCTTCGAAGACCCCCGCGACCGCGGCGCCGTCACCGGGGCGTTCCTCGCGGTGCTGGAATTGCTGCGGCACCACCGCTTCCGAGCGGAACAGGCGGAGAACTTCGGCCCGATCGTGCTGCTCCCGCCCATGGCCTAAATCCCAAGAGACAAGAACTCGAGAACCAATCGCTCGACTCGTCACTCCGTTTGGTTCTTGAGTTCTTGGTCTTGGAGCTTCGGGGGCGTACCGTTGCCCCCGGACTGTTCTCACGTTCACACGCCCCCGCCCAACCGTGCCGAAGTTCGAGGTCGTCAGCGAGTTCGCCCCCGGCGGCGATCAACCCAAAGCGATCGACGCCCTGACCGCGGGTTTGAACGCGGGAGAGCGCGATCAGGTGTTGCTGGGCGTCACCGGCTCCGGCAAGACGTTCACGATCGCGAACGTCATCGAACGGGTGCAGAAGCCCACGCTCGTTCTCTCCCACAACAAAACGCTCGCGGCCCAGTTGTACGGCGAACTGCGGGAGTTCTTCCCGAACAACGCCGTCAGCTATTTCGTCTCCTATTACGACTATTACCAACCCGAGGCGTACATCCCCGCACGGGATATCTATATTGAAAAAGACTCCAGCATCAACGAGGAGATCGATCGTTTGCGGCTGCAGGCGACGAGCCAGTTGGTCAGCCGCCGGGACGTGATCGTCGTGTCATCGGTCAGTTGTATTTACGGGCTGGGCAGCCCGAAAGAGTACGTGAACATGATGGTCCCGATTCAGGTCGGCGAAGAACTGGACCGGGACGAGGCGCTGCTCAAGTTCATCGACATCCAATACGACCGCAACGACTACGACCTGGCCCGCGGACGATTCCGCGTTCGCGGAGACACGATCGAATTGTGGCCCGCCTACGAGGAGTTCGCCTACCGCATCGAACTGTGGGGCGACGAAGTGGAGGCGCTGTCCGTCATCAACCCCACCAGCGGGGAGACGATCAAGAAGGTCGACGAAGCCTATATTTATCCAGCCAAGCACTTCGTCATGCCCGCCGACAAGATGGGCAAAGCGATCGCGGAGATCGAGGGCGAATTGAACGCTCAGTTGGAGAAGTTCCATAAGGAAGGCAAGCTGCTGGAAGCCCAGCGGCTCTCCGCCCGCACGCGGTACGACACCGAATTAATGAAAGAAGCCGGGTTCTGCCCGGGCATCGAGAACTACAGCCGCGCCCTCGCCGGCCGCAAGCCGGGTCAACCGCCGGATACGCTGCTGGACTTCTTCCCGAAGGATTTCCTGACCGTCATTGACGAATCGCACGTCAGCGTGCCGCAGGTGCGGGCAATGTATAACGGCGACCACGCCCGTAAGAAAACGCTGGTGGAGCACGGCTTCCGCCTGCCGATGGCGATGGACAACCGCCCCTTGAAGTTCGAGGAGTGGGAAGAACGCCGCGGCCAAACGATCTTCGTTTCCGCCACTCCGAACGACTGGGAGTTGGAACTGACGGAGGGCGAAATCGTCGAGCAGGTCATTCGCCCGACCGGCCTGATCGACCCGCAAATCCACGTCGTCCCGGCCCGCGGACAAGTTCCGCACCTGCGGGAACAGATCGCCAAGCGCATCGAACGCAGCGAGCGAGTGCTCGTGACCTGTTTGACGAAGCGCCTCAGCGAAGACCTCACCGCCTATCTTCAAGAGGACGGCGTCAAATGCATGTGGCTGCATAGCGAAATGGACGCCATCGAACGCGTCCAGGTGCTCCGTGAACTGCGCGAGGGCAGCCATGACGTCGTCATCGGCGTGAACCTGCTGCGAGAAGGCCTCGACCTGCCGGAAGTCTCGCTGGTGGCGATCCTTGACGCCGATAAAGAGGGTTTCCTGCGCAGCGAAACGAGCCTCATTCAGACGATCGGCCGCAGCGCCCGCAACGTGAACGCGGAGGTCTTTCTCTACGCCGATCGCGTGACCGACAGCATGGCCCGCGCGATGGAGGAAACGAACCGACGCCGGGCGATTCAAATCGCTCACAATAAAAAGCACAATATCACCCCGCGATCGACCACGCGGAAAATC
The DNA here is from genome assembly GCF_013036045.1 of Alienimonas chondri. Lineage (GTDB taxonomy): Bacteria > Planctomycetota > Planctomycetia > Planctomycetales > Planctomycetaceae > Alienimonas > Alienimonas chondri. Next base: position 3,238 of record NZ_WTPX01000004.1, read on the forward strand.
AGCGGCGGGATCGAGGCGGAGGTGCAGGCCAACCAGAGCGTTCGCAAGGCGGTCACGTCCGAGCCGGGGACCGTCACGATCACGAAGGAATTGATCGCGGAACTCGAGAAAGAGATGCTCGCCGCCGCGGAGAATCTGGAATTCGAAAAGGCCGCGGGCCTGCGGGACAAGGTTGCCAAACTGAGCGACCGCATCGGCGAACCGCTAAACGAGTCGGACCTCAGGCCGGCCTCCGATCGCGGCAAGCGCGGGCGACGGGGCCGGGGCGGAAGCAAGAAGGGCGAACGCGTGCCGAAGCCTGCGGGTTCGTCCGGTCAGTAACGCCTTCGCCGGCCGGACGACGCGGTCGGGTCAGACCCAAAATTGAAGATACCAATCCATCGCCGCCCCGATCGCCGGGACGGCGTCGCACAGCACCAGCAGCGGCATATAGAGCCGCACGAGAACCGGGTTCGTGCCGGAGTACACGCCGTAATAGATCGGATAATACAGCGGCCCCGCGGCGAGCACGTAAATCACCAGCGTGGCCGCCAGATACGCCGGCAGCCACTTCCAGAAGTGATTCCAGTCAAATTTGTGCTGCGGACGCACGGGGAACGGTCTCGGGGAGGGGCGGGCCACAGTCTACCCGCGCAACCGGCGGAGTTCGGCCCGAATCAGCTCCGCCACGTTCGCCGCCGGGTCGATCGGCGTCAGCCGCCGGACTGCCGGGGGGGCCTCGGCCAGCGATTCGGCCAGTGCCGCCCGCAACCGCTCCGGCAGGTTCGGCCCCTCTTCGACGACCGCACAGCCTTGCACGGCGGCGTGCCGACGGGCGTTGGCAAGCTGGTGCCCAGCGGCATGCGGGTAGGGCACGAGTATCGGCCGCACCCCGTATCCCGCGGCTTCCGCAAGCGTCAACGCCCCGGCCCGGGTGATCGCCGCCGCCGATTCTGCGAGCCTCACGGCGGCGTTCGGAAAGAACGAGGCGACCTCAACCTGTTCCGCAGGTACCCCCGCCGCGACGTAGGCAGACCGGACGGCCTCGGGATCGCCGCCGCATTGATGCCGAATCCGCAACGACCCCACGCCTGACAGCCCGGCGACGGCCGCGGGAACGGCGGCGTCCAACGAGGCGGACCCGGACGATCCCCCCAGCACCAGCAGCGAGCGAGGCTCCACCCGCACCTCCGCCGGCAACCCGCGTTTGCGATTCGGCGTCGCGCGGAACACGCGATCCGCCCATGGACTCAGCGCCCGCTTCGCCCGGCCGTCCACGGCGTTCGGCTCGATGAGAAAGACGACGGCGCCCCCCATCTTCGCCCCCAAGACCCCGGGCACGCTGACGTAACCGCCGGTTCCGACCGCCACAGTCGGTCGCCCCTTGGCGGCTCGGCGGGCAGACCGAACGGCACCCGCGAAACCACGGGCCGCGGCGATGGACGTCAGCGTTCGCCGCACCGGCGCCAGCGGGAACGACTGGTGCAGGTACGACTCCGCCTCCATCATCCGCCGCTCGACCGGCCGATCGCCGACGAGAAACAGGATCTCCGGCGGATCGTCGCCGGCGCTCAGAGCGTCCGCAACGGCCAATCCCGGCGTGAGGTGTCCACCGCTGCCTCCGCCGCAGAACAGGACCAGCGTGCGTCGCACGGGAGTCACAGGGAGTTCCCCGACTCTTCGCCGGAGAGTCGCGGGGAGTCCGGTGGGCGACTGAGCGAGAGAACCAGCCCCACCGCAGCGCACGTCACGACGAGACTGCTCCCCCCGCGAGAGAGAAACGGGTGCGGGATGCCCGTCGGCGGGAGCAGTCCGCAGACGACCCCGGCGTTCAACAGCGCCTGACCGACGAGTTGCACGACCAACGCTCCCGCCGCCGCTCGGCGGACCGGCGAGGCGAATCGAACTGCCCGCAAGCCGAACCACGCCAGCAGAACCCACAGCAGCAGTACCCCGCAGGCGCCGACCAGCCCCAGTTCCTCCCCGACGGCGGCGAGGGCGAAGTCGTCGTCGGCCTCCGGGAGGAAGCTCAACTTCTGCCAGCCACGGCCGAGTCCGCAGCCCCAGAGGCCGCCGGATCCCAGCGCGACCGCCCCCTGTCGCACTTGGTATGGGGCCGAAGCGGGGTCGAACAGAGAATCCCAGAACGCCGTCACCCGCCCCCATTGATAGGGCCGCAGCGCAAACGTCGCCGCGGCCGCGGGAATCGCGGCGCAGGCGCCGGCGGCGAACGGCCACAGCGGCCACCCCCGCAACCAGACCGCCGCGGCAGCGCCCAGCAGCACGGTCACCGCAGTCGAGAGGTCCGGCTCGGCCGCGATCAATCCGGCGCACAGCAGTGCCGGCCACACGCCGCATAAGCGTCTCACGGACCCCAGCCCAAACCGCCCGGTCGCGATTCGGCTTGAAGGAACCGGGCGATAGGCGATCGCCAACGGGACGCACAGCTTGGCCAGTTCGGCGGGCTGCACGCTGACGCCCGCCGCCCGCAGCCAGCGCCGGGCGCCGCCGCTCTTCACGCCCACGCCGGGGATCAGCACGGCGATCAGCAACAGCACGGTCGCCGCCAGCAGCCAGGGAATCGCTCTGCGGATCCACGTGGGCGGCGTGAAGGCGCAAGCGGTCCCCGCGACGACGGCGATCGCCAGCAGCACGCAGCACTTCGCCAACACGCGAGCCGGATCCGGCTCGGCCATCGCGGTCGAGTGGGCGACGGTCAGTCCCACCCCGGCCAACACCGCGGCGACGCCCACGAACGCCCGGCGATCGTCTTGGTGAGTCGTGATCGTTTGAGCCCCGACCGTCAGGGAGGCGGCCGCTCTGGCGGGAGCAAATGTTTGCGGAAGCTCGCCGCACCCGGGTGAGCGGCCCCTCCCTGACGGTCGGGGCTCATCGGCGATTTCAGTCTCCATCACCGCAGATTCAAACTCGCGAACGCCGCGGCCGCGCAGACCGCGGAGCCGATCCAAAATCGCACGACGATCCGGCCCTCGCTGTGCCCGCGAAACACGAAATGGTTGTGGAGCGGGCTGCACGCGATCGGCTTGAAGCCCCAGATCCGATAGCAGCCGACCTGCCCGATCACGGACAACGCTTCCGCGACGAACACCCCCGCGACGAGGATCAGCAGCAATTCCTGCCGCACCGCCGTGGCGCTGAAGGCCAGCAGACCGCCGAACGACAGGGCGCCGGTGTCCCCCATGAACACCTCCGCCGGGTGCGTGTTGAACCACAGGAAGCCGAGCATCCCGCCGGTGGCGGCGCTCAGCAGCACGGCCAGCTCGCCGCCGCCGCGGACATGCGGCACGGCGAGGTGCTCCGCCCACACGGCGTGTCCGGCGAGGTAGCACAGGCCCGTCACCGCGGCGCCCGCCACCACCGCACAGCCCGCGGCGAGACCGTCGAGACCGTCGGTCAGGTTCACCGCGTTCGATCCCGCCGCCGTCACCAGCGCCACCCAGGGGACGAACAGTAGACCGGTCGGAATCGACAGCCCGCCGATCGGCAGCACGATCTCCGTCATCACCCCGGCTTCGTTCAATGCGATTTGCAGCAACACCGCCCCGACGGCCGCGAGGCCGAACTGGGCCGCGAGCTTCTCGCCGGCTTTCAATCCCCGCCGAGCGGTTCGCAGCTTCACCCAATCGTCCGCGGCGCCCAGCGCGGCGAACGAGCCGACCACGAACATCCCGGCTTGAACGAAGCGATTCGAGAGGTCGCCCCACACCGCCCCGCCGGCCAGCACCGCAGCGACGGTGAACAGCCCGCCCATCGTCGGCGTGCCGGTCTTCTGGGCGTGCAAGGCGTCGAGCGTCCCGCTGGCGCTCTTCACCTCTTCGCGGAACCGGGCCCGCAGCCACGCAATCGCCCGCGGGCCGAGCAGCAGAGCGAAGCAAAACGCCGTCACCCCGGCCGCGACCGTGCGGCCGGCGAGGAACACCCGGCTGTTGCCGGGCACGATGGCGTCCGCGGAGTCCAGCAGCGGGCCGAACGTCTGGAGCAGAAAGACGATCATCGGTCGTGCCGCCTTCGCTAACGCGTGGGGTGCAGCGGGGAACGTGAACGAAAACACCCCCGCCGGCGTTTCCGCCGGCGGGGGTGCGGGGAGCCGACCGACCGGACCCGCGTCCGGTCGGTCGGCCGTATCCATCGTCTTCGTCGAGCGGTGCGGCGGAGTGATCGACCCATCAAATCACATGTTCCTTCGCACCCTCAGGCGCTCTCGACCGCGAGCGTTCCCCGCCCCCAATACGGGACGAGAAACCGGTGCGATCGACGGATGCGTCTCCCCGCAGAGTCGCGATCCGGGCGACGACGATGGACCTCCTGACGGTTATTTCGGTGAGGGGCAGGTGCGAGACGCCCGCTGCGGGCGGGGCGACTCGCGGCGGGCGATGTGTCGTTCAGACCGGCGGTCCGGGGGAACCCCGATTCCCGCGGTTTTCCCGGCTCCACGCGAAATTCACTCAAGAGAACGCCGCGATCCCCGCGGCGATCACCCGTTCCAGCCCGTCCGCCCGGCAGCCTTTCGCCAGCGCCACGTCTCCCGGGCGGATCTCCTCGCTCAAAACAGCGGCCGCGGCGCTCGCATCGCGAACCCGAATACCGACCGCTTCGGACAACCCGGCCGCGTCCGCCGTGCGGGCGCCGGTGGCGCCGACGAACAGCACGCGGTCCAGCCCCGCCGTCGCGATGCGACGGCCGAGTTTCGCATACAGCCGGTCGGCCTCCTCGCCCAACTCCCGCATCCCGCCGCACACCAACCAACGTCGACCAGGCGGGACGACCGGCCAACTGGCGAGCAGATCGACCGCGGCGAAGAAACCTTCCGGCGGGGCGTTGTAGGTGTCGTCGATGAAGGTCGCTCCGCCGACGACCGTGACGGCCCCGCGCCCCGGCGGCGGGCGAAACCGGGTCAGACCGTTCCGTATCGCCTCGTTCGACAGCCCCAATGCTTCTCCGACCGCCACCGCGCACGCACCGAGCGACACGAAATGCGGCGCGAACCCCTGCAGCGAGAACGTTGTCCCGTTCCGACCGAACCGCAGGAACCCCGGTGGGGCCGGCAGCGGTTCGACCCGTACGTCGCAGTCGGCCGTCGTGCCGGCGACGACGATCGGTCGCTCTGCGGTTTGGGCGAGCGCCCGAGCCCCCGGGTCGTCCCTGTTCACGACGAGCACGCCGTCCGGGGCGACGCCGGCGAACAGCTCCGCCTTCGCGGCTCGCAGCGCCGCCGGTCCGCCGAACGTGCCGACGTGGGCCGTGCCGACGCCCGTCAGCACGCCGGCCGTCGGCTTCGCCCATTCGCAGAGCGTCGCGATCTCGCCGGGGGAGGAAGCGCCGACTTCGATGACGGCAGACCGATGCTCCGGGGCGATCTCGCAGAGCGTCAGCGGGACGCCGAGCGCGTTGTTGAAGTTCGCCCGACTGCGAACCCCGGGCCCGAGGCCGGACAACGCGGCGTGCAGCAGATCCCGACAGGTCGTTTTCCCATGCGAGCCGCCGACGGCCACGACGGGTCCGGCGCACTGGTCGCGGTTCCACGCCCCGAGTTGGGCGAGCGCCGCGGCGGGGTCGGGCACGACGATCGCCGGTCCAGCGTCGGTCTCCTGTGCGACGACCGCCGCGACGGCGCCGCGGTGGAAGGCGTCCGCGACATAATCGTGCCCGTCGGTGCGGGCGCCGGGCAGGGCGAAGAAGAGGTCTCCGGGACGCACCGCCCGGGAATCGATCGCCGCGCCCCCGACTTGTGTCCCCCGCGTAACGCCGAGGCTCCGCGGAGCCTCGGCGTTACGGAACACACTTGGAAGTCGATCGAGCGTAAGGGGGAACACGTTCAGTCCCCCGCAAACCCAGGCGACGCGAGGATCTCCCGGCAAACGACGCGATCGTCAAAGGGGTGATACACGCCGGCGACCTCCTGCGTCGTCTCGTGCCCCTTGCCGCAAATCAATACCCAGTCCCTCGGTCGGGCCGCAGACAGCGCGGCGGCGATCGCGGCGCGGCGGTCCTCGATGATTTCATATCGAGCCGGGTCCGGGTGCCCGGCGGCGAGGTCGCGGAGGATGGCGTGCGGGTCTTCGGATCGCGGATTGTCCGAGGTGAAGACGACGCAATCCGCCAGCCCGGCCGCGGCGCCCATCTCCGCCCGCTTGCCGCGGTCCCGGTCCCCGCCGGCGCCGACGAGGAGGTGCAATCGGCCTTCGCACAGCGGCCGGACGGCGTCGATCACCGCCCGCAGGCCATCGGGGGTATGGGCGTAATCGACCAGCACGCGAAAGGGTTGGCCGCACTCGATTTCCTCCAGCCGCCCAGGCACCGGAGAGACCTTTGCTAACCCGAGGGCGACGGCGCGGGGATCGAACGAGGTCAATGCGACGGCAGCCGCTGCGGCGTTGAGGACGTTGAAGCGACCGAGTAGGGGGAGACTCAGCCGACGCGGCGGCGGTTGAAAGCCGGCGTTCCCGAGCACAAAAGTCGAGCCGACCGGACCGCAGCCAGCCGCAGAGATTCGTCCGCTTCCCGCACAGTCGAATCCGAAGCCGGTGACCTTCGTCGCACGCTGGTCCCTCGCCGACTGCTTGAGAAGGATGCGTTCCACTAACGGGTCGTCGATGCAGCCGATCAGTCTGCCGTCATCGGCTAGCAGATCGACAATCTCCGCCTTCGCCTCCGCGACGGACTCCAAGCTGCCGTGGTAATCGAGGTGATCCCGCGTCACATTCGTGATGACCGCCGAGGACAGCCGCAGCCCCGCGGCCCGGTCCTGATCGAGGGCGTGCGACGACAACTCCACCGCCGCGGCCTCACAGCCGTTCGCCACGCAGCGGGCCAGCCAGGCGTGCAGGTCCTCGCAGGCGGGGGTGGTGAGCTGGGAGGGCACGATCTCGCGGCCGTCGTCGGTCTCGATCGTGCCGCACAGACCGGCGATCGGCGGCTTGTATTTCACCCGCATCGCCTCTCGAAAGATGCTGCGGAGCAGCCAGCAGACGGTCGATTTGCCGTTCGTCCCCGTCACCCCGGCGACGAACAATCGTTCGCTCGGCCGGCCGTGCAGTTGATGGCAAACCTCGCCGAACGCCTGCCGGACGTCCCCTCGCCAGGGCGTGAAGACTGCGACGGGGATGGGACACTCCGACAACGGTTCGTCGGTGAGGACCACGGCGGCCCCCCGTTCGACGGCGTCCTCCCAGAACCACGCCCCGTGCACATCCCTCCCCCGCAGACCGGCGAACAGCCCGCCGGGCGTCACGCGGCCGCTGAACTCCGTGGCGGCGGTGAAGGGGACGGTTCCTGCCTCGCCCAGATCGTCCCGATTCAACGCTTCCCTCAGCGTGAGCGGCACGGCGGGGTGGCGATTCGAAGGCGGCGGCGAATCATGGGGCGTCACTTCCCCAAGGTATGTCGATGCCCGGCCCATACGTCTACGACGCGATCCTGCTGACCTCCTTCGGCGGGCCGGAGGGGCCGGATGACGTGATCCCCTTCCTCGAAAACGTGCTCCGCGGCAAACCGGTGCCGCGGGAACGGCTGCTGGAAGTCGCGGAGCACTACCAGAGCTTCGGCGGCGTCTCGCCGATCAATCAGCAGTGCCGTGATCTAATCGCGGCGCTCGAACCGGCGCTGAAGGAGGCCGGCGTCGACCTGCCGATCTACTGGGGGAACCGGAACTGGGAGCCGATGCTGCCGGACACGCTGAAGCAGATGGCCGACGACGGCGTGAACCGGGCGCTGGCGCTCGTGACCAGCGCCTACAGCTGTTACAGCGGCTGCCGGCAGTACCGCGAGGACCTGCACCGCGCCCGGGAAGCGGTGTGTGAAGGGGAAGCCGAGGCCGACGCCCCGGCGATCGACAAGGTGCGGGTCTGGTACAACCACCCCAGCTGGATCGACGTGAACGCCGATCTGATTCGGGCTGCGTTGGACGATCTGCCGGCGGAGCTGCGGGACGGGGCGCACGTCGCCTTCACGGCCCATTCCATCCCGATGTCGATGGCCGACACCAGCGATTACGCCCGCCAACTGCACGAGACGAGCCGGCTGATCGCGGAACGCCTCGACATCCCCGAGGATCGCTGGGCGTTGGTCTACCAGTCCCGCAGCGGTCGCCCGCAGGATCCGTGGTTGGAGCCGGACGTGTGCGATCACCTCGAAGCCGTCCACGCCGCCGGCGTGCGGGCCGCGGTGGTGGCGCCGATCGGGTTCATCTCGGATCACATGGAGGTGCTGTACGACCTGGACGACGAGGCGAAGACGAAGGCGGCGGAGATGGGCTTGGAGTTCCGCCGCGCCGGCACCGCGGGGACGGATCCGCGGTTCGTCGCGATGCTGGTCGAATTGATCCTCGAACGGCTGGGCGAGGCGTCGGAGAAGCGGGCCGTTGGAGCGTTCCGTCCGAACCACGACGTCTGTCCGAAAAACTGCTGTCCGAACCCGTATCGAGCGTCTCCCGTATGACTCCGTAACGCCGAGGCTCCGCGGAGCCTCGGCGTTACGGAGGCGACGAAAACTTGAGAGGAACCGGGGTTTCGTCCTTGGGGGGCGTGGGGTACACCCCGTGCACAGTCCCCGCACCCCCGGCAAGGAGGCCGGCCGCGATGCCGTCAGAACTTTCCATTCATCGCCCCGACGCCGTCCAGATCCGGTGGTTGATCCGCCGTGACATGCCGGCTGTCCTCGAAATCGAAGCGGCCAGCTTCGAGTTCGCCTGGACCGAGGAAGACTTCATCTGCTGCCTCCGGCAGCGCAACTGCATCGGCATGGTGGCCGAAGTCGCAGGCGAGGTCGTCGGCTACATGATCTACGAGCTGCAGAAAAGCCGCTTGCGGATCCTGAACTTCGCCGTCGCCCCCGAGAACCGCCGCGGCGGCATCGGCCGGCAGATGGTTCGCCGTCTGGTCGACAAGCTGTCGCAGCAGCGCCGCACGGAGATCGTGCTGGAGGTTCGCGAGACGAACCTTCCCGCGCAGCTGTTCTTCAAGGGCGAGGGCTTTCGGGCCTTCCGCGTCGTCCATGACCGCTACGACGACACGACCGAAGACGCCTACGCGATGCACTTCGCGCTGTCGAACACCCCCGCCGCCTTCAAACCGGCCAACCGCATCAGCGCCTTCCTGATGCCCGAAGCCGACGCGGCCTGAGCCTGTTCGTAGTGGCGCCCTTCAGGGCGCCCCGAGCGGCACAGCCGCGAACCCGTGGCGTGATCGCTCGCTCCGCTCGCGGGGGCGCCCTGAAGGGACGCCACTACGAACGGGGACGCTAACATGCCGCCATGCCCGCTCCCGACGCCCCGCCGATTCGTCTGCGGGGCGTCCGAGTGCGCGACCTACAGATCGACGCCCTCGATCTGCCGCTCGGCGCCCTGACAGTCGTCGCCGGCGTGGCGGGGTCCGGGAAGAGCACGCTGCTGCGGGACGTGTTGCATGCGGAGGGACAGCGGCGGTACGTCGCGGCGCTCTCCGCCTCGGCTCGCCGCCTGCTGGAACGGCGCGAACGGCCGGATGCCGACGCGATCGAGCATGTCCCGCCGGCGATTCTGATCGACCTCGATCAGCCGCCTGCAAAAGACGAGACGCTCGCCGATCGGGCGGGTCTCGGCGATCTGCTGCGCACCGCCTTCGCCGCGCTCGCGCGGCCGCACGATCCGGCCACCGGCGCCGTGCTGCCCGTCACGCGGGCCGACGTCGCCGCCCACGGATTGACCGCAGCGTTCCCCGACGCCCGCACGCTGATCGGCTTCGCCGCCGACGCCGCGCTCTCCCCGGAGGCGTACCGCGGCGCCGGTTTCAACCGGTTCGTCGCCGGCGCCGAGACCGGCCGATTAGAAGACGCGGAGGCGCTCCCCGCCGGCGCCGCCGTCCTCGTGGACCGCGTGAAGCTCTCGCCGTCCTCCCTCGAGCGGACGGAGGAAAGCCTCTCGACGGCCCTGCGATTTGGCGGCGGGCGGGCGGTCGTCTGGACGGAGTGGCCCGAGGGCGACCGGGAGATCGACGGCCGGACCTGGGTCGAACAGATCGTCCGCGATCGCGCCGTTCTGGACGACGGGGCCGTGCTACCGGGTCCCACGCCGCGATTGTTCTCCGCGTCGTTCGGGCCAAAGGAGATCGGTCGGCGGGCGTGGCGATTCGAGGGCGACACCTGGGATCAGTGGCTTGCACAGACCGGGAAGAACCTGCGTAAAACTCTGCCGACGGACGGTCCGCCGGCGGTCTCGCAGCTTGCGGTCGCGCTCGATCGATTGGACGGCTGGGTGCTCGCGGGGACGCCGCTGAACACGCCGGCCTCGTCTCTCAACGGCGCCGAGAATCGCCGGGCGCTGCTCGCCGCCGCCGCGGACCCGGGGATGCGGGGACTCCTGATGCTGTTCGACGCGCCGCTCGCCGGGCTGCCGGCCGAGGATGCGGAGCGGTTCCAGTCGCTCTGCCGATCGCTGACGGACGGGGGGAACACGGTCGTCGCGGCGGGGTCGGAGCCGGCGCTTTGCCGGGCGGCGGATCGGCTGGTGGAACTCGGCCCCGGGGCCGGGGCCGACGGCGGTCGGGTTCTCTTTGCCGGCCCGCCTGATGAGATCGCGAACGCGGAGGGTTCGATCCTCGCCCCGTTCCTGCACTCCGAATCCCCCTCCGCCGCCTCCGCTTCCCACGACGCGACGGAGGCGCTGCCGGATGCGAACCGCACGCCGTTCGTGCCGCGGGGGCTGGCGGTTCTGACCGGGGAGAATGCGGAGGAGCGACTGCGCACGCTGGCCGCCGAGGCGACCGCGGTGGAGCGGTTCGGCCGCTTCGGAGACGTGTTGTTCGGTCCTCGAAAGCCGCTGACGAAGAGTCCGCGGAGCACCGTGGCCACGTTTCTGGGGTTCTTCGGGGAGATCCGAGACCTGTTCGCCTCGACGCCGGAGGCGAAGTTGCGGGGCTTCACCGCCGGGCATTTCTCGCTGGCGGGATCGTCGCCGGGGCGGTGTCCGTTGTGCGAGGGGACAGGAACCGTCACCACGCCGATGCAGTTCCTGCCGGACTTGGTCGCGACCTGTCCGGAGTGCGGCGGGGACCGGTTCAAGCCGGAGATCCTGGCGATCCGCGTGCGGGGGCTGTCGATCGCGGACACGTTGAACCTCACCGCCGAGGACGCCGTGCCGTTCTTCCGCGGACGGCCCAAGCCGCGGGCGCGGGCGGCCGCGGTCCGGGACGTGGGGTTAGGCCACATTACGATCGGCCGGGCGGCGAACACGCTGAGCCACGGCGAAGGCCAGCGCCTGCGGTTGGCGAAGACGCTGGCCGCCCGCACCGCGTCCGCGACGTTGATTCTGCTCGAAGCGCCCGCCGCCGGACTGCACCCCGCCGACGCGGAGCGACTCTGCGAGGTGTTCGCACGCCTGACGGAGAACGGCCACGCCGTGGTCGCCGCCGACTCCCACCCTCGCCTGCTCGCCGCGGCGGACGCGGTGATCGACTGCGGATGACCCCGCGGGCGCCCGTGGCGAGCCGGTTCTGCGGGCTGTAGCGGCGGGGAGACCGGCGCCGACGCGGCGGCTCCCCCGTCGGTCCGTCTGTCGGGCCGATTCGAGATTCCCGGCCGTCACGGACCCCGCCGACCGATACGATGGCCGTTCGTCCACCCATGCCGGAATCGCCCGCCCCGTGTCCGACTCGTCTGCCCAGAACCAGGCCGCCCCGGAGAGCGGCGCCGTCACGCCCCCGTTCGCGCATCTGCACTGTCATACGCACTACAGTTTGCTGGACGGGATGACGAAGATCCCGGAACTGGTGCAGGCGACGAAGGCGTCCGGCATGAACGCCGCGGCGATCACGGACCACGGCAACCTGTACGGGTCGATGGAGTTCTATCACGCCTGTCGGGCGGAGGATATCAACCCGATCCTCGGCATCGAGGCCTATATGGCCCCACGCAGCCGCACGGAGCGCGGCGGGCGGATGAAAGAGTCGAACTTTCACCTGACGCTGCTGGCTCAGAATGCGACCGGCTTTCGCAACCTGGTGCGGATGAGCAGCATCGCCTACACGGAGGGGTTTTATTACAAGCCCCGTATGGATAAAGAACTGCTGGAAGCGCACAGCGAAGGGCTGATCGTCCTCAGCGGGTGCGTCTCCGGCGAACTGTCGCGGCATCTATTGAACGAGCAGCAGGAGGAGGCCGAGAAGCTGTGCCAATGGTACACGGAAGTCTTCGGCGACCGCTTCTATATGGAGATCCAGGACAGCGGCATCCAGATTCAGAAAGACGCGGGCGAGGCGACCGTCGATCTGGCGAACCGCATGGGTCTGCCGTTGGTGGCCACCAACGACAGCCACTACCTTTGCGGCGAGGACGCCGTCGCGCACGACATTTTATTGTGCGTCAATACCCGCAGCGAGCGGAACGATACGAAGCGGATGCGACTGGGTTCGCAGGACTTCTTCGTCAAGTCGCCGGAAGAGATGTATCAGGTCTTCCCGAGCCAGCAGGAGGCCGTCAGGCGCAGCCAGGAGATCGCCGATCGCTGCGATATTCAGCTTGAGGAGAACCCGAAGTATTACCCGGTCTTCAAACCGCCGCGGGAGTTGACGGATACGGAGTATCTGCGGGAGATCTGCGAAAAGGCGATGGTCGAGCGCTACGGCGACGAGGCCACCCAGGCGCACCGCGACCGGCTCGACCTGGAGCTGGGGGTCATCGAATACATGGGGTATTCGAGCTACTTCCTGATCGTGTGGGACTTCGTGGAATTCGCGAAGCGGGAAGGCATTCCCTGCACCGCCCGCGGCTCCGCGGCCGGAGCGATTGTCGCCTTTCTATTGGGCATTTCCGACGTCTGCCCGCTGAAGTACGACCTGCTGTTCGAGCGGTTCCTCGATAAGAGCCGCAAAGAGCCGCCGGATATCGATATCGACTTCTGCCGCGACCGGCGGCAGGCGGTGATCGATTATACCAAGGAGAAATACGGCGAAGACGCCGTCGCCCAGATCGGCACGTTCGGCACGCTCAAAGCCAAGGCCGTGGTGCGAGACGTCGGCCGCGCATTGGGCGTCCCGCTGTCCCGGGTCAACGAGATCGCTAAAGCGGTCCCGGACACGCTCGGGATTAAACTGGCGGAGGCCGTCAAGCAAAGCCCGGAGCTGTCGGACGCCTACAACAACGACCCGCAGATCACGGAGCTGATCGATATCGCTTACCGGCTGGAAGGCCTGGCCCGCAGCGCCGGGACGCACGCAGCCGGCGTGGTGGTGGCGGACCAGCCGCTCAAGGACCTGCTGCCGTTGCAGGTCATCACCGGCAAAGAGGACGTCATCACCCAGTGGGACGGTCCCACCGTCGAGGCGGCGGGGCTGCTTAAAATGGACTTCTTGGGGTTGCGGAACCTCACGATCCTCGACAAGTCCATCAAGAACGTGCTGGCGAGCAACCCGGACTTCGACCTGTCCGTGCTGCAGCAGGTGGACGAGCCGGACGCTAAAACGTACGCCCTGCTGCAACGGGGCGAGACGAAGGGCGTGTTTCAGCTGGAGTCCGGCGGGATGCGGGACCTCCTGACGAAGATGCGGCCCGACAAATTCGCGGACATCATCGCCACCTCCGCCCTCTATCGTCCCGGCCCGCTGGAGGGCGGGATGGTGATGAACTACGTGGACATTAAAAACGGCCGCAAGGAGGTCGCGAAGATTCACCCCCTGGTCGACCCCGTGCTGGCCGACACGTACGGGATCATGGTGTATCAGGAACAGGTCATGCGGATCCTGAACCGGGTCGGCGGCATCGAGTTGGCCAGCGCCTACAAGTGCATTAAGGCGATCTCGAAAAAGAAGCTGGCGATTATCGCCCAGTTCCGGCAGCAGTATATCGACGGCGCCAAAGAGCGCGGCGTGGACGAGTCGGTCGCGGTCAACCTGTTCGAGCTAATCGAGAAGTTCGCCGGGTATGGCTTTAACAAGTCGCACAGTACCGCCTACGGGCTGATCGCCTATCAAACGGCCTACCTGAAGGCGCATTATCCGGTCGAGTTCATGGCCGCCCTGCTCTCCTGCGGGATGGAGAGCAGCGACCGGATCACGGAACACGTCGAGGACGCCCGTCGCCAGGACATCGAGGTGCAGCCGCCGGACGTGAACCGCAGCAACGTGGAATTCTCGGTGGCGCCCCTTGACGACGGGAAACCGGGGATCACCTTCGGCCTCGGCGCGGTGAAGGGGCTGGGGCTGTCCGCGATGCACGCCCTGGTGGCGGAACGCGAGGCGAACGGCCCCTATAAAGATATCTTCGACATCACCGAGCGGGTCGATCCCGGACACCTGAACCGCTCCGCATTGGAGATCCTGATTAAATGCGGGGCGCTGGACCTGCTCGGACCGACGCGGGCCCAGCACTCCGCGGTGGTCGATCGGGCGGTGCAGGCCGCGGCGAATAAGGCCCGCGACGCCGCCGCGGGACAGGCCAGCCTGTTCGGCGGGGAGGAAGAGGCCGACGACGCCCCCGAGGTCGCCGCGAGCTTCCCCGACGTGCCCGACTGGAACCGGGCGACGAAGCTCGCCCATGAGAAAGAGGTCTTCGGCTTCTATCTGACCAGTCATCCCCTCACCGAAGCGGGCGACATTATCACCAAGTTCGCCACCGCCACGACGCGGGAGCTGGGCGAGGCGGAGGACGGCGTGGAGGTGTGCGTCGGCGGGATGGTCGGCGCCATCAAAAAGGCCCGCACGAAAAAGCCCTCCCGCAACAATAATTCGGACTACGTCATGTTCGACTTCGAGGACGCCGAGGGCTGCGTGCGGTGCATCATGTGGCCGGAGGACTACGCCCGTCAGGGGCAGCTCGTGGAAGCCGAGGCGGTCCTCTATGTGAAGGGCAAAGTGGATCGCCGCGGCCGGGAGCCGAACCTGATCGTCAATCGCCTGATGACGCCGGACGACGCCATCAAGGAACACACCCGCCAGCTCGCGGTGAAGTTTCAGAAGGGCCTGCACGCGGACGCCGAACTGGCCCGGGTGCGGGAGATCCTCGGCCGATATCCCGGCGAGACGGACGTGGTCGTGCTGGTGGACACCGGCTCCGCGGAAGCCCTCACGGGCGGGGCGGGGGAGGCGAACGGCGAAACCGAAGCGGTCCGCACACGGTATCGTATCTCGACGCCCGGCCACCTGCGGGTCTCCTGCGGCCCGGGCCTGCGGCGGGAGTTGATCGAGGTGATGGGCGAACAGCACTTGCACTTCTGGAGTCCGCCGGTGCGACGTAGAACTCCTTCGCCCAGCATGAACTGACGGACCGCCCGATGCCCCGCCCCCGCCTCCGCCCCGCGATCTCCCGCTGGATCTGTTCGTTCCCGGCCTGCCTGGCCGTGACGGCGCTCGCCGGGCTGCTCTCGGGCTGCGGGGCCGACGAAAAGCCGGCGGCATCCGTCGAGAGACCGCCCGCCGATCCCGCCCCGGTGCGGGTGGCCGCGGCGGGCGATGAGTTCGTGCTCCCCGTCCCCCCGCCGCTTCAGGAGCAAGGGGCGGCGCCGGCTTCGGTGGTCGACCGCCTCCCCGGCACCTACACCCGCGAGAGTTACGGAACGCGGACGCTGACGGTGCGGGACGACGGCACCGCGACGATGAAGGTGGACGTCGACCCGCTCTATCAATGGATGGCCGGGGCGAAAACGATCACGGTTCAGATCGACTGGGAATTGACGGACGCCGGCACCGACGAGAACCCCGGCGTGCATTTCGAGAGCGTCTCCGGCACGCCGAAGGAATCGTTCGAGTCCGTCACGAGCCTGTTCGGCAGCGAACGCGACTGGACGATCACCTCCGCGGACGACGAGTCGCTGGTGCTGTTCAGCCCCGAGGACGAAGAGACGGAAATTTGGACCCGCATCACGGACGAAAGCGCCGGTTGAGAGCGGGTCGCGGGGCCATGTCCCCGACTCGAACGACGCGGCGGGGGGCGGGGGGTGAAGGGCAATCGGTCCGGCGGTACGATTCCGCGGCTATGAGCCACGCCGCCGCCTACGAATCGTTCGCCGACACCGCCCTCGCCGGGGATTCGCTCTCTCGGGAGGACGCCAAGAGCGTCCTGAACGCATCGGACGCCGACCTGCTCGGCCTGATGCACGCCGCGTTTCGCGTGCGGCGGGCGCATTTCGGCACGAAGGTTCAGCTGTATTACCTGAAGAACGCCAAGAGCGGACTGTGCCCGGAGGACTGCCGGTACTGCTCGCAGGGGCGTGATTCCTCCGCGGCGATCGACAAGTACCCGATGCTCTCCGCCGACCGGTTACTCGCCGGCGCCGCGGACGCCGCGAAAGCGGGAGCGAAGACCTACTGCATCGTCGCCAGCGGCCGCGGCCCGTCGAACCGCGAGGTGAAGCACGTCGCCGACGTGGCGACCCGCATCAAGCAGGAGCACGGCCTGCACATCTGCGCCTGCCTGGGCCTGCTGAAAGAGGGACAGGCGGAGGTGCTGAAGGCCGGGGGCGTGGACCGCATCAACCACAACCTCAACACCGGCCGCGGCAATCACGACGAGGTCGTCACGACCCACACTTACGACGACCGCCTCGCCACGCTCAAGAAGGCCCGCGAGGCCGGGTTGGAGCTGTGCAGCGGGCTGATCGTGGGCATGGGCGAATCGAGCGACGACCTGATCGACGCCGCCCACGAGCTGCGAGAACTGCAGGCCGAGAGCGTGCCGATCAACTTCCTGCACGCGATCGACGGCACGATGTTCGAGAAGCGGCGGGAACTCGACCCGCGGTACTGCTTGAAAGTGCTGGCGCTGTATCGCTTCCTGTTGCCGACCGCCGAACTGCGGGTCGCCGGCGGTCGCGAGGTAAATCTCCGCAGCCTGCAACCGCTGGCGTTGTACGCGGCGAACAGCCTGTTCGTCTCCGACTACCTCACCACCGCCGGGCAGGCGGCGAGCGAGGATCACAAGATGATCGAAGACCTCGGCTTCGAGGTCGTCCTGTCCGGCGTGGAAAGCGACGCGGAGTTCGCCGAACCCGAGAGCGCCGCCGGCGAGCCGGGGGGTTTATCCCCCCAAACCGATGAGGGAAGTCCTGCGGCCGGCGCCTGTGAAACGAGCGGCGCCGGCGTCCCCGCGGCTTGCGGGGTCTGACGCGCCCCGCCTATCGTCCGGGACGCTTCGCCGCACTTTGCGGGTTCGCCCCTCGTTCCTCACCGGCCCGTCGTGCTCTCGCACCGCTTCGCCGACGCCCTCGCCGGCCCCGCCGTCGTCCCTGATACCATGCGCACCGCGTACCGCGGCGACGGCGTCGGTGCGACCGTCGCCAAGGCGCGGGACGCCCTGCTGTCCCTGCAACACGAGGACGGCCACTGGTGCGGCGAATTGGAGGGCGACAGCATCCTCCAAAGCGAATACCTCTGCCTGCTCGCCTGGCTCGGCCGCGAGCGAACCGAAGGGGCGAAGGCGGTCGCCCGTCACCTGCTGAATCAACAGGAGCCGGGCGGGTGGTGGGGCCAGTTCCCAGGGGCCCCGATCGACGTCTCCGCCACGGTGAAGGCGGTGTTGGCGCTGCGGGCGGTCTATCGCGACGGCGACGGACCGGCCGATTTGGAAGCGCGGTTGGACGCGGCGAAGCGGGCGACGCTCGCCGCCGGCGGGGCGGAACGGGTCAACAGCTTCACCCGGTATTACCTCGCGCTGCTGGGGCAGATCGCATATCGGCAGTGCCCGGCGGTGCCGCCGGAGTTGATGTTGGTCCCCGGTTTCAGCCCGCTGAACCTCTCCGAGATGAGCGCCTGGAGCCGCACCATCGTGGTGCCGCTTTCGCTCTTGTGGGCCACCCAACCTTCAAAGGATCTCCCCGCGGCGGGGATCGACATCGCCGATCTGTTCGTGAACGGGCCGGAGAATCTCCCCCTGGCGATGCCCCGCTGCGAAGCGGTTGAACGGTCTCTCGATCAAGGGAAACAGGGCGGGACGAAAGTCGATTGGCACCGCTTCTTCTACCGGTTGGACCGCATCTACAAAGCCGCCGACGCCGTCCGCTTCCGCCCGCTGCGACGGATCGCGGTCAAGAAGGCGGAGCGGTGGATTCTCGACCGCCTCGTCGATAGCGACGGTCTGGGGGCGATCTTCCCGCCGATCGTCTGGACGATCGTCGGGCTGAAGTGTCTGGGCTATGCGGAAGACTCCCCGGAAGTCGCCGGGCAGTTGGAGGAGTTGGAGCGGCTCAAGCTCACCGACCTCGACGACGACGGCCGCACCGTCACCCGGTTGCAACCCTGCAAAAGCCCGGTGTGGGACACCGCGATCGCGACGATCGCCCTGCGGGAAAGCGGCCTCCCGCCGCACCACCCGGCAGTCCGGAAGTCCGCGGGCTGGCTGTTGGATCGAGAGATTCGCACCCCCGGCGATTACTCCGCGCGGCGGCCGAAGTTGGAGCCGTCCGGCTGGTGCTTTGAATATCGCAATCGGTTCTACCCGGACACCGACGACACCTGCATGGTGTTGATGGCCCTGGCCCGCTGCCTGCCCGCCGGCAGCGGCACGGACTGGAGCGCCGACATCTGCTTCAGCGACGATCCCGAAGGCGGCGAGGACGACCGCACCGTGATCGCGGGCCGCGACGTCGATTCGCATACGGCGCTCCGCGACGTGACGGCGGCGGCCCCGCTGACGGCGGCGATCCGGCGGGGGGTCAACTGGCTGATCGGCATGCAGAACCGTGACGGCGGTTGGGGCGCGTTCGACGTGGATAACACCCGCGAACTGTTTTGCCGCGTCCCGTTCGCCGATCACAATGCAATGATCGACCCCAGCACGGCGGACCTCACCGCCCGGATGCTGGAGCTGTTCGGCCTGCTGGGCATCCCGGGCGACAAACCGTTTATGAAGCGGGCGATCGACTACGTCAGCGACGCTCAGGAAACGGACGGCAGCTGGTACGGCCGCTGGGGCGTCAATTACTTCTATGGAACCTGGCAGGGGCTGATGGGCCTGGGAGCGTTGAAGGTTCGCTCCGAGGACGCCCGGGTCCGCCGGGCGGTGCAGTGGCTCAAGAGCGTGCAACAGCCCTCCGGCGGCTTCGGCGAAAGCCCGGCGAGCTACGACTATCCCACCTCCAAAGGCCGCGGCGAACCGACGGCCAGCCAGACGGCGTGGGCGTTGATGGGTCTGATCGCCGCCGGCGACGCCCGCACCCCCGCCGCCCGCCGCGCCGCCGGTTGGCTTCGAGACAACCAGAACCTCGATGGAACCTGGACCGAACCCCAGTTCACCGGCACCGGCTTCCCCAGCGTCTTTTATCTGCGTTACCACCTCTACAGTCTCTATTTCCCCCTCATCGCCCTGAGTCGCTGGGAACGGGCGGTGCGATGAGCATTTCGCGCCGGCGGCGGCTTGTTCGCTAAACTACGTTCATTCCTCGGATGACGATCCATGAACGCAGCCCTCGCCAAACCGCCGGTTCGCCTCCCGCAGTCGGCCTCTATGCAAGGGAGGACTCCGCCCGACCTGCATCTCCCAGGCGTGGGCGCCGACGGTGACGGTCTGACAGTGCCCGGGTCGGCACTGGCGGAATTCGAAGCGTTCCGGGCGTGGAAGCTGTCGGATGCCTGCCCCGCCTGGGGGAAGTTTGAATGGATTGGGAATCGTCCTCGCCTCGAAGTCATGCCTGAATCGCTATTCACCCATGGCACGACGAAAACCGACATCGTCCGCGTGCTTGGGAACCTGATCGCCGAACAAGAACTAGGCTTCGCCTTCACTGACAGCACGAGCGTCGTCTCCCCCGACGGCGCCGAGCGGCGGACGCTATGCGAGCCGGACTTTGTGTTTCTCTCTCACGAAGCCATTACCGACGGTCGTGTGACGCTCACCCCGAAAGTCGGCCGGGAAGGGGATTTCACCGAAATCGTCGGCCCCCCCGAGGTCGTGATCGAGGTCCGCAGTGATTCCTCCACCCGCAAAGACACCGTCGAATTGCCGGGGGATCTGTTCGCATTGGGCGTGAGGGAATACTGGCTGGCCGACGCCCGCACCGATCCCCCGGGCCTCCTCATTCACGCCCGCGGCGAAGATGGCTTTGAGCCCATTGCCGCGGATGATGATGGCTTTGCCGTCAGCGCGACGTTCGGCCGACGATATCGATTGGAAACCCAAACGAGCCGAAGCGGTATTCGGCAAACGCGCTTGATCGAAGCCCCAGCGAATTGACCCGAGCGGCGCCGGCCGCCTGTCGGCCGTTCGAGGTCGGGGCTAATCTGCGGCCATGCCCCGCCCGATCCACGTACATTTCGTCCCGGCTCTGTTCACCCCGGACATGCTGGCGGGCGGAACGGCGGTGGTGATCGACGTGCTGCGGGCCAGCACGACCGTTTGTCACGCCCTGCACGCCGGCGCCGATCGCGTCGTGCCCTGCGGGTCGGTGGAGGACGCCCGCGAGACCGCCGCGGCGCTGCGGGCGAAGGGCGAAGCGGCCCTGTTGGGCGGGGAGCGGATGTGCGTGAAGGTCGACGGGTTCGACCTCGGCAACTCCCCCGTCGAGTACACGGCGGAGACCGTCGGCGGCAAACCGGTCGTCCTCACCACGACCAACGGCACCGCGGCGCTGTTCCGCTGCCTGGAAGCTCGGGAGGTGCTGGTCGGCTCCTTCGCGAATCTCTCAGCGCTGTGCGAACGCCTCGCCGGGGGGGACGGAAGGGTGAATCTGGTCTGTGCGGGGACGGATCGCAACCTCACCGCGGAGGATGCGTTGTTCGCCGGTCGCGTGGCGAACCGACTCGTTGAGGCCGGGTCCGGCACGCTGGACCACCACGACGCCGACCCCGCCCGCTTGGCGGCGACGTTCGCTACGGCGAACCCGGAGACCGCCGCCGTGCTGCACGACAGCCGAGGCGGTCGGAACCTCGCCCGATTGGGACGGGAAAGCGACATCGAGGTCTGCGCGGCGGCCGATTCCGCCCCCGTCGTGCCCCGGCTGACGGGCGACGCGCTGCGTCCGGTTTCGTAGTCTCCCCGCAAGAATCCCGGGTGGCATGCCTTCCCCGCGGCGGAGCGTGCGTCGGCCGATCGGTCTGCGTCGCCGCCGCGGGGTCGGCATGGGAGCGACGTCGGTCTCACAGAGGCCGCGGGGTCGCTCTTCATGCTCACCCGCCTGCACTCTGCTCCGCTCCGTTCCGGCGTGAGAGCATGCCACCCGAGTCGTTTCGAACGCACAGCACAATGTCGAAGTCCATGGACGATATCACCTCGCTCGCCAAGCGGCGGGGGTTCGTGTTTCAGGACTCCGACATCTACGGCGGTCAGCAGGGTTTCTGGGATTACGGCCCGCTGGGCACGCTGCTGAAGCGGAACGTCCGCGACGCCTGGTGGCGTGACGCCGTCAGCGAGCACAACGAACTGATCGCCCCCGCGGGCGCCCCGGAAGCGTTTCAGATGGTCGGCGTGGAGACGGCGATCATCATGCACCCGCGGGTCTGGAAATCCTCGGGGCACTACGACCTGTTCCACGACTTCATGGCGGACTGCAAAGGCTGCAAAGCCCGCTTCCGCACCGACCAGGTCGCCGTGTGCGCGGCCGTCACCGCCGGCGGGGAGGTCGCCGCGGCGGAAGCCTTCATGCCGACGGACGAGACTCCCAACCTCTCCAAAACAAAGCAAAAACGCCTCGATAAGAAGACCGGCGAGGGCGGCGAAGTCATCCGCACCGACTTGCAGGCGTTCACGAAACGCTTCCCGGACGCTCCCCTGCCGAACTGCCCGACCTGCGGCGGCGATCTGACGGAGCCGCGAGAGTTCAACCTGATGTTTAAAACGACCCTCGGGGCGCTGGGCGGCGAGGACGACGCGGCGTTCCTGCGGCCGGAGACGGCTCAGGGGATGTTCGTGAACTATAAGAACGTGCTCGACAGCTCCCGGGTGAAGCTGCCGTTCGGGATCTGTCAGGTCGGCAAGAGCTTCCGCAACGAGATCACTCCGCGGAACTTCACCTTCCGCAGCCGTGAATTCGAGCAGATGGAGATTGAATTCTTCTGCCGCCCGGACGCTTCCGATCAGTGGTATCAGTACTGGCGCGACCGCCGCTTCCGCTGGTACACCGACCACGGCATCAGCGAATCGAACCTCATCCTGCGGGAGCACCATCAGGAGGAACTGGCCCACTACTCCGTGGGCACCGCGGATATCGAATATAAATTCCCGTTCCTCGCCGAGGGCGAATACGGCGAACTGGAAGGCGTCGCCCATCGCGGGGACTTCGACCTCCGCAGTCATTCCGAAGGCAAGCTGGTCAACCGCGACGGCAAGCTGGAAGTGGAACTGGGTGAGGACGGCAAGCCGAAACATCCCGGCAGCGGGAAGTCGCTCGATTACTTCGACGCGGAGACCAAGGAGAAGTTCGTTCCGCACGTCATCGAACCCAGCGCCGGCGCCGACCGGGCCACGCTGGCCTTCCTCTGCGAAGCCTACGAGGTGGACGAGGCGCCGGACGAGAAGGGCAAGATGCAGTCCCGCACCGTGCTGCGGTTCCATCCGAAGATCGCCCCGGTGAAGGCCGCCGTCTTCCCGCTGGTCAAAAAGGACGGCATGCCGGAGAAGGCCGCGGAGATCTACGGCGCCCTCAAACGCGCCGGCCTCGAGGTCGCCTACGATCAGCAGGGCGCCGTCGGACGCCGTTACCGGCGCCAGGACGAGATCGGCACGCCGGTCTGCGTCACGGTCGACGGCGAAACGCTCGAGAACGGCACCGTGACCGTCCGCGACCGCGACACGCTCGAACAGTCCCGCATCCCGGCGAACGAGGTGACCGCCTTCGTGCAGGACAAAATCGGCTGATCGAAACGGTTTTAGAACCGGTCCGAGGATTTGGGCGCCCGGCGCGGGTGGGGGTCGCACCGATTGCTTGTGCCTCCTCCAACGGTGAAAATAGAGCCTCATTCCTCAGAACGGTCGCCGGAAATGTCTCCCCTCACCCAGTTCCGGCCGCTCCTCGCCGCAGCGGCCTTATCAGCGGTCGGCTTCTGCGCATCCGCAGAGACGGCCGCGGCGCAGGGGACCGGCATCACCGGCTCCTTGCCGGACAGCCATCCCATGAAGGACGGCGGCACCGGCGAGGGACCGTTCGGGGCCACCGGCTCCTTCACCCGCTCCGGCGGCGGCATCGGAGGGATCGGCTCCGGCGGCCTTCGCGGCGGCTTCGGCGGAAGGGGATATCTCGGCGGTTCCCGGTTCGGCTATGGAAACTATTACGGCTTCGGAAACTACTACGGATACGGCGGGGGGGCCGCTTACTACCCCTACGGCATCGGGTCGTACGCCAACCCGGTCGTGGGGCTGAATCAGGGCGGCGCCTACCTCGTGCCCGGTCCGGTGCCGTATTACGGCCTCGGTTACGGCGGCTACGGATATGGGCTGGGCAATAATTACCTCGGCTATCCGGCGTACGGCGGGCGGTACACGAACTACGGCGGCAACCCCAACGCCTTCACGATGGGTCCGCACCGCAACTCGGGCGCCGGCTTCAACTCCGGATTCAACGGCGCCGGTTTGGACGTCGCCGGGCCGGCGGTCGGCCCGCTCGGCGCCGGGCCGAACCCGGCGTTGGACGAAGCGTTCCGCGAGCAGGCCGATCGCTGGCGGGCGCCGATCGATCTCGGCGACGCCGGCCCGCTTCCCGGCGTCCCCCGGCCCGCGGATGAACGGGAACTCGCCGAAGCCCTCCGCGATGAACGAGCGGCTGACGAAGCGTTCTCCCGACTCGATTATCGCAAGGCTCTCACCCTCTATCGCCGGGCCGCGGACGTCGCCCCGACGCGCGGCGAGCCGCTCTACAAATCCGCCTTCGCTCGCATCGCCCTCGGTCAGTTTGCCGCCGCGGGCGAGGAGCTGCGGCGGGCGGTCGCATTGAATCCCG
Source organism: Alienimonas chondri (assembly GCF_013036045.1). GTDB lineage: Bacteria > Planctomycetota > Planctomycetia > Planctomycetales > Planctomycetaceae > Alienimonas > Alienimonas chondri. The sequence goes on from NZ_WTPX01000004.1 coordinate 27,065, forward strand.
CCCTGCCCACGACCGGACCGACCCTGCGGGAGATGTTCGGGCCGGATCACTCCATCGCTCGGACCGCGGCGTTGGGCGGAGTGGCGGAACATGCCCGTGCGGACGTCCGCGATCCGGATCGGCTGTTCCTGCTCGGCGCGGCGATGCACGCCAACGGCGACGACCGCGCCCGCGAGATCTTTGAAGCCGCCTGGCGGCTCACCGGCGGTCGCCCCCACCTCCGGCCGTATCTCGATCCGGTCAAAGTGAACTTCGGCTCCCCCGCCGGCTCCCCCGCTGATCTGGCTCCCCTCGCGGCGCCGGCGCCGGCGGAGAGCCCCGCGTCCGATGCCGACGAGCCGACCGTTTGAGCGATGTTCCGGCCGAAGGCGCCGCCCCTGTTCTCGCGGCGCGGGCCGATCGCATTCAGGTGGTGCTGTGTACATATAACGAACGGGAGAACGTCCCCGACCTCGCCGCCGCGATTCTCGCGGTCGATGATCGGTTGGATGTGCTCGTGGTCGACGACGATTCGCCTGACGGCACCGCCGCCGCGGTGGAGGAACGCTTCACGGAGAACCCTCGGGTCTCAGTCTCGGTGCGGCAGCACGAACGAGGCCTGGGCAGCGCCACGCTCGCCGGACTGCGGGCCGCTCTCGCCGACGGCTACGGCGCTGTCGTCACGATGGACGCCGACTGGTCGCATCACCCCCGCCATCTCCCGGCGCTGCTGGCTGTGCTGGAGACCCACGAAATGGCGATCGGCAGCCGCTACGTCCCCGGCGGGGCCATTGAAGGCTGGCCGCTGAAGCGACTTGTGATGAGCCGTGCGATCAACATCTACAGTCGCGCGCTGCTGGGTTTGACACAGCGTGATTGCAGCGGCGCCTATCGCGCGTTCCGACGCGAACTGTTGAACCGTGTCGACTTCGAGGCGATCCGCTCGACCGGCTACTCCTTCATGGAAGAGTTTCTCTACCGCTGCGTCGCCGCGGGGGCGACCGTTGCGGAAACGCCGGTCACGTTTACGGATCGCGCGATCGGCCACTCGAAGATCAACGGACGCGAAGCGATCGCCGCCCTGTGGACGCTCGGCGGGGTCGGTCGAGATCGGCTTTTCCGCCGCGGTTGATCGCTGGTCAGCGGGGCGCCGGAGAGGGAAGCGAGAGACTGAAGGCTTCGCTCTACCCGCGACCCACCGGGATCAATTTCGGAATCGGCAGCTTCAATCCCACCACCGCCCCGTGCCGGGACTGAAGATCGCGGAACCGGCTGTTCAGAAAGCGATCCACCCAACCCGGCGGACCGGCTTCGAGGTAACGCTCGGCGAGCACCGCCATCTCGGCGTCGTACTGCGCCTGCGAGTGCGAATGGGCATAGCAGCGGCCGGGAAACCGACGGATATCGCCGTCGAACGCCGGGCTGACGTGGTGCAACTCGTGCAGCACCGTGGTCAGCTTCTCCTTCGGCACGTGGTCCAGAAACCGCGGGAGATAGAACGTGAGCACGTACAGCAGTTCGACCTCGCCGTCGTGCAGCGTCGGGGCCGCGTAGGTCACGCCGCGACGCACCGTCGTCGCCGAGCCGCCCTCGAATCGCAGCGGGGTCAGCTTGGCCTGCAAGCCGTGCGGCACCCGCTTCTTGGCCTGGGCGAACGTCACCGCGACCCGACGCATGTCGATATGCGCAAACTCCGGCAGCGAATCGCACACGTCCTCGCACAACCGCCGCATCGTCAACGTGAAGTCGAACGGTTCCGACTGCTTCGATCCCTGAACCGCGGACCGGGCGGCACGATCGACCCGCAGGCGGCGACGCGGGGGAGGAGACACGGCAAACGCTCGACGAACGCGGGGCGGGGCGTAGTTTAGCAACGTCCCCCACCATCGCGCGAACCCGGATCGCGGCGCCGGGCGCCCCCCTCTCCGGACAGACCCGGCCGAGCCCGGCGTGCGGACGACAGAACGCTTGCCCGGATCGAATGTCGCGTGATCTCCAACGCGAAGCGTCCCGGACCCTGAGGGGATCCGGGACGCGGGCGACGTCGGCTGAGAGTCGTCGACGATTTCAGTCCTTCGGCAGGGAGCCGTCCGGTTCGTTCCGCGGCTGCTCGTCGGCCGCGGCGCCGGCGGCGGCTTCGCCTTCGGCGGTCTCCGGAGCTTCCGGCGGGGGGCCGGAGGCGTCCGCGTCGTCGCTGGGCGGTTCGGTCGACTCTTCAGCGGTCGTCTCATCGGCGACGACCTTCGGCGCGTCGTCGCGGACCACGGGGGCGGTCCGCTTCTTGCCGGAGCGGCTGCGAGCGTCCGATTCACCGACGAATTCGATCATCGCCTGCTCGCCGCCGTCGCCCAACCGCCGAGCGGCCAGACGGACGATGCGGGTGTAGCCGCCGGGGCGGTTCTCGAACCGATCGGCCAGTTCCTCGAACAGGATGTCGACCGCTTCGTCATCCCGCAGCCGGCTGAACGCCCGGCGACGCAAGGCGACGTACGGCGCCCGGGCCGCGGTCCAGTTCCGCCAACCTTCGCCCTCACGCCACTCCTTGTACTCCGCGGAGCCTCTCTCCGCCGTCGTGGCGAACTCTTCCGCCTTGGCGGCGGCGATCTTCGCCTTCTTGCCGATCGTGATCAGCTTCTCCAGGAACGGACGCAGCTCCTTGGCCTTCGGCGTGGTCGTCACGATCCGGCCGCTGACCAACGGGGCGCCGGGCTCGTCCGGGTCGATCCGCAGGGTGCGAATCAGGCTGCACGCCATGTTCTTGAACATGGCCTTGCGGTGCGAGGCGTTCCGGCCGAGTTTGCGGCCACGCATGCGGTGACGCATGGGAGAGCTTTCGTCTGAGGTTCAGGGGGAGGGAAGGGAACCCGGCTCAAAGGGAGAGCGCGGGTTGGGGTCCGGGGCGAACGATTCGCCCCGACCGATCGGCCGGTGGACTTCAAGCAATAACGCTGAGGCCCGGCCGGGCCTCAGCGTTACGAAACGAATCAGTGAATCAGGTGCGGGCCGGGACGCGCATCCCGAGTCGCAGGCCGTGCTGCTGGAGTTGCTCGCGGACCTCGACGAGGGTCGTCTCGCCGAAGTTGCGGACCTGAAGCAGCTCGTCTTCGTTCTTGCTGACGAGATCGCGGACGCTGTTGATGCCTTCGCTCTCGAGGCAGTTCGTCGCCCGGACGCTCAGTTCCAGCTCGGCGAGGCTCATATTGAGCTTCTCTTCCAACTCCTGATCGACGGGGCTGTAGCCAGTCTCGTCCATCATCCGCCGCAGGCCGCTCTCCGGCGGCATCAGCGGGCCGGGCTCGCGGTAGTTGATGAACGGGTTGAGGTGCTTGCGAAGGATCTTGGAGGCTTCGACCAGCGCCATCTCCGGGGTGATGGTGCCGTCGGTCCAGACTTCCAGGATCAGCCGGTCGTAGTTCGTCCGCTGACCGACGCGCGTCTCTTCGATCCGATAACGCACGCGCGTCACCGGGCTGAAGATGGCGTCCAGCGGGATCGTGCCGGGTTCCGGATCCCGCTCGTAAAACTCGGCCGCCTGCACGTAGCCGCGACCGTTGTTGACGGCCATCTCCGCGACGAAGGAGACGTCCTCGGTCAGCGTGGCGATGTGCAGGTCGGTGTTGACGACGTGCACCTGATCGTCGCCGATCACGTCCGCCCCGGTCACCGGGCCGGCGCCGTGCTTCTCGATCCGCAGAACCTTCTCAGCCGGGCTGTGGTTCTTGACGACGAGGCTCTTGAGGTTCAGGCAGATATCCGTGACGTCTTCAAGGACGCCGGGGATCGTGCTGAACTCGTGCTGGACTCCCTGCAGCTTCACCTTGCTGACCGCCGAGCCTTCGAGGCTGGAGAGCAGAATGCGGCGGAGGCTGTTGCCGATCGTGTGGCCGAAGCCTCGCTCAAACGGCTCGACGTGGAACGCGCAGTAAGTATCAGTCAGCGTCTCCCGATCGGAAGTAACACTGCTGGGGAGTTCGAGGCCGCGCCAGCGGATACGCATAAAATCAAGACCTGGGTGGGGTCGGCGGGGGGCGGGCCGCCGGCGGTCCTCACATTGACCGACCGGACGGGAATCGCCGCGGACCCCTCGCGGAGCCGCGGCGAGCAACGAAGCGGGCCGAATCCCTGGCCTCGCTCATGCGTCCGCGGCGGCTCGACCCGGACCAAGCGGGAGCGAGCGGCGAACGCGGGGGCCGTCAGACGCGCCGCTTCTTGGGCGGGCGACAGCCGTTATGCGGCAGGGGAGTTACGTCCTCGATGCTCTTGATCGACAGCCCCGGAATTTGCAGACCGGTGATCGCGGACTCACGGCCGCTGCCGGGGCCCTTCACCTTGACCTCCATCTCTTTGACGCCGAACTTCGCCGCCCGCTCCGCACAGCTCTCCGCGGCCCGCTGGGCGGCGTAGGGCGTGCTCTTGCGAGAACCCTTGAAGTTCATCGTTCCGGCGGTCGCCCAGCACAACACGTCGCCGTTGGTGTCGGCGATCGTCACCGTGGTGTTATTGAACGTCGCCTTGATGTGGGCCACGGCCCGACTGACGTTGCGACGGACGCGTTTGCGTTTGACTTTTGCCACGGGTGCGGGACTGAGCTGCTAAATCGAGGGGAGGAGAAACGAACGCGACCGAACTGCGGACCGGGTCGAACGACCTAGTGCCGCATGTCCTTAACACCCTTCTTGCCGGCAACGGTCTTCTTGCCGCCCTTGCGAGTCCGGGCGTTGGTCTGGGTCCGCTGACCGCGAACCGGAAGGCCGCGGCGATGCCGAATACCGCGGTAACAGCCGATCTCACGCAGGCGAGAGATATCCCCGGCAACCTGACGCCGCAGAGCGCCCTCGATCGTGTACGACTTATCGAGCAGGTTGTTGATCTGGGAAATCCCCTCTTCGCCGATCTCGCCCGCCTTGACGCGCGGATCCAACTCCAGCTGATCGCAGATCTGAATCGCCGTATGCCGGCCGATGCCGTACAGATAGGTCAGCGAGACGAACGCGGGCTTGTCGTTCGGAATGTCGACGCCCTGGATACGCGGCATAACTTCGAGTTGCTGGCGAGAGGCGAGCGAGGGGCGGCAGCCCCAGGTGCGGTAAAAGAGAAAGGAAGCAGCGAACGAGAGCCGCGATCGAATCGACCGCGACTAACCCTGCCGCTGCTTATGACGGGGGTTGGCGGTGCAGATCACGTAGACCCGCCCCTTGCGGCGGACCACCTTGCACGACTCGCAGATGCGTTTCACGCTGGCACGAACTTTCATCGGACAGTCCTCACTCTAAAGAGCAACGCGGGCGGGGCGAATGGGGCCGCCCGGGGCGGCGACGAAACAGCGAACTCTGCGGACGCCGGGCATCGCCCTAGACGGGAAGCGCCGAGCACGCACAGGGGCGAATCGCCGAGTCTAGGCGCCGTCCGCCGGAACCTCAACCGACCCGACGCGAAAACCGTACCGAAATCGCGCGTCCCGCGGAGTCCGCTGTGCGGACGGCGTGTCCGACCTCCGTATCGGCCGGTCGTCGGTCCGCAAAGCGGATCCTACAATGACAGCGGTTCGCCCACGCCGGCGGTGAGGATCTCGACCCCTCGTTCGGTCAAGGCGACCGTATGTTCGAAATGCACCGCGGCGCCGCCGTCGTCGGTAGTCGCCGTCCACCAATCGTCGTCGGAGACGCTTACGTCCGGGCTCCCAGCCGTCAGCATCGGCTCGATCGCCAGCGTCAGCCCGGGGATAAGATCGAAGTCCCAATCGTCACGATGTTCGTCGGGGTAGTTCGGCACCTCCGGCTCCTCGTGCATCGTCCGACCGAGGCCGTGTCCGCTGAATTCTTTCACCACCCCGAAGCCTGCGGCGGCGGCGATCTCCGCCAAAGGTCCGGCGATCTCGCTCCACCGCTGACGCTTCGGCAACTCACGGAGCGCGAACGCCAACGACTCCCGCCCGCAGTTCATCAACCGGGCATGCTCCGCAGACGGCTCGCCGACGGCGTAGGTCCAGCCGCTGTCGCCGCACCACCCTCGGATGCGCACGCCGACATCCACGCTGACTAGATCGCCCGCTTTCAGCACGCGATCCGAGGGGATGCCGTGCACCACCTCTTCGCCCACGCTGATGCAGGTCACCGCGGGGAAGGGAGGACCGTCGCCGTCCGGGTTGGGAAAACCGAGGAACAGCGGGGAGCCGCCCCGCTTCCGCATCGCCCGCCAGACGGCGTCGTCCAGCTCCCGGGTCGTGACGCCCGGCTTGAGAATCGCCCGAACCGCGTCATGACACGCAGCGACCGCCGCTCCGGCCGCCCGCATGCGGTCGATCTCGGCGGCGGTCTTCAGCGTGACGGGCAAGGGAGTTAAGCGTTGAGAGACCCGAGTTGAGAGGCGGTCGGCGACGACCCCAGCGTACTCTCAACTCTCACTTCTGAACTCTCAACTCCACCCCTCAGTTCTCCGCGTCCAGCAGGCCCGGGTAGTTCCGCATGACGAGGTGGCTGTCGATCTTCTGGACGAGGTCCAGCACGACGCTCACGACGATCAGCAGGCCGGTGCCGCCGTAGAAGCTCGCCGCCATCGGCGGAACGCCGAGGTAGGAGCTGATGATCGCCGGGATGATGGCGACCAGCGCCAGGAACGCGGCGCCGACGTAGGTGATGCGAACCATCACGGCTTCGAGGTGGTTCGCCGTCCGGGCGCCGGGGCGATAGCCGGGGATGAAGGAGCCGTAGTCCTTCAGGTTCTCCGCCATGTCCTTCGGGTTGAAGGTAATCGCCGTCCAGAAGTAGCAGAAGAAGTAGATCAGCGCGACGTAGAGCAAGTTGTAGATGAAGCCCTGCCCGCCAAACGCCTGATCGAGCTCGTTCAGGATCCCCACGTTCGGGAACACCTGCCCGAGGTAGTGGAAGATGAAGTAGGGGAACATCAGCAGACTGCTGGCGAAGATGATCGGCATGACGCCGGCCTGGTTCACCCGCAGCGGCAGGCTCTGGCGCTGACCGCCGGCGCTCTTGCGGCCGCGAACGTGCTTCTGACTTTGGATCGGAATCCGCCGCTGCCCCTGCGTGATAAACACGACCCAGGCCACGACCCCTGCGAACAGCAATGTCAGTAACAGCAGCGTGTCGATGCCCATCTCGGAGCCGAGGGCGATACCGTCCTTCAACGCCGGCCGCAGCAGGTCGTAACCGGCGCCGGGCATCTGGGCGAGGATGCCCGCCATGATCAGCAGCGAGATGCCGTTGCCGATGCCGTAGGCGTCGATCTGCTCGCCGATCCACATCAGGAAGATCGTCCCGGCCGTCATCACGATCGTCCCGAGCATGTAATACAGCCACCAGTCGTACTCGGTCATAATCAACTTCTGGCCGGTCAACGCCCCGCTGGAGAGCTGCTTGATCCAGAAGTAACTCTGCCCGATACAGATCAGCACGGTGGCGTATCTCGTCCACTCGGTGATCTTTCGTCGCCCGCTTTCGCCCTCCTTCTGCAGCTGCTCAAGCGGCGGATACACGCTGCCGAGCAACTGGAAGATAATGCTCGCCGAGATGTACGGCATGATCCCCAGACCGAAGATCGTGGCGTTCGACAGGCTGCTCGCGGAGAACAGGCTGACGACCTGCAGCACCTTCCCGGTGGGGTCGGTGCTGTCGCCGCTGCTTTTGGCCTGCAGCGCGGCGAGCTGATCCTGGTCGATGAACGGCAGGGGGATGCTGAACCCCATGCGGTAGACCGCCAAGAGAATCAGCGTGAGCAGGATCTTCCGCCGCAACTCGGGGATGCGGAAGACGGTGACGAGCTTATTGAACATCGCGTCCCGCGGTCCTTCGGGGTCTGATCGTCGGGGATATCGATCTGCCAGCCGCGGAGAATCGCGGCGGGAAGCTACTCTTCAGAGTCGCCAGCGTCGGCGGAGGCGTCGTCGTCGGTCAAGGTCTCTTTGACGGACTCGGCCGCGCCGGCGACCGCTTCGGCCGCGGAAGCCACGACGCCGGCGGCGGCGCCCGTCGCGGCAGCGGCGGCATCTTTGGCTTCGCCGGCAGCGCCGCTGACGGTATCGCCAGCGGCCGCCAACGCCGCGGAGACGCCGCGCCGCTTCTTACTCTCGGGCTTCGTGCGGGGCAGCTCTTCGACGGTGCCGCCGGCCGCTTCGATCTTCTGCTTGGCGCTGGCGCTGAAGCGGTGAGCCTTCACCGTCAGCTTCTTGGTCAGCTCGCCGTCCCCGAGGATCTTGACCACGTCGAACGGGCCGTTCGTGAAGCCCTTGTCTTTCAGGAAGTCCGGCGTGATCTCGGTGCCGGCATCGAAGATCTCCAACGCGGAGACGTTCACCGCGGCGACCTTCAGCCGGAACTTCGCATTCGAGAAGCCCCGCTTGGCGACCCGCATGAACAGCGGGGTGGTGCCGCCCGCGAACCCGGTCCGCTTGCTGGAACCGGCCCGCGAGAAGAAGCCCTTATGGCCGCGACCGCTGGTCTTGCCGTGGCCGGAGCCGGGACCGCGACCGACCCGCTTTTTCTTGCGGTTCTTGCGGATGCCCTGATGGACGTCGTCGATAATCATTGTTCGGCTCCCGCCTCGCCCGTGCCGTCGTGCGGCGGACTGATCAGAAAAGTGTGAACGAAGCGTCAGCCGTCCTCTCGAAGAGGACGGCTCACAGTGCGGTTTAGAGTTCGACGCCGCGAAGCGTCGCGACCGTCTCACGGGTCCGCAGGGACTCCAGCCCCTGCATGACCGCCTTCACCAGATTGACCGGGTTCGAGGACCCGATCGACTTGGTGAGGATGTCCGTCACGCCGGCGCTCTCGACGACCGCCCGCACGGCTTCGCCGGCGATGATGCCGGTACCGGGGCGGGCCGGAATCAGGATCACCTTACTGCTACGATAGCTGCCGATCACCTTGTGCGGGATCGTGCCGTCGACCAGCGGGATGTCCTTCATCTGGCGATTGGCCTGTTTGGTGGCCTTCTCAATCGCCAGGGGCACCTCGATCGCCTTGCCGTAGCCGTAGCCGACCTTGCCCTGCGAGTTCCCGGTCACCACCAGCGCCGTGAAGCTAAACCGACGGCCGCCCTTCACCACGCAGGAGCAGCGGCGAATCTGAACGGTCTTTTCCGGCGAGTCGCCGCGGCCTTGAGACATCGGGAGACGAACGTGGGGAGAAAGGTGATCGGGTGCCGCGCCGAACGAGGTTCGACGCGGGCAGAAATGCTTAGAAGTTCAAGCCGCCGTCGCGAGCGCCTTCAGCCACCGCCGCGACGCGGCCATGAAAGGCGTAGCGACCGCGATCGAAGACGACCTCGGTGATGCCGGCCTCTTTCGCCCGCTCGGCGATCAGCGAACCGACCTTCTTCGCGGACTCCGCGTCGCCGGCGGCCTTGCCGTCGGAGGAGGACTCCGTCGTGCTGGCGGCGGCGAGCGTCTTGCCCGCGACGTCGTCGATCAACTGGGCGTAGGTGTGCTTGTTCGACCGGAACACCGTCAGCCGGGGACGGCCGGCGGCGAACTTGCGAATGCGGTTGCGCACGCGATAGCCGCGACGGGCGCGGGTCTTGGCGAGCTTCTTCTGGGTGGGCATCGGCGTGTGGTGGGTTCGTCTCGCCCGGCGGCGGGCCGGGCACTATGCGGTGGGGCGGCGAAAAGGGCAACCGCCCGAGGGAGCGGTCGGGGGCCGAACGCCGACGTTCGGCCCCGATCAACGACGCGGCCTACTTGCCGCCGGCGCCGAACGCCTTACCTGCCTTCTGCTTGACCTGTTCGCCGTCGTAGCGAATTCCCTTGCCCTTGTACGGCTCGGGCGGCCGCACCTTGCGGACGTTCGCGGCGAACTGGCCGCACTTCTGCTTGTCCGGGCTGCGGACGACGACGTGCGTCTGATCCGGCAGCGTGCATTCGACGCCGTCCGGGACCGTCAACTCGATCGTGTTGGCGAAGCCGACCTGCAACGCGAGCTTGTTGCCGTTCAGCTTGGCGTTGTAACCGACGCCGCGAATCTCCAGCTTCCGCTCGAACGGTTCCTTGACCCCGATCACCATGTTGTCGATCAGCGAACGCGTCAGCCCATGCAGGGCGCGGTTCTGAGCCTGATCGTTCGGCCGGGTGACGGAGACGCTCTTGCCGTCGTCGGCGAGCGCCACGGTCATGTTCGGGTGTGGGGCGAACGACAGGTCGCCCTTCGGGCCCTTGACGTTCACGGAGCCGCCGTCGACGGAGACGGTCACGCCGTCCGGCACGACGACCGGCTGCTTACCGATACGAGACATGGGAGGTTCTCAGGAAGAGTCCGTCGGCGAGCCGCTTGGGCGGTGCGTCCGGGAGGAGGGAAGAGAGACGAACGTTCGCCGGCCTCTTGGAAGAGGGCAGCGAAAAAGTCGGCTCAATAAATCGTGCAGAGGACTTCGCCACCGACGTTCTGCTCTTTGGCCTCGCGGCTGCTCAGAACGCCCTTGTTGGTGCTGAGAATCGCCACGCCCAGGCCGTCGAGCACCACCGGGGTGCCTTTGACGTTGGCGTAGACGCGCCGACCGGGCTTGGAGAAGCGATCAATCTTTGTGATGACCCGCTCGCCGTTCGGACCGTACTTGAGGATCAGCCGCAGCGTGCTGCGCGGCTCTTCCTCGACGATCTCGTACTCCCAGATATACCCCTCACGCTGGAGGGCTTCGGCGATGCCGACCTTCAGCTTGGACGTGGGAATGTCGACGTGCGGCCGCTCGATCGCGACTGCGTTGCGGATGCGGGTGAGCATGTCCGCCACCGGGTCGGTCATCATGGCGGGGGCCTTGGGGCGAAAGAAGTGGGAGGCGAGCGGGGGGCGTTCGCCCCCTGAGCGTTATGAGTGGTGAAAAAGCGACGTGAGCGCGAGACTACCGACGACGACCGCCGGTGTCGCCCGGCTTGCGGAGCGGCAGGCCGAGCTTCCGCATCAGAATCCGGCCCTCGTCGTCATCCTTGGCCGTGGTCACCATCACGATGTTCATCCCCTGCTGGTTGGGGAAGCGGTCCGGGTCGACCTCGGGGAACACGTACTGCTCGTTGAGGCCCATGTTGAAGTTCCCGGCGCCGTCGAAGCCCTTGGGGTTCAACCCGCGGAAGTCACGAACCCGCGGCAGGGCCAGGGCGACCAGCCGATCGAGGAACTCGTACATCCGAGCGCCCCGAAGCGTGACCATCACGCCGACCTCGGTCCCCTCGCGGAGCCGGAACTGCGAAATGCTCTTGGTCGCTTTCCGCCGGGCCGCCTTCTGGCCGGCGATGATCGACAGCATGTCCTGAGCCTGATCGATCAGCTTGCTGTCGCGGCTCGCTTCGCCCAGCCCCATGCTGATGACGATCTTCGTCAGCTTCGGCAACGAATGCGCGTTGTCGCGGCCGATCTCTTTCTTGAGCTCGGGGAGGACTTGCTCCTCGTACTTCGTTTTCAGGCGAGGCTGCATGAGATTCTTTCAGGGGACCGGCAATCAACCGCGGCGGGGGAGACGCCGCTTGCCGATACGCTTTCGCGGGTGCGGTGAGACTTAGAGTGGGCGAACGAAGCGATGCTACTTGGAGGCGTACTTGGCCTTCGGGGGGCTGACGATCCCGGCAGCGTTGCCGCTCCCTTTGCAATAACGCTCCTTCGCGCCGTCCTCGGTGAAGCGGTACCCCAGGCGGCAGGGCTTGCCGGCGGCCTGATCGAAGTACATCACGTTAGAGGCGTCGATCGCCATTTCCATCTCGAGCCGGCCGCCCTGCGGACTCTTGGGATGGCCCTTCTTGACGTGCTTGAACGCCACGGCCACGCCCTCGACCACGACCTTCTTCCCGCCGTCGCGCACTTCCAGCACCCGCTTCGGCTGCGTGGATTTATGGTTGCCGGCGGTGACGACGACGAGGTCGTTCTTTTTGATCTTCATAGCTGAAGGCGAGCGTGGGGCGTCAGCCCCGAAAGCGGGGCGCGATCTTGTACGTGGGGGACCGAACGACTCTCAGACCACGTCGCTGGCGAGCGACACGATCTTCATGAACTTGCCCCGCAACTCCCGGGCGACGGCCCCGAAGATCCGAGTGCCGCGCGGGTTGCCGTCCTTGTCGGTCACGACCAGGGCATTCGTGTCGAACCGCACGTAGCTGCCGTCCATGCGGCGGGTCGACTTGCGAGTGCGAACGATCACCCCGCGGGTCACCGTGCCCTTCTTAATCGCCGAGCCGGGAGCCGCCTTTTGAACGGAGACGACGATCACGTCACCCAGGCCGGCCGTCCGCTTCTTCGTGCCGCCCAACACCTTGATGCATTTGACGATCTTAGCCCCGGAGTTATCCGCGACCTCGAGTTCGGTTTCCATCTGGATCATCGGGAGGCCTCAGACGCCGGACGCGGCGGATCAAAAAGGGTGCGGGAAAAACGCGTGGCGGGACGCGGAAAAGCGGCGGGAACGCCGTGCGGCGGGAGTCAGGCCAAGCCTTCCGGGGAGCCGGCCGCTCCGGCGGCGCCGGTCGGCGGCTCGGCGAGCCCCTCCGGCGCGGACACCGGCTGCCCGTCCGGGGCGGGAGTGTTATCCGCCGTGGCGCCCGTCGCCTCGGGCACATCGGCCTCAGTCTCCAAGCTGGCCTTCACGGCCACCTCGTCGGAGGCCTGAACGACCTTCACCAACTCCCAGCGCTTCAGCTTGGAGTGCGGCTTGGACTCGATAATCTCAACCACGTCGCCCAGCTTGCCGCGCTCCTGCGGGTCATGGGTGTGACAGACGGTCCGGCCACGAACGATCTTGCCGTACTTCGGGTGCCGATACCGGCGCTGCACCTCGACCTTCAAGGTCTTGGAGTTTACGTCGCTGGTCACGGTGCCGCGGAGTCGGGTCTTCATCGCTGGAGGGAGAGCATCGGGAGGAGTGCGGGGCGCCGGCCGTGGGGGAGGAACCGGGGAAACTTAGAGCGAACGATCGAGCGTCAGGCCGCGGCGACGGCTTCGGACCGTTCGCGTTCGTGACGGATCGTCAGGATGCGGGCCACGTCGCGACGCAGCTTCTTGAGGTTCGAGGGAGCTTCCAGCTTCTCGGTACTCGCCTGGAACCGTAAACGGAACAGTTCCTGGCGGGTGCTGTTGAGCTGGTGGCCGAGTTCCTCGACGCTCATCTCCCGCAATTCGGAGGCGGTCGCCATGATCGTGTCTCTGGGTTGCGGGGGACGCGGGATATCGAAAACAAGGGCGACCCGGTGAGGGCCGCCCGAACGGGGCAGTGTGGCGAGACGGCCTTCCGGCCGCAACGCTCACGGCCTAAGACTGCAACGGACCGGGGGTCTTTTCGAGCAACCGGACTTTCACCGGCAGCTTGTAGGCGACGCGAGCGAAGCAATCCTTCGCCGCGTCTTTCGACACGCCGAGGACTTCAAACAGCACGGTGCCCGGGCGGACGACGGCAACCCAATGATCCGGGTCGCCCTTACCCTTACCCATCCGCGTTTCCAGCGGACGGGCGGTGACGGGCTTGTGCGGGAAGATGCGAATATACAACTTCCCCTCGCCCCGGATGTACTGCATGATCGCGATCCGGCTCGCCTCGATGGTGCGCGCCGTCACGTAACCGGCCTCCGTGGCCTGCAATCCGAAGTCGCCGTAGGCGATGGTGTTGCCCCGTTGGGCCTCACCTTTTATACGCCCTCTTTGCTGCTTGCGGTGCTTGACCCGCTTGGGCATCAACGCCATGAGTTTCTTCCGAGTAGTCGCCGAGGTCGATCCAGACTTTGACTCCGATGATCCCCTGGGCCGTTTTGGCCTGGGCGAACCCGTAGTCGATGTGACGCCGCAATGTGCTCAGCGGGATGCTCCCGCGGCTGGCCTTCTCACGACGGCTCATTTCTGAGCCGCCCAAACGGCCGGCCAATTCCATTTTCACGCCGAGGACGCCGGACTCCATCACGGAGTCCATCGTCCGCTTGATCGCCCGGCGGAAACTGCCGCGACGCTCCAGCTGACCGGCGAGGTCTTCCGCAACCAGCACCGCGTTGCGGTTCGGGTTGGAAAGCTCCACGATCTTGACGTCCATACGACGGCCGGTCAGATCCTCCAGTTCAGCCTTCACCCGGTCCACGTTCTGGCCTTTGGAGCCGATCAGGACGCCGGGCTTGGCGCTGTGCAGATGGACGACCACGCTGTCGCGGGTGCGTTCGATATCGACGCGGGCGATCGCCGCGTTGTTGTTCTTGGACTTGATGAAAGTCCGAATCTTGTGATCTTCGACCAGGAGGTCGCCGAAGTTCTTCTTGTTGGCATACCACTTGGAGCGGTGAGGCTCCGTGATGCCGATGCGGAAACCGGTGGGGCGGGTCTTCTGGCCCATCGCTGCGGTCCTGTTCTGAGGTGTGGTGGCGAGGGGCGGGACTAGGCGACTTCCGGGGCGTCGACGGCCACATGAATGTGGGCCGTGCGGCGACGGATCATGTAGGACATCCCGCGGGCACGAGCCTGCGAGCGCTTGATCATCGGGCCGCCGTCGACGCGGGCTTCCGCGATGATCAGCCCCTCCGGGTTGCGGGCGCCTTTGTCTTCCGCGTTGGCGACGGCGCTTTTCAGCACCTTCTCCAACATGCGGGCTCCGCGGTTATGGATGTATTTCAGCTCTTGCTCGGCCTGACCAGCGGTCTTGCCGCGGATCAGGTCCGCGAACGGACGCACCTTCGTCGCCGAGATGCGGGCGAACTTGTGGACGGCGCGGACGTGTGACACGGGAGCAGGGCGAACAGGCGTGAGGCGGACGTAACAGAGCGGGAGGGCGATTAGCGTTTGCCCTTCGCTCCATGGCCGCGGAAGGTGCGGGTGAGGGCGAATTCGCCGAGCTTGTGCCCGACCATCTCCTCGGTGATGTAAACGTCGATGTGCTTCCGACCGTCGTGCACCTGGAAGGTGTGACCGACGAAGTCCGGGATCACGGTGCTGGCCCGTTCCCACGTCTTGATCGGGATCTTGGTCCCGTCGGCGTCCTGCTTCTCCACCTTCTTCAGAAGGTGCGCGGCGACGAACGGCCCTTTTTTGGTGCTGCGACCCATTTGCGAGGTGAAGGCGGGAGGTGAACGAAAAGGAGACGGAGTGCGGGGGATGAACGAGCGGGTCGAAGACTCGCCGATCAGGTTTTCTTGACGCCGTAGCGACGCGACTTACGACGCCGGACGATCGACTTGGAGCTGGCTTTCCGCTTCTTGCGGGTGTCGCCGCCCTTGGCGAGGACGCCGGTCGGCGAACAGGGGTGACGACCGCCGGAGTTCTTGCCTTCGCCGCCGCCCATCGGGTGAGCGACCGGGTTCATCACCGTACCGCGAACCTTCGGACGCCAGCCCATGTGGCGCTTCCGCCCGGCCTTACCGAGCTTGATGGCGCTGTGCTCGCTGAAGCCGACGGCGCCGATCGTCGCCCGACAGGCGGCCGGCACGCGGCGAACCTCGCCGGAGGGCAGCGTCAGCTGAGCCCAGGAGGATTCGCGGGCGTTCAACACGGCTTCGGTGCCGGCGGCGCGACAGATCTGTCCACCGCGGCCGGGCCGCATCTCAATGTTGTGAACGGTGGTGCCCAGCGGAATCGCGGACAACGGCATGCAGTTCCCGACGTCCGGGTCCAGGCCGGACTCGGCACTCATCACGGTCATGCCCGCTTCCAGCTTCGCCGGAGCCAGGATGTACCGCTTCTCGCCGTCGGCGTATTCCAGCAACGCAATCCGGCAGGACCGGTTCGGGTCGTACTCGATGCCGACCACGTTCGCCGCGACGTCATCCTTCTCGCGACGAAAGTCGACGAGGCGATACATCTTGCGAGCGCCGCCGCCCCGGTGACGAGCGGTGATCTTGCCCTGGTTGTTCCGACCGCCCTTGCGGGTGATGCGAACCAGCAGCGACTTCTCGGGCTGCTTCTTCCGGTCCGTGATCTCCGCGAAGTCCGCGACCGACGCGTCGCGGCGGCCCGGACTGGTCGGTTTGTAGTTGCGGATGCCCATGAGAGCGGGAGTCGGAGGGGAGCGAAGTTGAGAGTAAAAGGCGAGCGGCGGACGTCAGCCCGCCATGCGGTCGCAATAAAGGTCGATCGGGTGAATCAGAAGAACGAGATCTGATCTTCCGCGTGCAACTTGACGATGGCCTTCTTCCAGGCCCGGGTCCGACCGAGGCCGGAACGAGTCCGTTTCGTCTTGCCGGCACGGTTCTGGGTGCGAACCTTATCGACCCGGACGTTCCAGATCGTCTGCACGGCGTTTCTGATGTCGTACTTACCGGCCTGCGGGTGCACCTCGAAGGTGTACGCGTTGTGCCGCTCGGAAAGGTGCGTGCCCTTTTCGGTGACCAACGGCCGCAAGATAACGCTGTAGGGGTCGAGTTCGATCGCCCGATCGGCGGCGAACTGTTCCGGCTTGGGGGGACGGGGGCGGCCCATGATGAATTCCTCCGGCGGTGGTCGTGCGTGCGGTGCGGGAGGGGAAGGTCAGGCGGCGAGCCGCTGATCGGCACGGCCGAGCAGCGAGTCGAGGGCGGCCGTGGTGATCACGAACTGCCGCTGGTGCAGCACGTCGTAAGCGTTCAGATCGCCGACCGGACGCACCCAGAGGTGCTCCAAGTTGCGACAGGCCCGCCAGGCGAGGGGGTCGTGGCCGTCCAGCGCCAGCAACGCCGGCTGACCGTACAGGCCGAGCGCCTTGAGGCGATCGGCCGCCAATTTGGTACGGGGCTCGTCGAGGTCGAACCCGTCCACGACGACCGCTTGGCCGTCCTGGAACTTCGACAGAATCGACATCCGCGTGGCGAGGCGAACCGCCTTGCGGGGCATCCGGGTGTACCAGTCCTTTGGCTTGATGCCGAAGGTCACGCCGCCACCGCGACGGACAGGGGTCCGCTTAGCACCCATCCGGGCACGGCCGGTGCCCTTCTGGCGGTAAATCTTTTTGGTGGAGCCGGCGACCATACCGCGGGAGCGGGTCTGAACCGTGCCCTGCCGCTTGTTACGCTCGTACATCACGACGGCGTCGTGAAGGAGCTGCTTCGAGATCGCCGAGGCCAGCTCGTCGCCGTCGAAGTCGTAGGTGCCGGTCTCGCCGCCGTCGCGGCCGAGCACGGGGACGCTAATCGCCGCCATGTGTCGCAGGTGGGTGGGAAGAACCGGGGAGGATAAAAGGGTGAGGGCGAACCAGAGTTCCAAGCGAACCGCGAAGCGGTCAGGCGGACTTCTTGTGACGGTTCTTGGTGGTGTGCTTCAACTCGACGAGACCGCCGTTCGGACCGGGCACGGCGCCGCGAAGCAGAACGGCGTTGTTTTCCGCGTCGACGCGGACGATCTCCAGGAACCGCACCGTCACACGATCGTTGCCGTAGCGGCCGGGCATCTTCGTACCCTTCATCACGCGGGCCGGGTCGGCGCTCTGACCGATCGAGCCGCCGTGACGGTGAACCCGCTTGACGCCGTGCGTGGCCCGCTGGCCGCTGAAGTTGTGACGCTTCATGACGCCGGCGGTGCCGCGGCCCTTGCTGGTGCCGACGACGTCGATCCGCTTCAGATCGGCGAGCGCCTCGACCGTCAGCTCGTCGCCGACGGACAGGCCGTGCTCTTCGCCGTCGGTGCGGAACTCGCGAAAGTGCGTTTTCGGCTCGCAGTTCGCCCGGGGAGCCGGCTCGACGCCGGCCTGCTTGCGAGCTTCCTGCTTCTTGCCGCCAAGATCGGCGACGTGACCCCGCTCGGCCCGACTGGCCTTGCGGCGATCCTTATCAAGGAAGCCGACTTGCACCGCCTCGTAACCATCCGACTCGACGGTCTTCACCTGAGTGACGACGCAGGGGCCGGCCTGGACGACGGTCACCGCGATGCGGGAACCATCTTCCTCGAACACCTGCGTCATGCCGATCTTGCGGCCGAGCAGTCCGACGGGCATGGCGAGGAGGCGGGCGTGAGGGAGGCGAGGAGGAAGACCGGAGCCCGGGGCGCGAACCGCGGGACGGGCAGAATTGTCTGGTAGAGAGAACGCCCCCGAACCCGGAAGCGAGACTCAGACACGCCGACGAAAACGCGGGCGTGAAACGGAACAGCGAGACGAAAGACGACCGACGCGAAGGGCACTCAGCCCCCGACGCTGGCCTTAATCTTGATATCCACGCCGGCAGGGAGCGAAAGCTTGTTCAAAGCGTCGATCGTCTTGCCGGTCGGCTGGAGAATGTCGATCAGGCGTTTATGGGTGCGAATCTCGAACTGTTCGCGGCTTTTCTTGTCCACGTGGGGGCCACGCAGCACGGTGTACCGCTCGATCCGTGTCGGGAGCGGGATCGGTCCGTGAACGCGGGCCCCGGTTCGTTTCGCCGTATCGACGATATCAGACGCACTCGCGTCTAATGTGGAGTGCTCGTAAGCCTCCATCCGAATCCGAATGCGTTCCTGACCTGTCCCGGCCATTCCGTCTCGAGTGTTTGCCGAGTGGTTTCAAGTAAAGCCGCGGCACACAAGGCGTGTCTCGAAAGACGCGTCCCGCGGGCGGTCGGGGAGAGTAAGGGCGACGGTTCTGGCCGTCAACGAACTTGGGCACGATTGGCACGGAAGTTTTTGGAACGGGCCTTGCGCTTCCTTCACGGCCCGTTCACGGGAACCTCTCGTCGCCTCGCCTGAACCGTGCAGAGACAGCGTTTCATGCTGTTACGGCCGGTTCGACAGGTGCTCGAGAACCGCCACGCATGCCGCCGCCAATTTCTCCGTGCGGTCGCACCGGAGCGCCTCAATCGTCTCCCAGGTCGCTTCCAACCAGCGTCCGCGGGGGGCGTTGAACAGCGCCCAGACGTCGACGCCCGCGGCCAGATCCGCTTCCAGGCATCGCAGATTGTGCAGCTTGTCCGCCAGGGCGAGCGCCCGGGCCGCCTCATCGGCGTCGGCCAGACGCGTGCGGTGCTCGGCTTTCCGCGTCTCCCACGGGAGCTTCGTCCCGCTCTCGTCCCGTTTGCGTTCGGAGAGCGCCGCGACCAGTTCGCAGACGCGCGGGGGAAAGGATGTCGCCAGTTCCGCGGGAGTGACCGCGGTGTCCTCCAACACATCGTGCAGCGCCGCGGCGGCGAGGAGTTCGTCGTCCTCCGCCCAGCCGGCCCGGCAGAGAATCACCATCACCGCCCATGTGTGGGTGACGTAGGGCACCTCAGACCCTTTCCGCAGGTGACCGATGTGGGCGACGGCGGCGAACCGCGTCGCCTGAGCCAGCAGCGGAGGAAACGGGTCGAGCCCGGTCGGTTCGACGGGAACGCGATCCGAGGGCGCCGCGTCGCTCACGCCGTCGAACCGGCGAGGGCGGGAGAACCGGGCGACGGGCGACCGTTCGAGGGGCCGGCCGGCTGCGGGGCGGTTCCGTGACGGAAGTGATTGAACCGCACGTATTCCCAGTGCCGGTACAGCGGCACCTTCTGCACAAGTTCTTCCCGCGGACCCACCGCCTCGACGGCGCCGCGATGCAGCAACACGACGCGATCGGCCCGGCGAAGCGTGGTCATCCGGCCGGGCAGCAGCAGCACGGTGCGGCCGGGGAACACCCGGGCGAAGGTGTCGTCGAGTTGCGCCTTGCTGTCCTCGTCCAGCCCTTCGCTCGGTTCGTCCACGATGAGGACCGCCGGGTCGCGGAGCACCGCCCGGGCCAAGCCCAATCGAAAGAGTTGTCCGGGAGTCAAAGTCTCCCCGAACTCGCCGAGCACCGTTTCGTAGCCCTGCGGGAAGCGTTGCACGAAGTTGTGCACGTGGGCCGTCTTCGCGGCGTCGATCACCTTGGAGAGGGGCACCTCCGGATCGCCGCCGGTGAGGTTCTCGCGAACGGTGCCGGTGAAGCAGGGATCGCCCCCGCCGACGTAGACGGTCTCCGCACGCAGGCTTTCCAGCGTCACCCAGGCGATGTCTTCGCCGTCGTATTTCACGCGGCCGCGCTGCGGTTCGAGGAACCGCGGCGGCAGGCTGACCAGTGCCTTCGCTTCGAGCGACTCCGGCGCGGCGATCGCGGTGACCTGGCCCGCCGGCAGCGACAGGCTGACGCCGTCCAGCAGTTTGCGGCCGCGAGGATCCGTGTAATGAACGTCGTCGAACTCCAGCGTCCGGGAGAGCGGTTGGAGGAACTTGGCCCCGACGGCCTGCCCGACCTCCGGGACGCGGTTCAGATAGCGGTAGATCCGATCCGCGGCGACGGCGGCGGCGTGCCGATCACGGTGCAGATCGGCCAGTTCGTTGAGCGGTCGCAGCAGACTGAACGCGATGCCGAGCAGCAGCAACGCATGGGCCGGGGTGAACGCTCCGCCGGTGTTCAGCACCTTCGTCCCGAGGATGCCCAGCACCACGGCACCGGCCAGCACCAACGCCGCCCGCGCCAGCCCGCGCGACAACCGGGCTTTGCGATTCGCGGCGGCGAGATCGGACTGATAGCGACCGAGGTGCGTGTTGAAGCGATCGCTCTCGAACTCCTCCATCCCGTATCCCCGCACGACGCGGGCCTTGGTCAGCCCCTCGGCGAGCAGCCGCAGCGCCTTGTCGCTGCGATGCGTGGCCAACCGACGGGCCAGCTTCACCGACACCGCCTGACGACGGAGCAGCCACCAGCAAACCAGCAGCGGGAACGCGATGTAGAAAGTCATCAGCGGGCTGACCAGCAGGGAGAACGCCGTCAGCACGATGATCTTCGCCGGGTAGCGGCCGAGCCGCAGCACCCCGTCCTGCAACCCCTGCCGGAGCGTCTCGCCGTCCACGGTGAACAGGCCGAGGACCTCCTTGGCGGCCTCTTCCGTCAGGTCGCTGGGACCGAGCCGCAAGGCTTGCCGATGCAACGCCTTTCGCAGCCGCGTCACCGCCGCTCCGACCGCCCGGGCCGCCGCCAGCCGCGCCCAAGACAAACAGAGCGACCGCATCAACCCGAGCACCACGGCGGCGCCGATCAGCGTCGCGAGCGCCGGGAGGTTCGATTGCAGCGTTTGTACGTTGCGGTACAGCCAGGCGAGCGGCGGACCGAGGACGCCGTCCCGATTCATCCACACCGCATGCGCGATGCCGCGATCGCCCGGCGCCATGCGATAGCCGTCCGGGATCGCGACGACGCCGTCCTCATCCGGGGTGGCCTGCCCCGTCAGGACGAGCAGGTCCGCCAGATGATCGTTCTCGGCGGAGACCGTCCCGCGCGAAATCAGCAGATCCGCGATGAGATACAGCGACAGCAGCACGCCGCACAGCAGCAACGTCGCCGCGAAACCCAGCAGTGCGCTGCCCAACGATCGACCGCGAACGTATTCACGCGGGGGAAACGCGCGGCGAAGGGAGGCGTGGGCGGGCACGACGATCGGCTCCCTGAACGGCGGTGGTTGTGAATGGAACCCGGAAGCGGCGGACACACCAGTCTAGCAGGCTCCCCCGGACGAACGGCAGTCGCCGCACGATCGACGCCGTTCGATCCGCGTTTTCCGCGGCAGAACCGATAGGACCGGGGAGTCCGACCGCCGTTCGGCTCCCGATCCGGTCGAGAAGAGAACGGCGAACGCACGTCAGGCCAAATCGCGGTCCTCGAACAGCAGGAACGCCACGAGAATCGCCGCGGAGCTGTAGCAGACCGTGTAGAGCGTCGCCCAACCGAGGTATTCGGGCGGCACGAGCGCCTCCCGGGCGATCGCGGCCTCGCTGCTATACGCCGGCAGGGCGGGCAGCACGGTGGCGATCAGGCCGGCGATGAACCGCACCCCCTCCACCAGCGCCCCGCCGTCCCCCTTCCACAGCACCAGCACCCCCGTCAGGTGGCCGACGATGAACACCGTGAAGCAGACGCTGAGGTTCACGACCATCGGCAGGCGACAACTGATCGCCACGCTGATCGCCGTCAGCACGGCGATCTCCAGATACACCAACATCAAAGCGGGCACGATCTCGAACGTGGACAGCAGCGCCTCGACGTTCGGCACGAGGATCTCTTTGCCTTCCAACGCCCCGCCCAGCCCGATCTGCTTGGGCTGCACCCATTCGGTGTAGTCGATCGGCTCGCCGGACTCCTTCGCGTCGTAGGCGACCTTGTAGAACACCAGCCCCATGAAGATCACGCCGACGACGACGGTCAGCAGGCCGACCGCCTGCAAGATCCCGAGGTACTTCCCCAGCACGAACTGCCGGCGGTTGATCGGTTTGGACAGCAGCGTCATCGCGGTGCGGCCCTCGATTTCGTCGTGAATCGTCGTGCTGGCGGTCCAGACGGCGACCAGCAGACCGACGATCAGCATCGTCGCCAAGCCGGTGTCCTTCAGCATTTTGACGTCCTCGCCGAGGCTGAAGAACGGCAGGAAGGTGTTGACCACCAGCAGCGCCACGGCGAGCGCCATGCTCAGCAGGAAGACCGGCTGACGAACGGCCTCCTTCGCGGTCGCCGCGGCCAGCACCCCGGCCCGCGTGGTGCGACGGAAGACGTATCCGCCGATTGCGACCGCCAACACGACGCCGGCCACCAACAGCCAGCCCTTCGGCGAGTTCCCGCCCACGCCCCAGCCGGACGATTCCTCCCCGATCTGGGCCAGGACCGGAAGGATCGAACCGAGAACGGGCGCGACGGACACGGGCGGCTGGAGCGGGCGGTACGGGACGGGGGCGACGCTGCTACGCGGCGGCGGACAGTACCGTTGGGGCCGCACGCGGCCAATCGAGCCGCCCCCCGGAGCGATCCGCACGTCGGCCGGCCGGACGACCGCGCAAACCGGCTCACTCCGCCGCGACGCCCCCTCCTGACACAGCGACGCGCTCGCCCGGGCCGGCGACCCGCAGCGAGACCACGCCGCTGCACTGGCCGCCTTCGCCTTTGCTGCGGGCGAACACCGGCCGCACGCTCGGCGGCACCCAATCGGCCGCGGTGAGGAAGATCTGCCGTTCGGTCTCTCCCCTGCGAATCAGCACGCCGGACAGGCCGATGTTGTTCACGATCACCCCGTGCGGCAGGCCGAACAGGTCGAACTTCTGCTCCCCGCCGAACGTCTCCCCGTTTCCCTCGGCATCGCCCCCCTCGGCATTCGCAGTGGGCTGGCGATCCATGACGAGGTTCGCGGTGATCGTCTCGCCGGGGCGGATGACGAGATTCCCGTCGGCGTCCAGGTGCGACCCCGCGTCCGGCTCCAATCGCACGGTGAACTTCGGCGGCGGACCGACGGACAGCTTGCCGAGGTCGCCCAGCGATTCGACCCGCTCCTCGCCGTCGACCGTCCCGGTCGCGGTGACGGAGACGGCTTTCCACTGCTCTTCGCTCGGCGATTCGGCGTCCGCGGCGGCGCGGATCACGGCGCTGACGTCGAAGTGCCCCGCTTCGATCTCGACCGGCCCGCCGACCGTAAAACCCTCCGGCAGATGGTCGAACGCGACCGTCAACGGCCCGTTCCAGCCGTCGTGTCGGTCGACGCGGATCTCGAACTTCATCCCGCTCCCCGCCGGTACGGTCAGTCCCCCGCCGGGCCGCTGCACCGACGCCGTGAACCCCGGCTGCGGCTCGCGCAGCGTGAGCTTGTAGCCGTAATCCGGCCCGCCCTCGCCGCGGACGTCGCGGACCCGCACGAGATACTCGCCCGTCGAGGACGCCTGCGCGGAGCCGGCCGGCGGAGCGACGAACCGCAAGCGGGCGGCGGAGCCCCATTCCCGCTCCGGATCGTCGTCGCTGACGTAGTTCACCTCGAAGATCGGCAGCCCGTTGTCCGGCAGGTCGGCGTCGGGATCGTGCGGGGCGACGGTGTAAACCGGCTCGTACAGCGAGTGGGCCGTGGCGCTGGTGCCGAAGTAGTTGATGCGGTGCTTGTTGTCGGGGCGCTCGTAAAACACGAAGCCGCTGTCCGGTCCCTGCGGCGCCCGATAGAACCGCACGACCTCGCCGCTCATGTAGAGATATTCGTTCAGTTCCATTTCGTCCCAGAAGTCCAACCGCGTGTCGTTGGACCGCATTGAATCGATCGGCCGGAAGTTGATCACGCTGGCCCGCGTCGCCTGCAGTTGGACCCGCATCACCGGCTCGCCGTCAGGACGGAGGATCTCCAGCAGCGGGTCGGTCGGCGTGGCGTTCGGGCCGCTGCCCTCAGTCTCGCGGACGCAGCTCAACACCCACTCGCTGCCCGGGGCGGCGGCGAAGCGGTACAGGTCCGCATCGCCGGGTTCGCCGATCACGCCGTAGACGGTCGAGGGCGCCAGCGGCGTCGCCGTCGCCGGGGCGTCGTTCGGTTCCACTTCGTTCGCGGGGGAGTCCTCCACCGCAGCGATTCGCTCACCGGCTCCCCCCGACTCGCCGTCGCCAGTAGGCGGCGCGTCCCCCGATTCGCCCCCCGCGAACCTCACCCGCTTCACAGAACCGTCCAGCAGGCCGACGAGCGCCCCGACTTCATCTGATGCGCCTGTCACCGCCACCGCCGCCGGCCAGTCGGGCAGCGTGACCGCGGGGGCGGCCTGGACGAAGCCGTTCTTCATTTCGCGGGGCCGATTCCACAGTTTGACGGTCGAGTCCTCCGCCGACGTGATGAGTTGCCCGCCGCGGCCCGCGTCGTCGAGCGGAGCGAACGTCAGCGACAGCACCGGGCCGCGGTGGACGAACTGACTCAGCCGCACCTTCGTCGTGCCCTGTCGGCCCTCGCCGGTCAGTTCCCACGCCCGCAGGGTGCGGTCGGCCCCGGCGGCGAGCAGGTGCGTGCCGTCCGGCGTGAAGGCGACGCACAACTGGGCGCCCGCGGGTTCGGTCAGCGTGTCCTTCAGGGCGCCCGTAGTCGCGTCCCACAGCTTGATCGTGCGGTCGTCCGAGGCCGTCGCCAGCAGCGGCAGCGTCGGGTGGAACGCCGCCCCGAACACCGGGCCGTTGTGGCCCTTCAACACCCCCTTCTCCAACCCGGTCGCTGGATCCCAGAGCCGCACGAGCTTGTCGTACCCGCCCGTCGCCAGCGTTTCCGTATCCGGGGAGAGCGCCGCGGCGAGGATCGCGTCCGCGTGCCCGCGGAGCACGTAGGCCGGTTCGTCGCCGGTCTCGCTCCACTCGCCGACGTCCCAGACGACCACCGCCCCGCTCAGGCCCGGCTCGCCCGCGGCGGCCAACACGCGCTCGTCATCCAGCCACCGCAGCGCGTGCACGTGCCCCGGCACGCCGGTCAGCGTGCGAGACGGCTTGAGGGTGTCGGCTTCCATCAGTTCGACCCGCCCGTAGCGGCCGACGGCGACGGTCGCCCCGTCCGGGCTGAGGGCGAGGGCGTGCACCGGCTCGCGGACGGTCTCCGCCGTCACGGCGATCTCCGGCACGATCAACGTCGGTTGATCGCTCCCCCCGAGCGCCCCGGCGTCCACCCACCGCTTCAGCAGGGCAACCTCCTCCGCGGACGGCCGCGGTTCGTCCTCCGGGGGCATCAACTCGCCCTGCGTGCCGTCGAGGAGGCCGAAGATGCGGCTCCCCGCCGCGTCGCCGGGGACGATGACCGCCCCTTCGTAACCGCCTTTGAGCAGCGAGGCGTGATCGTGCAGGGCGAACTCGCCGTATTGCTCGCCGGCGTTATGACAGCCGGAACAATACTTCGTCAGCAGCGGGCGGATTTCGCGGTCGTAGTCCGGCCCCCCCGGCTCGCCCTCCGCCGCGATAGCGACCGGCGTCAGGAGCAGCGTGAAAGCGGCGAAGCGAACGGCGAACATAGCGGCGACGGCGGGCGGCAAGGTGCGGATGGACGGGGCGACGGCGAGCGGTTCAGTGCTGGAACAGGAACTCGCGACTGCTGAGCAGCCCCCAATACAGGTCTTCGAGAGCGATGCGTTTCTCGTCCCCCTCCGCGGCGCCCAGCACCGCGGCGACGGCGGCAGCTTCTTTCTCCGTCGGCGACCGGCTCAGCGAGGCGAGATAGGCCTCTTCGATCAAGTCTGCATCGGGCTTCCCGGAGGCCAGTCCCTCCTTGATCCGACCGGCGTCGGCGGAGAGTTTCTCGTTCAAGGTGCCGCCGTTCATCACGTGCAAGACCTGCTTCATGCTCGGCATCTCCGTGCGTTCGCAGGCGCATGTCTTCAGGCGTTCCGCACGGCCGAAGGCGTCGAGGAAGTAGCTGGCGACGGCGCTGTCCTTCAATTGAATCGCCTTCGTCCCCTCGGGCTGATCCTTGAAGGTCGTCGGTACCGCGGTCGCGGAACTGAAGGCGTCCAGCAGCACTTCGGCCTTTAGACGACGCGGGAGGAAGTGCGAGTAGTAGCGAGTGTCGCTCTCCGCGCCCGGCTCCGGGATGCTGCTGCGTTGGTAGGCTTCGCTGGTGAGGATCAGCCGCATCAACCGCTTCAGATCGTAGTCGTTCGCGACGAGATACTCCGCGAGCGCGTCCATCAACGCCGGGTTGCTGGGCGGGTTGGTCAGCCGCAGGTCGTCCACGGCGTCGACCAGACCGACGCCCATGTAGTTCTCCCACACGCGATTGACGATCGCCCGGCTGAAATAGGGGTTCGCGGGGTCGGTGAGCCACTCGGCCAGCACCTCACGGCGGTCGCCGGCGAAGTCGGCGGGGAGGGCGTCCGCGTCCAGCGGGGCGGGGGGTTGGGCCTCGCCGGTGCGGGGTTGAATGAGGTCGCCGTCGT
Source organism: Alienimonas chondri (assembly GCF_013036045.1). Lineage (GTDB taxonomy): Bacteria > Planctomycetota > Planctomycetia > Planctomycetales > Planctomycetaceae > Alienimonas > Alienimonas chondri. The sequence continues at coordinate 53,566 of NZ_WTPX01000004.1, forward strand.
CCGCGACGAAGATCGTGCGGTTCCCGTCGCCGTTACGGTAATCGCCGCCCCAGCCCTTGCCGCGGACGCGGCCGAACAGGTTCGCGAAGGCGTAATATTGGTCGTTGGTCCACTTTTCGAGCGGGTGGTCGTGGCACTTCGCGCAGGCGATCGACATGCCTAGGAACGCCGCGGAGGTGGTCTCCGCCATCGTTTCCGGGTCTTGATGCAGGGCGAAGAAGTTGGCGGCGCCGTTGTCGAACGTGCCGCCCTTCGCCGTGACGACGCCGTGGGCGAACTCGTCCCAGCCGGCGTTCTCCTCGACCCGTTCCCGGATCCAGCCGTAGAAGCTCTCCACCGCCTTGGGCCGCAGGCGATCGCCGGAGACCAGCAGCAGGTCGCTCCATTTGTGCGTCCAGTAATCGACGTATTCCGGCGAGGCGAGCAGTTCGTCGACCAGCCGTTCCCGCTTGTCCGGGGCGTCGTCAGCGAGAAACGTCCGCACCTCGTCCGGCGTCGGCAAACGGCCGGCGACGTCGAGGCAGGCCCGCCGCAGGAAGGTCGCGTCGTCGCACCGCGGGGAGGGCGGCAGGTTGAGGGCGTCCAGCTTCTCCAAGACGAACCCGTCGATCAGGTTCGCCTGGGGGGCGTTCGCGTAGACGCCCTCCGCGGGCGCTTCGGACCGCGGCACGACGGCCGTGCTGACGACGTTGCGGGCGAGGTACCACGCGACCACCGGCCCCTCGCCGGGGCCGACGACGGTCATCACGCCGTCGTCCGAGACCGTCGCGACGGAGGCGTCCGCAGCGGTGAACTTCGCCCAACGGGTGACGTCCTCGGTGCGGCCGTCGGTGAAGTGCGCGATGACGACGGTCGGCTGCACGTCGCCGACGCCCAGCGTGACACGCTTCGGCAGGATTTCGAGCCGATCGAGCCGCGGATCGTCCTCCGTCGGGGCGGGGGCGCCGGCGGCGAGCCATTCGCTGATGACTCGGTAATCGTCGCTGCCCTCCTCGAACCGCAAGCCGCCCTTATGCGGCACCGCGGCCGTCGGTTTGGTGAGCAGCAGCGACCGGGCCGGGTCGCTCGGCACGATCCGCCGCCCGCGGGCGGCCCGGGTGATGGCGTGGAAGTCCGTGTCCGGGTCGTAGCCCCGCAACGACAGCAGGAACCCGCCCTTGCCCGCCGCGGCGCCGTGACAGGCGCCCGCGTTGCACCCGCGCTTCGTCAGCACGCTCTGGACGTGATTGCGGAAGCTCCAGGTCTGGGACTGATCGAAGTCCGTGACGGTCGCCGCGACGGTCGCGGAGCGTTGACCCAGCGTCGCGGTGAGCGTCGCGGTTCCGTTGCCCATGGGCACGGCCACGCCCTCCTTCACCGCGACGACGGCTTCGTCATCGCTGCTCCAAACGACCTCGGGCGAGGCGGGGCCGAGCGTGCCGTCCGCCCCGCGGGTCTGCACGAGCAGCGTTTGAAAGTCCTTCGGACCGGTCAGTTCGACCGTCGCCGGCAGCACGGCGAGGCCGGCGTCGGCCGAGGTTCCCCCAACCTCCGCGGGTGCGGCGAGCAGGGCGGCGGCGAGGAGCAGGGGCGTCATACGGCAGCGATCGCAAAGTCGATTCGGTGAGACCGGAGCGCGAGCTCCGGCAGTGCGTCGTTCGGTTCAGCGTTCCGCCGGCTCCACCGACGGCCGGAGCTGGCGCTCCGGTCTCACAACCTGTCAGGCGAACAGCTCGTACAGCGGTTTCGTGCCGAAATCGACCAGCGGGAACGGTCGACCGGCGGGGCCGGGGAGGTGCTGTTCGAGGTCCAAGCCGAGGCTGTGGAAGATCGTGCCGACGATGTCCGCGGGGCTGGTGGGCCGTTCCGCGGGGTAGGCGCCGATCTCGTCGCTGGCGCCGATCGCCCGGCCGCCCTGCACGCCGCCGCCGGCGAAGTACATCGTCCAGCACTGCGGCCAGTGATCGCGACCGCCGGCGGGGTTCACCCGGGGCGTGCGGCCGAACTCCGCGAGGTTGCAGACCATGGTGTCCTCCAGCATCCCGCGGTCGATCAGGTCCGTCAGCAACGCCGAATACGCCTGGTCGTACATCGGGGCGACGATGTCCCGCATGCCCTCAATGGAAGTGAACGGCTTGGTGCCGTGGATGTCCCAGGTGATCTCGTCGAACACCGTCAGGAAGGTGTTCACCGTGACGAACCGCACGCCGGCCTCGATCAGCCGGCGGGCCAGCAGAAGGCTCGCGCCGAAGCGATTGCGGCCGTAACGGTCGCGGACGTCGTCCGGTTCCTGGTTCAGATCGAACGCCCCCCGCGCCTCCGGGCTGGTGATGAGGCGGTAGGCGCTCTCGAAATTGGAGTCCATCAGCCGCGCCTGTTCGCTGCTCTCGAACGCGGCGGCGTGGCCCTCCACGATGCTCCGCAGCTTGCGGCGCCGTTCGAGCCGGGCGTCGCCGATGCTCTTCGGCGGCAGCAGGTCGGGGACCTGGAAGTTCGGCTTGCTCGGATCGGCGTTCAGGATGAACGGGTCGTAGCCGCGGCCGAGGAACCCGGCGTCCTGACCGTTCGGCAGGTTCCCGCCGACCCGGCCCATTCGCTCGGGAAGGATCACGCTGGCCGGCAGATCGCTTTTGCGACCGCGGAGGTAGCTCAGCACGCTGCCGGCGTGGGGGGTGTTGACCCCGCCGGAGAAGTACCGCCCGGTCTGCATCATCTGCAGGCCCGTGTCGTGCACGGCGGGCGCCGTGTGGTAGCAGCTCCGGACCATGCTGAACTTGTCCGCCAGCTTGGCGTGCTCCGGGAGGATCTCCGAGAGCAGGAAGTCGCCTTTCGTCGGCACCGCTTTGAACGGCCCGCGGATCTCCTTGGGGGCGTCCGGCTTGGGATCGAAGCAGTCCTGAGCGCTGGGGGCGCCGAGGTTGAAGATCAGGATGCAGGCCTTGTCCTCGTGCCCGGACTTGACCGCCCCGGCTTCGGAGGCGGCGGCCATATCCGCGAGGTTCAGCCCCAACGCGGAGAGCGCCCCTACGGTGAGGAAGTCGCGGCGGGTGGAGCCGTCGCAGTCGTGGGCGGAGCCGTCGCCGAGCAGATTCAACATGGCCGCGGGTCGCATCGTTCGAGGAGCGGATTCCCCGTGACGTACGCCGGCGCCGCCACGCGAAGCGCGGTCGTCCCAGCGAAGCAGGCACAGCCCGACGAAGGCCGCACCGGGGTCACGGTGACGGCGGGGTCGCACCGCCTCGGCATCGTGCGACGCGCGCCTGCCCGATAGGAAAGCCGCTGCCGATGCATCGGTAGTTTACGACGCCGGCCGCGCCTCGGCAACGAGATGCGCGAGACTCGATCCCCGTCCCGGTTGCGAACGCGGCCCGTCCCGCGGACCCTGCGGATCGTTCGGCTTGCCCCGTCCCTCGCTCACCAGATTCGCCGGTTCAGGAGTTCCGCATGATCCGTATCGGCATCGTCGGCTTGGGGTTCATGGGCTACACGCACTTCACCGCCAGCGCCAAGCTGCGCGGCGGGAAGATCACCGCAATCGCCAGTCGCAACGCCAAGAAGCGGGCCGGCGACTGGACCGGATTGAAGGGCAACTTCGGCCCCCCCGCCGGGAAGGTGGATCTCTCCAAGGTCACCGCCCACGAGACGGTCGACGAACTGCTGGCCGATCCGAACGTCGACATGGTCGACGTCTGCCTGCCGACGAAGATGCACGAGGAGGTCACGCTGAAGGCCGCCGCGGCCGGCAAACACGTCTTCGTGGAGAAGCCGATCGCCCCGGATCTGGCCTCCGCCGACCGGATGGTCAAAGCCTGCGAGAAGGCCGGCGTGCTGTTGATGGTCGGCCACGTGCTGCCCTTCTTCCCGGAGTTCCGTTACCTGCACGAGGCCACGGAGAAAAAGAAGTACGGCAAACTGCGGGCCGCCCATTTCGCCCGCGTGATCTGCCCGCCGGACTGGCGGGAGGGGGAGGACGACTTCGTGGAGCTCGGCGGCTGGGGCGCCGACCTGCATGTCCACGACACGCACTTCATCAGCCTGCTGTGCGGCGTGCCGACGAAGGTGTTCAGCCGCGGCCTGCTCCGCGAGGGGCTGATCGAACATGTGCAGAGTGAGTACGTCTGGGACGATGCCAAAGGCGCCAATCCCCCGGTCGGCAGTGTCGCCGGGGGAATCGCGGCGAAGGGGCACGACTTCCGCCACGGTTTCGAGGCGCACTTCGAGAAGGCCACGATCCTGTTCAATGCCGCGAACCTCGGCGGGGAGTTCTCCGTCGATCGGCCGCTGACGGTCGTCTCGCAGGGCGGTCAGGTCCGCGAGCCCAGCCTGAAGGGCGGTGAGGAATGGTTCAGTCCGTTCGCCGCGGAGCTTCAAGCCGCGGTGAAGGGCGTGAAAGAGCACGCCGCCCCGCGGGTGCTCTCCGGGGCGCTCGCCCGAGACGCCTTGAAGGTCGTTTCCGCGGAGACCAAAAGCGTGAAGGCCGGCGGGAAACTCGTCACCGTGTGAACGGATGTGGGATTGGGGATGTCGGATGGGGGATGTGAAGGTTTGCCCGGCGGTTATCGTGTGAGCATTGCCGGACGCTTACGCGTCACATCCCACTTCCGAAATCCGAAATCCGACTTCGTTCTGTGCCGATCGAGAACCTGCCCGTCCATCAAGCCGAACTCGCCGGGTTTCCGGTCGAGGGATACGGCCGCGGCGCGGTGCAGAGTTACGTCCGTCTGATCGAGCAGAAGATCCTGTTCGACCTCGGCGGCAGCCCCTGGGACTTCCAGAACACGCCCACGGCGTTCATCACCCACGGGCACCTCGACCACCTCGCCGCGCTGCCGGTGTTCGTGGCCCGACGGCGGATGATGAAGATGGAGCCGCCGGTCGTGTACGTCCCCGCGGAGATCCGCGACGACGTGAACAAGCTGCTGCGCGCCTGGCAGCGGCTCGACCGCGGCCGTATGGCCGTCGATCTGATCGGGCTGGAGCCGGGCGAGGAGGTCGACCTGAACCGCGAACTGGCCGTCACCACCTTCGCCACGACGCACACCGTCCCGAGCCTCGGCTATGTGCTGTGGGGCAAGAAGCGGAAGCTGAAGCCGGAGTTCGCCGACCTCGCCCAGGACGAAATCCGCATCGAGGCGATGAAGGGCACCGAGATGAGCGCCGAGGTCCGCGAACCGCTCGTCGCCTACACCGGCGACACCTCCCCCAAGGGCCTGTTCGAGACCGACGGCGGCCGCGACGCCCTGCGGGCGAAGCTACTCATTACGGAGATGACCTTCTTCCGCCCGGATCACCGCCGGGCGAAGATCCACAAATTCGGCCACATGCACCTGGACGACATCGTGGAGCACGCCGAGGACTTCCAGAACGAAGCCGTCCTGTTCGTCCACGCCAGCACCCGCACGGGAGAGCGCCCCTTCCGCCGAGCGGTCGAAAAGCGGCTGCCCGCGGACCTGATGGAACGCACGACGATCTGGTTTTGACGGGTGGCCGACGACCTACAGAAACGCGACCGGCCCCCAGAATCGCCCAATTGCGATGACGACATCCCGCGGTGGCCTGCGTTCGGTGGAGGATTGCTGGGGGCTTCTGCCGCACCTTCAGCGATTCTTATATGGAGTTGGGTCACTCCGGGCAGTTGGGCTCTTGCGGGAGCCTTTATGCTGGGAATATTCCTGGGGCCGTTGATCGTGATAGTTGGTGGAGCGTGCGGCGTGGCCTTCCACCGTGCCAAAGTCGTCGAACGATACGGCGGAAGCACAGGTTCGGCCGTCTTCGCAGTGTCGCTCCTATCCGCTGCGGCGCTGTCCACAGTGGTTGTGGCGGCCGTATTGATCTGGAATTTCGCTCAGTAGACTGCGAACAGCCGCGGAGAATGTCCACAGATCGAATAGATTGAACGTGACACATCGTTCCCACCTGATTTCAACTGGCTCGCGGCATTCATCGACGGCGCGAATGCCGCGCCGGCGAACGCTATGACCGGACCTATCATTCGCCTCTCCGGTGCCCTCTCGTGAGTACCTACCCCGGCGAACCGATCCTCCCTGAGCAACCCGGTTCGCGTAAGCTCCCCGCCCGACGCCGGCGACTGGCGGCGTGGCCGGCGATGGTGGGCGGGCCGTTGGGGGCGCTCGCTCCCGGGGCGACGGTCGTCGCGGGGCACGCGGCGGGGTTGTGGCTGGAGCGTGAAGAACGGGGGATGCTCGGCTTCTTCTGCTTCAACCTCGGGTTCGCCCTGCTGATCGGTCTGCCGATCGGCGCAGCGGCCGCGGTGCTCACGTCGAAGTTCCGATTCTTCCCCGACCACGGTCGCTCTCGGGAACTCGCTGATTTCGGCGTCGCCTTCCTCGGCGGAACGCTCCTGCCGACCGCCCTCTTCCTGTTCGCCGTGCTGGACGATCTATGAGCGGAGATCCGGCGGAGAAGCGCAGCGATCCCCCGACCGACGGCGCCGCGGCGGACGCCGAACTCGCCGAATCCGTCCCCGGCGAGCGCCGTCGCGGTTCAGCCGGAGCGGTGCATCTCACGCCGAAGATCTACTTCGCCGGCTGGCTGGGGGTGCTGAGTCCCGTGATCGCATGGGCGGTCGTGTCCGCATCGGCCTTCGACGCGTCGAGCGATGCGGTCGGCCCGGCGCTCGCCGTGTCGCTGCTGGCCCTGCTCCCCGCGTGGCCGGCGGGCTGTCTCGGAGCGGGGCTCGCCCGGATGGAACGCGACCGCCGCGGAGAGAACTGGCCGCTGTGGCTCACCGACGCCGTCGGGGGCTTCGTCGGCGGGAATCTGCTGGGCGGGGGATTCATCGCGATGATCGTGCTGAGTTGAACGGTCTGGCTCCCTCAGGGAAGGAGCGGCGTGTTCCATCCGCCCGGACCGATGCGTTTGCCGCGGGAAGCGCTTAGATTGGCGGCATGAGCAGCCCGAAGCAGCGTCGAGACGAACACCTCCGCCGCACCGCCCGGGAGGCGCCCCGGCGCCGGTTGATCGGGGCGCTGGTCGGCGGGCCGGTCGGCTTGCTGGCCCCGCTCGCCGGGCTGCTGGGATGGGCCTCGGCGAACGGCGGGCTGGAGTCCTGGGGACTCGAACCGGAAGGCGGAACCGGCGCCCTGGTGGTCGCGGCGTCGATGCTGGCGATCGGCGTCGGCTTCCCGATCGGCCTGCTGGGGGCGATGCTCGCCCGCCGCCTGAAGACCTCCCGCGGAGCGGCATGGGGCGACGGCAAGACCGCATTCGTCGGCGGCGTGATCGCCGGCGCCCTCGTCGCCCTGCCGCTGATCTGGATGCTGGTGCGGGGGTAGCGCGTGCGCCGTTCTCATGAAGAGAGCGGCTAACGCACGCGCTGGACCGCGTCCCACAGGCCGTCGAGATCCTCGCCGAAATGCGTTTTGAACGTGGCGAGGCGTTCCTCCGCCGTCACCGGGGCCAGCGGGGGCAGGGCGGCCAGTTCCTTGAGGTACGCGGCGAACGCCTCCGGACGCTCCGCCCGCAGGTGCCGGACGAGCGCCCAGCTCGCCGCGTACGCTGCGCCGGCGATCGTGGGGTCGGTGAACACATCCTCGGAGCCGACCAGCCGCGGCAACGGGTTCGTCTCACGCAGCTGGCGGTCGCGACGACGGGCCGTCAGCATCGCCCGGAACGCCTTCGATCGCACCGGGTTTACGCCGTCGGCGAACCCCCGCCATCCCAGCGGCGAGGTGCGGCTGGTCGCTTCGCCCTGCATCGCCAGCCCCTCGGTCAGCCAGATCGGGTTGCTGGCCAACCGCGCGTGCAGACCGGCGTTGTAGGCGAGTTGATGAATCGCCTCATGAGCGACGGTGGCGACGTTCGCCTGCCGATTGGCCGCCCGCTCTCGGACCGATTCGCGACGCCCGCCGGCCGGCGTTCCCGCGAAGTCGTAGAGCACGATGCGGTTGGAGACCGGATCGTAATACCCCTGCGACAGCGCCGGGTTCACCCCCCGCGCGGCTTGATCGGGTCGCCGGGCGTACGCCTCGAAGGCGGTTCGGTCCTTGAGAATCAGCGCCGGCAACGGACCGGCCGGTCCGCCTGCCGGAGTGGGAAACCGGGGCGGCGCAAACTCCTCGACGAACCCCGCGTGCACCGCTTCGAGCAGGTCGCCCGCCCAGTCCGTGAACTCCGGCGACGCCGTCGAGGCGATCGCGAAGTGCAGGGTCACATGCGTCTCCGCCCCGGCGCCCAGTTCCGCGGCGAGCGTCGCGGCCAGTTCCTCGCCGCCCATCGGGGCGAACGGCTCGCCGGTCGCGGTGCGTTCGCCCAGCCGGGAACCCGCGACCGCGTGCAACGTCCCGTCGCGGCCCTCCAACAGCACGCCGCCGTCGTCGCCCTCCAGGACGACCCGCCCGACGACCATGTTCGGCCCGGCCTCGGTCGTCCAGGTGACGGTCTCCGCCGGATCAGCGAATCCGGGCAACAGCGCAATGAGCAGGGCGGAACACATCACACCATCATAACGCCCATAACGCCGAGGCCCCGCGGGGCCTCGGCGTTACGGGCAGGTTCAAACCGGATAGTCGTTCAACCCTTCGGTGACATCCGCGGTGTCGATGTGCCGCCACAGATACCACGCGGCGACGGTCCGCCACGGCGCCCAAGTGTCGGCGGCGTGCGCGGAGAGCGGCGGGATCGCGTCGAACCCGTACAGACTGCGGGCGGCGTTGCGGATGCCCAGATCGCCCACCGGCAGCACGTCCGGCCGACCGAGACCGAACATCAACACCATCCGGGCCGTCCAGGGACCGAGCCCTTTGACCGCGGTGACGCGGGCGGCGACCTCCGCATCCGGGAGCGTGGGGAACTCCTTGAGCCGCAACGAGCGAGCCGCCGCGGCGAGGTTCTTAACGTAGCCCGCCTTCACCCCGCTGAGGCCGCAGGCCCGGATCTCTTCGATCGGCAGGTCGTTCAGCGCCTTCGCCGTGAATCGACCGCGGGGCGTGGCCGCTTTGAGCCGCCCCGCGACGGTCTTCGCGGCCGCCATGCTGATCTGCTGGGAGATCACGACCCGCACCAGCAGGGCGAACAGGTCGCGCTCCGGCTGCAAACGGAACGGGCCGACGCGATCGATCACCCCGCACAGCACCGGGTCGGCGTCCCGCAGAGCGTGCACCGCAGTCGCGGCGACGTCGGAGTCGAACAGGGAGGGCGGCGGTTCGCTCATTCCCCCGGACTCGTTCCGCCGTCCGCGGTTTCCCCATCGCCTTCAATCACGTTCCACACCGCTTTATGCACGGTGGCGTCGGTGCGAAAGTCGGGGCGATCCGGGCCGACGACGGCTTTGCGTTCGTAGTTCGTCAGCGGATCGGCGCCGGCATGGCTGGAGGTCGCGGCCTGGATCGCGGCGGCGGTTTCATCGAGGGGGTCGGCGCGCCGGCAGAGCCGGGGGTGGGCGTCCAGCAGCGCCGTGATCCCTTCAAAATACTCGCCGACGTCCGTGCGAACGTGAATGCGGCCATTCGGGGCGAGCGCCTTCAGGATGAGTTCGAGGAAGTCCCCGCCGACGGTTTCGCCCAGCAATCGGCGTTTACGGTGGCGACGTTTCCACCACGGGTCCGGGTAAAGTACATGCACCGCCGCCAGACTGCCCGCCGGGACGAACGCCCGCAGGAACCGCACCGCATCCCCGCCGATCACCCGGGCATTAGGCGAGGCGTCCCGCTTCAACCGCTTCGCGCCGCGACGGGCGGCGGTGAAGTCGTGTTCGATGCCGCAGAGGTTCACCCCCGGCCGGGCCGCGGCGCCCTCATTGGTGAACCGGCCGCGGCCGCTGCCGACATCCAGCTCGATCGGCCCGGGGTTCGGGAAGATCGACGCCCAGTCCAGCGGCCCGCGCTCCTGCGGATCCGGCAACTCGAACAGAGGACGGAACCACGGCGTGAGATCCTCACGGACCGCCTCGGCCGGTTCACGGGAGGGATCTGGAGCCGGGTCGGTGGGCGCCGCCGCGGTCACGAGAGATTCGCGGCCTCACGCCGACCGCGGCGCTTGTCGGCGCGTTCCTCGGCCGCCTTCTCGGCATGCGTCTGACCGCGTTCGATCGGGACGCCGATCATCTCGCCGTTGAACACCATTTTGCCGTCGACGAACCCCTGAAGGTCGAACGACGCCCGACGTCCGGGCCGCAGCGAGGTCGTCTTCACGCACAGCACCAGCCGACAGGGCGGTCGAACCGGGCGACGGAAGCGGACGTTCTGCATCCCGCCGAAACCGACGAAGTCTCCGCCGAGCACCTTGAACTTGCGGGCGTAGAACCCCGCCAGCTGGGCAGCCGCCTCGCACTGCAAGACGCCGGGCATGAGCGCGTAGCCGGGGAAATGCCCGCGGCACCAGAAGTCGTCTTCCTTGAGGTCCAGGAACCCGATAGCCCCGTGTTCCTCGCGGTCGACGTGCACGACGCCGTGTAGCTGGAGCATCTCGAACCGCTGCGGGTTCACCTCCAGCACGTCGTTCAGCCCATAGAGCGGGTTGTCGAAGTCGTACTTGGAGAAGTCGTACAGGGACGGCGGGGGCATGGCGGCGTCGCGGCGTCGCGGGCGAGTTGTGAACCGATCCTGGATCGTCCTTCCCGGCGCGGGTCGAGACCGGACGAGCAGAGACCGGGTCCAGGAACCGGGCGGGCGGCGGATGGTACTATTCCGCCGCACGATGCGGTAGGAGCCGTCAGTCCGGCAAGTCCCCCGCCCCCGCACCGCCATCTCCGGCTGGGTTGAGCGGCACGGTGTAAATTCGTCCGCCCTGTTGCGACGCAGCCGCGATGAACATTTTGCCGTCCGGCGAGACGGCCAATGGCTGGACCACTCCTGACGGCGGACGATGGGCGAGGACCTTGCCCGATACGATCTCGAAGATCACGACACCGTTATTCGTGCCGAAAGCTGCTCGGCCGTCCGCCAATGCAACGACATCGGAATCCCAGCCCCCAGCGTCGACTGTCGTCACCAAATCACCGGTGACAAAGTCCCACACGCGGCAGGCCTTCGCGTCGACCGCCATGACATATTCCCCATTCGCCGAGAACGCTATTCCGAATACGATCGGTTTGGCGTTCGACGGAACAAGCCCGCCGCCGCGCGGGTATGCCGCCTTCGAGTAGGCCTCCGGAGCGTCGAAAACACGGATCTTCTCGCCGGTGGAGAGATCGTATAAGGCGATCAAACCTGCATCGTCGCTGAGCAACAGGCCTGTGCCGTCCGGCGTAAAGAGGGCATCTTGGGAATACTGCCCTCCAACAAGGTCCGCGACGGCGTCCCCTGTGCGACAATCTCGCACCCGAAACCGGTGCGTCCCGTCGATCGCGCGATATCCGACTGCGAACCGGTTTCGATCCGGTGAGACGGCGAGAGCATATAGCCCAGTCGCCTCATCCCGGTCCCATTCGCCCCGGGCGATGCCCGCCTCCCACGCCAACCGGCCGAGGCCCGACTGTTCATCAAGTTCGACCGTCTCGAATACGACCGGGTCGATCACCCGCTCCGGCTTCGTTCCTTCCGCAGGCCAAAGGATTACCCGGCCATCCTCCCCGACGCTCACGATCCGTCCGCCCGGGAGCGGGGCCGCATCACAGGCATCCGCGGGTTCCCCGTTAGCAAACCGATGGCCGACCAGCCGGCGTAGCAGGTCCCCGGTCGCCGCTTCGTGCACCTCGATTGCCCCGTCGTCCGCGGCGCTGATGATCTGCGTTCCATCGGCGGTATAGGCGAGGCTGGATACCGATCGGTAGTCCCCATCCCCGTGTCGAAAGAGGACGGCCCCGTAGTCGGAAGGTTCCGTCGGCTCGGAAAACGCGATCTGCGGAGACGACCACAGGACAGCGAGAGCCACAAAGGCGAGGCGGTGCGACATGGGCAGCGACTGGAGCGGGGGAAGCGTAAACCGAACGGTTCACGCCTCCATTCTAGAGACTCATCCGGCCGGTTGTGCTAACCGCTGCCTGAGCGCCGCCGGGTCCGTGATCGGCGGCGAACAACTCGAGCCGACGCAGACGTACGCCGCCGGTTCGCCGTTCGCCGTGGTCTTGCCGGCCAGCAGTTCCGGGTCGACGCCTTCGCAGTTCGCCGCGGCGTTCACGACGATCGCGTTTGGAGCGAACGTCCCGTGAGCCGCTTTCCACAGCGGGGCCTCCGCCTTCGGCGAGTCCGCGGCGATCACCACCTCCGTCCGCGGGCCGAGCGCCCAGTCCAGACCCAACAGCGGCCATCCGGCCTGTAGCGGATGTCCCGCCATGATGCCGGACAGGCCAGTCAGCAGTTTCGCGGCTCGCTCTTCCAGATCCCGACGGCCGGTGAGGGCGGCGAGCTTCTGCAAAGCGGTGATCGCCAGCGCAGTGCCGCCCGGCGTGGCGCCGTCGGTCGCCTCGGTCCGCCGAGCCGGCAGGGGGTCGGAGTCGGCCGCGGTTTGGAACAGCGGCGCCTCCGGCGTCGGCCCGCCGAAGCGTTCGAGGCCCGCGTCGATCAACTCCGTCGCGAACGCCAACAACCGCGGCTCCTGCCGAGCCTGCCACAGCTCGCACAGCCCGTCGGCGAGGGCGAACGTGTCTTCGGCGAAGCCCGGCGCCCCGCGGCGGCCGTCCTTCCAACTGCGGTGCAAAACGCCGTCGTGCCACAGTTCCGAGTGCAGGAAATCCGCCGCGGCGAGCGCGGCGTCGGCGTATCTCGGGTCATCCAGCGCCGCGGCGGCGCGGCCGAGAGCGCCGATCATCAGGCCGTTCCAACTCGCCACGACCTTGTCGTCGCGGAAGGGGCGGGTGCGGGTCGACTCACGGTGCTCGCGGAGGGCCGCGGCGATCTCGCGGCGACGATGGAACGCGTCGTTGACGGCCACGCCGGTGCGTTTCCACTCCTCCAATTCGGCCCGCAGCCGGCGGGGAATGCTTTTTCCCTCCCAGTTCCCGCCCGGGGTCACGTCGAACGCATCAGCGGCGAACGCGGCGTTCTGCTCGCTCAGAACCTCCCGCAATTCAGCGGGGGTCCAGACGAAGAACTTCCCTTCTTCGCCGTCGGTGTCGGCGTCTTGAGCGGCTGCGAACCCGCCGTCGGGCAGGATCAACTCCCGCAGCACGTAATCGCACGTCCCTTGGGCGGCGACGCTCGGAGCCTCGTCGAACGCGTCCGGGAATTCGCCTTCCAGCGTGTGCGCCTCCAACAGCGCCGGGACAAGCAACGCTTGGTCGTACAGCATCTTCTCGAAGTGCGGGGCGAGCCATTCGCCGTCTGTGCTGTAGCGGTGAAACCCGCCGCCGAACTGGTCGTAGATCCCGCCGCGAGCCATCAGTCCCAGCGTCTTCGCCACATGCTTGATCGGCTCCGGTTGATCGAATCGCCGGCCGAGCCGCAGCAACACCCGCAGATCGACCGCGTGCGGGAACTTCGGGGCGCGGCCGAAGCCGCCGTGCTCCCGGTCGGCATACCGCATCAGCTTGCCGCCGGCGTTTCGCAGCGTGTCGAGATCGGCGGCGCCGGCCTGCGGCGGGGCCTCGGCGGACCGTTTGACGGCGTCGGTCAGTCCCTCGGCGGCGGTGTTCGCATTGGCGCGTTCCTCGCGCCAGACGTGCGCGACCCGCGTGAGGATGTGCAGGAACCCCGGCATGCCCGGTCGGGGCGGATGCGGCCAGTAGGTGCCGCCGAAGAACGGGCGACGATCCGGAGCGAGGAACACGCTCATCGGCCATCCGCCGCTTCCGGTCAGCGCCTGCACAGCGTCCATGTAGACCGCATCGACGTCCGGCCGCTCCTCTCGATCCACCTTCACGCTGACGTAATTCGCGTTGAGGAACGCCGCGACCTCCTCGCTTTCAAAGCTCTCCCGCTCCATCACGTGGCACCAGTGACAGGCGGAGTACCCGACCGACAGAAAGATCGGTTTGTCCTCCGCCGCCGCCTTCTCGAAGGCCTCGTCCCCCCAGGGGAACCACTCGACGGGGTTCTCCGCGTGCTGGCGGAGATAGGGGGAGGTCTCGTCGGCGAGGCGATTGGACATGGCTTGAAAAGCGTAACGCCGAGGCCCCGCGGGGCCTCGGCGTTAAGACGTCAGATGCATGGGAAACAGGGCGAGTTACGCGTTTTCCGGCGGGGGGCTGAACGCGGGGGCGGACCACTCTTCGCGATCCTCGTCCGCGGAGGCGGTCGCGCCGACGGCGGCCGGCTCCGGCTTCTTCGGGGGCGGTTCGGAGGCCTTGTGGAATTCCTCCTGCAATCCGCTCAGTCCTTTTTTGAACTGACCGACGCCCTGCCCGAGGCTCCGCGCGACTTCAGGCAAGCGTTTGCCGAACAACAGCAGCGCGATCGTGCCGAAGATCAGCACCTCCGGGGCGCCGATGCCCCCGCCGAAAAATGGCATCGAATTTCTCTGGTCTGTGTGCGGTGAAGAACGCCGTGCTGCGAAAACGTTCGCCGATCAGGCGGCGGTCGGGGTCTTGGTGTTGGATTCGAGGGCCGGCGGATCCTCCGTGTTTTCACTCTCGGCGAGGCCCTGTTTCAGAGCGCCGACGCTCTGGCCCAGCGAACGCATGGCCCCGGGGAGACGCTTGCCGAACAGAACCAGCACGATGACGGCGAAGATCGCCATCTCAGGCAGACCGGGCATGCCGATACCGAAGGCGAGAGGGGCGGGCAACATGGAGGGTCTCGCGGACGGAGATCGCGGGCGGGGCGGGACGAATCATTCTACGCCTTGGCGCCGCCCCGGGTGAAGGGTCTCGCCGGCGATCCGCAAATCAGGTCGCGCAATACCCTAACAACAGGGCGAACTCCGCGGCCTGGATCGAACGCACCGCCGTTCGCTCCGCCTCGTCCCCGCCGCGAATCGCGCGGCGGTAGCGGTCGGTGAAGTCCTGCGGATCCCAACGGTCGACGCCGACCCGTTCCGCGAGGGCGTCGAACATCGGGTGCTCGCCGACCCGCCGCCACCAATAACCGCTGTTGCCGTAGTCGCCTTCCAACCGGTGCACCAGAGCGTGCCAAGCGTCGGCGTCGCGGTCGCCCTCGTGAGCCTGGGCGATTCGATGCGAGCCGTCGAGGTCGCCGTGCAGCAATAGCAGACCGGCCTTCAGCAATTCCGCCGGCTTGCCGGGGCGGTCGGGCAGGATGCGATCGCCGGGGGTCTCGCGGAGGCGGGGCAGGACCGCTTCGCCCTCCGCGGTCGTCTCGCCGACGCGGTCGCCGAGCGGTTCGCTCGATCCTTCCGGCGGGAGGGCCGGCCGGATCCAGCCGCCGACGGTGTCGGGGGCGTCCTGCAACAGGAGATGAAAGATCGACGCGGCTTGCGCGTCGTCGAGGGTCGCTTCGGTCGAATCAGGCATGATTTCGCTATGATGCGGACCCGCATTTGCCGCCACAACCGCCGCCCGGCGCCCCCCGGTCAGTCGCCCCTTCCGTCGCGTCCCCATGTCTCGCCTCGCAGAACAGGCGGACGAGGTCGATCCGGGGGACGACCTCAATCCGGCGGGCTGGTCGATCAAAGTGCCCCCCGAGGCCCGCGGCGGCCTATTGAGCGTCGGCAACTTCGACGGCGTACACCGCGGACACGCCGCGATTCTCTCCGAATTGAAGCGTTTGGCGAACAAACGCGGCGTGCCGGCGGTGGCGGTCACGTTCGATCCGCATCCCGTCGCCGTGCTGCGGCCGGAGTTCACGCCGGCGCTGCTGACGACCCACGAGCGCCGAACCGAATTGCTGCGAGCCGGCGGGGCCGATGCGGTGGTGCGATTGCCGGTCGATCGACGCCTGTTGGCCCACACCGCCGGGGAGTTCTTCGAGCGCGTGCTGCTGGGCGCTTTCGGGGCGGTCGGCGTGGTCGAGGGCGGCGATTTTCGCTTTGGCAAGGACCGCGTGGGCGACGTGTCCACCCTCCGCCGCTGGGGACGCCCGCACGGCTGGACGGTCGAAACGGTCGGCCCCGTGACGCTGCCCGATGCCGACGGGGCCGACCAGGCGGTCTCCTCGTCGCGCATCCGCTCCTTGATCGCGGAGGGCGGGGTGGAGGAGGCGAACCGATTGCTCGGTCGGCCCCACCGAATCACGGGGAAGGTGGTCTCCGGGGAGGGCCGCGGTCGCACGCTCGGGTTCCCGACGGCGAACCTCACGGACCTCGACGTACTCATTCCGGCGCCCGGCGTATACGCGGGGCGAGCGGAAGTGGACGGAACCGCCTACCCCGTCGCCCTGCATCTCGGTCCGCGGCCGACGTTCGACGCCGGCCCGCCCACGGCGGAGGCGCATCTGCTCGATTTCACCGGCGACCTCTACGGTCGACGGCAGTGGGTCGACCTGTTCGGTCGGGTGCGGGGCGTGCGGGCGTTCGAGGGGGCGGAGGATCTCAAGCGGCAGATCGCCGCGGATCTGTCGGAAGTCCGTCGTCTGAACGCTGCCGCATCGACGACGGAATCAAGCTAGTATCCCCCATGACTGTTGATTGGCTCCCGCTGCGCCCGCTCCTCGACGCAGCGGACCGCGTCGTCCTGACCAGCCACGCGCGGCCGGACGCCGATGCGCTGGGCAGCGAACTGGCCCTCGCCGCGATCCTGGAGGAGATGGGGAAGACGGTCTCGATCGTGAACCCCTCCGCCGCCCCGGACAATCTGGCCTTCCTCGATCCGCACGGCCGTATTGCCGTCTTTGGCCGCGGACAGGGCGGGGCGACCGGCGAAGACTTCGTGGAGAACCACGATTTGCACCTCATCGTCGACACCTCTTCTTACCCGCAGTTGGGCGAGGTGGCGAAGGTCTTCCAGCGGACCGGGGCCACGCGGGTCGTCATCGATCACCATCAAGCCAGCGACGATCTTGAAGCGATCGGCGCCCACGTGTTCCGCGACACCGGCTCCGAGGCCGCCGGGGCGATGGTCGCGGAGATGGCGGAAGCCCTCGACCTGCCGCTCCCCAAAGCGGCGATCACCCCGCTGTTCGCCGCGATCGCGACGGACACCGGCTGGTTCCGTCATAGCAACACCCGCCCCTCGACCCTGCGGCTGGCGGCCCGGTTGATGGAACTCGGCGCCGACCCGACGGAGCTCTACCGCAAGCTCTACGAGGAACAGTCGATCGAACGGCTGCGTCTCAGCGGGGAAGGACGGCGGCGGATGCAGATCGCCTGCGAGGGGAAACTGGCGTTCACAACCGTCGGCGCCGCGGAGTTCGCCTCCACCGGCGGGCGCCCGCCGGACTCGGAAGGCTTGGCGAACGACTGTTTGCGCGTCGGCGGAACCGAAGCGGCGTTCGTGGCGGTCGAACAGCCGAACGGCAAAGTGAAGCTCTCCTTCCGCAGTCGCGGCGGCTGCGACGTCAGTGCCTTGGCCGCCCAGTTCGGCGGCGGCGGGCATCGACAGGCCTCCGGCGCGATGATCGACGGTCCGCTGGAGAACGCCGCGGAAACCGTTCGCGACGCCTTCGAATCCGCGCTGAACTGCGAGTGAGGCGGCTTGCAGGTGACGAAACGGCCGATGGGACGTAGACTATCCCTCCGCCACCCCGCATTCGATCGTCACGTCATGGCCAAAACCCAGCGTAAGCTTAAGAAAGCCCACCACGGCGCCCGCCCTGCGAGCAGCAAAGCTCGCAAGAACAAGCGGCGCGCGATCAAGACGTAGGTCGTTTGATCATCGCAGACATCCCGTCACGCCGAGGCTCCGCGGAGCCTCGGCGTGACGCTTGCGCTCAGGCGATCCGCGCCGCCCGATCGGCGCGGGCGCGATTGCTCCACCAGGCGGACCGGGGGATCAGCGAACCGGCGGCGATCACCACGAGGTGCATCGCGGCGACCACGGCGAGGGTGAACAGCACGCCCTCCGTGAAGCCGTAGCTGTGCAGGCCGACGCCCAGTTCGTTCGTGCCGAACCAGCTCCAGGCGACGGCGATGTTGCCGGCGACGGCCAGCACGGCGAGACCGCGTTCACCGACCAGCTTGCCCCAGCGGGCGTGCAGCACCAACGCGGTCCAAATCACGATCAGCATCGCGCCGTTCTCCTTCGGGTCCCAGCCCCAGAAGCGGCCCCAGCTGTCGTCGGCCCACAGGCCGCCGAGGATCGTACCGACCAGGCTCAGCAGGGCCGCAAAGCAGGTGATGCCGTAGATCATCTTGGAGAGCGCCTGTCCCAGATCCTGCCCGGCCGACCGCGAGCCGGGTCGGCCGACGACCGTCGCCAGCGCCGGGGTCAGCAGCCCGCCAAGGATGTAGAACCACCCCAGCAGCCCCGCCGCCCCGACCGCGGCGTAGCCCAGCGTGATCGTCACGACGTGGGTGGCGAGCCAAAACTGCGTGTCGAGCACGGCCCGCAGCACCTCGAAGGTGTCCTGACCGGAAAGCGGTTCGCTGTGAGCGATCAGCAGCGTCCCGACGCCCGCGACGCAGGCGAGGCCGTTGCCGACGCCCCAGCCGTACAGCCGCTCCGCGAGCAGCCCCAGCCCCACCGCCGCCCAGCCGATGAAGATCGCGGAAGAATACAGGTTCGTCACCGGCGGTCGGCCGGAGATCCAGATCCGCATCCCCAACGCGACCGTGTGAATGGCGAAGGTGAACATCAGCAGCCAGAACGCCGCCGACCGCGGCAGCGCTCCCCACCCCAGCGGCACCAGCATCCAGCCGACCAGCGTCAGCAACGTCGCCGCGATGTACAGCAGATAGCAGGAGTACAACGGGGCCGCCTGATTGAACCAGCTTTCAAGGTTCACCCGGGTTCGCGACAGCGTTTCGATCTCCCGCGGACCGGGACCGGGCAGCGCCTCGGCGGCGTCTTCTTCATCGGCCGCCTCGGCCGCAAGCTGGCGTTCCTCCTCGGCTTCGTAGAGCCGCTCCGTCAGCCGTTTGACGGCGAGGTTGAACATGCCCGGCTGTTTCTCCTTCCACGCGGTTCGCAGGGCGGCCCACTGCTCCACGACTTCGTCCGGCTCGCCGTCGAACTCCGCCGCGGAGAACAACGGCGTGCCGCCGGAGCGTTCGTTCAACGCCCGGAGGAACGACTCCGGCGTCTGTCCGATCTCGCCGAGCCGGTCGTAGACCAATTCCTCGACGACCTCCTGCATGTCGGCATGCGCGGGGGTCTCCCAACGGTCGCCGCGGGGCACTCCCAGCGGGGCCTTGCCGTCCTCAAGCATGAGCTGATAGACACGCTCGTAGGCGGGCAGGGGAAACAGACCGCCGGCGATCTCCGGGGCGAACTCCTCCGGGTTGAGCGACGCCAGCAGCGTGTCGCGAACGCTCAGTTGGCCGGTGAAGTCGAGGAAGGCACGCTCAGCCGCGTCAATCGGCAGTTTTTTGCCGCGTTTGTCGGACGCTTCCTTCGCCCGTTTGCGGGCCTCGGCGAGCCGTTCGTTCTTCGCCACGTCCTCCGGGTCGTCGCTGCCCAATTCTCCGGCGAACTCGCCGCGGGCATAGGTCAGGCCTTTGCGGGGCTTCAGACCCAGCGTTTCGAGCACCTGCGGGTTCGTGATGCGGAAGATGCGGTGAGCGTCGGCCGCTTCCGAATCCGCCATCGTGTCCAGCAGCCAGAGGGAGGCGGGAACGCGGTTTCCCTTGGCGTCGAGGAACTCCTGCCGGTTGCCGTTCATCGCCTTGGCGGCGTTGCGGGCCACCGTGCCGAGCGGCTTGTAGCGACCGCCCTGCAAAACGGGGATCTTCTCAAACGCGGCGAGGTCGAAGCCTTCCGTCATCCCGGCGACGCGATACGGCTCGGGACTCCGCCACTTGGACGCCACATACCCGCCGAAAACCAGCACCACCGCGACCGGCGCCAGCCAGGCGAATCGGGACAGCGGCGGCTCGTCGTCCGGGTCCGGCGCTGCGCCGTCGCCGCTAGGCGGCGCACCCCGCTCCCGACGCGCGCCGCCTAGCGGCGACGGCGAACCGGGGGCGTCCGAACTGGGAACGGAGACCGGGCCGCGGCGGGCGAGGAACCGCACGAGGCTCATGCCGAATTGGGCCAGCATTCCGAACGCCAGAATCATGCAGGCGACGTACGGCACCATCCAACCGGTGTTGCTGACGACCTGCACGACGCTGTTCTCCGGCCGCACCTGTCGGCCGGTCTTCGCGTCGAGACCCGAGTCATATCCCTGCTGATAGAACGTCCGGCCCGCGTACCGCAGCGGGTTGTTCATCCAGATAAAGGCGTTGAACCCCTGTTCGTCCCCGGACGGCGGCGCCAGATCGCCCTCGCCGGCGACGGGGGTCGCCATCGGTTCGAACCGCAGATCGCTGCTGTAATGGCTCGGCAGCGTCGTGCCGGGATAGAACTCCGCCCGCACGTCCTTCAGCCGCACGCTGAACGGCAGGTATTCCCGCGTGAACCGCAACTGTGCGGTCAGCGTCCCGCCGTCGAAGTCGACCTCTTCCGCCCGATCGTCCGTCAGCAGCGCCGAGCCGAGCACGGTCCCGAGCGCCTTGCCGCCCTTACCCCGCTCCCGCAGCCGGAACAGACCCGCGGGAAAGTCCGCGGCGCCGGCTTCCACGCCGGTGCCGGTGTCCATGGGGATGATGCCGAAGCGTCCGCCGGTCGGCAGGACGTCGTCCGGGTTGGGTTCGGTTCCCTCGCCGCCCGCGGTGCGGAGATCGCTGTTCCGATAGACTTTGAGCGGCTCCACGATCACCGGCAGGCGGGGGTCGTCGATGACCGATTCGTTCTCCGCAGCGGCGGCCAGCGCCTCGCCGTCGATGACGTGATGCGTCGCGACGCCGTCTTCTCCTTCGACCATCAGGGCGAATTCGAAGCTGCGGGTGTCGCTGACGTAGTTCTTCGCTTCGCCCTCCGGCAGGGAGATGACGCCCTCCCGCGCGAAGGTGCCGGTGTGGAACTCGCTGGCCAGCAGCAATAACAAGCCGCAGTGCAGCAGGAACGTGCCGCCCTGCCGACCGAAGATCGGCAGCAGCCCGCCCAGCAGCACCGCCGCGGCGAACGACGCCTTGATGAGTTGCCACAGGATGCGTCCGCTGCTGTCCGAGACCGTCCCCACGAACAGCGACCAGACCGCCAGCCCCAGCCCGATCGCGGCGCCGCCGGCGATCAGTACGGTCGCCGGCTGTTTGCGTTTCACCGGGTCGGTCAGCACACGCAGCGTCCAGACGCTCAGGCCGATGCTGACCACGGCGACGCACGCCTGCAAAATCCGCCACAGCGTCTCGTAGCTTACGGCCGGCTCGCCCTGGCCGGTTTCGCCGCCCATGCCGGACAGCACCACGGCCCAGGTGACCGCCACGCCCATCGCGGTGACCGCCAACCCGATCCACAACCGCGTGCCCCGGGCCTTCACCTTGAACTTGGTCAGCATCGAGGCGAGCTGATTGATCCCCAGCGCCAGCCCCAGCGTCCAACCGCCGGGGAAGATGAAGCCGCCCGGCAGGTTCGCCAGATTGCCGAATCGAGTTCCCGGCGGGAACCAGGAGGTCGGCACGAGATCCGCCAGCGGGATATAGGCGACCCAGCAGCGGAAGTAGTTGTGCACCACCTCCCAAATGTCGTGATTGACCTGCGCCAGCGTCCCCGCCAGCACGAGGAACAGGCTCAGCGCCAGCAGCGTGACGGTGATCTTCAGCGAGGCCAGCACGTTCAAGACGTCGGTCACGACCGACCCGGACTCGTTCGTGCGGGACTCGTTCGTCCGAGGCTGGGCGGCGGATTCGCTGCGCGCCGGGACGGCCTCGTCGGCGAACGGATCGGCGGCGGGGGAACCGTCACTCATCGTCGTTCGCCTTGGGGGAGGAGTCCGGGGAAGTTTCAGCGGAAGAATCGGCGGTCGCTTCGGGGAAGCGGAGGCCGGCAAGGAACGTCTCGAAAGCCGGCGTCTCGGCGGCGACGGCGGGTTCGTCGCCGGTCAGTTTGAACAGCCACAACGCCTCGCCGCGGGTCAGCGCCGCCCCCAGCACCGTCGGCCCGCCGGCCTCTTCGGGGGGCAGTTCGACGCGAACCGCGTCCGCCCCGCCGACGTCGATCGGCGCCGCATCGTCGGCCGGCTCCCAGGCGGCGGTCTTCGCCTGTCCCCGCCAGATACCGGCGACCTGCTCGATCGTCATCGCCCCCGCGGGGAACCGCGTGATCGTCACCAGGGCGGCGTCATCCTCCGTGCCGGTCGCGATCGCCATCCGCGACATCGCCGGCGTGGGCGCCACGAGCCAGCCCTCCGGCAGGTCGTACTCGAAGGGCACCGCACTCGCGACCGGACCGGCCGGCGCCTCGCCCCCGCCCATCCCGGCCCCGGTGTTGGCCCCGGCCTGTGCAGACTGCGGCGGCGTGGAAACATCCAGCAGCAGAGCCGTTCCGTCCCCGGAGAGAGGCACCTCCTCGACGTCGCCCGCTTCGCCGGTCGCGCCGACCTGGCCGCGCCAGCGCTCGAGGTCGGCGTCGATCCGCTCCTCCAAATCGCCGCTGACGCCCAGTTGAATCAGCGTCGCTTCGGCGCCGCCCGGGGCAATCAGCGTCGCCGTCCGCATGCCGCTGCCGGGGCGCTCGGTCCAACCGTCGGGGACAGTCCATGTCGGTTCGGCCCCGTCAAACGACGCCGAAGTGAGCCAAGCCCGGAAGCCCTCTTCCGCCGCCGCGACGTCGGCGACGGGCCCGCTGAGTTTGAAGTACCAGAGAGCGCCGTCCTTCACCTGCCCCGCATAAATCGCCCCGAGCAACCGCTGCGGTTCGTCCGGGGTTTGCACGCCGGTCATCCCGCCGGCGAAGGGCGGGGCGCCCCCCGCGAAGGGCGGCGTGACGGGCGCCGCGGCGGGCGAACCGGGTTCGACCGTCGGCACGGTGTAGACCGCGATCGGGTCGTCATCTCCGCCGCAGCCGGCCGACAGCGTCGCCGTCAGCACGGTTCCGAGGAAGGCGACGAGGGACAGCGGGGGGACGAACCGCGACGGCACGGCGGGAGCGGGTGAGCGAATTGGGGCGGGAACCTCGCGCTCCGCGGGCGGGGCGAGGGCGGAGGCGGGCAGCAATCGTATTCGACGGGGGATTGTATCCATCGCCGGCACCGAGGGGCGCCCGGCCGGACCGCCGCCGCGGCACATTGGCCGGCATTCTTGGATGGATCCCGATTTTTCGGCTCTCGCCCCCGGAACGGCACGCCGTTCGCTTGGTGGTGATTTGAACCGCGAACGCATGACGCCGACGCCGTTCCGCCCGCCGCCGCGGGGTCCGCCGTTGTCAGTTCCACAATCGCCCGGCATGGCGATTGTCGTTTCGACAGCCGGTCGCTCCCGCCCAGCCGCCGGGTTCATCCACCGTAACCCATCGGCAAGAGGCCGCCCGGGTGTCCGCACACATCGCCATCACCGCCCCCCGCCCCCTTCAGGGAGAGCTCCGCCGTCGCGGGGGACGCATCGCCCCGTTGCTGGTCGCGGCGGCGGAGCTCTCCCTGAAGGGGGCGGGGGGCGGTGATGGCGATGTG
>NZ_WTPX01000040.1 GCF_013036045.1 Alienimonas chondri
GCCCCGCGCCACATTCCAACCGCCCGCCTGTGCGGCCCCGATCTGTGCCGCCCCGGCCCCGATCTGTGCGGCGCCCGCTCCGATCTGTGCCGCTCCGACGCCTCCCCCGAGTTGCGTGGCGCCGCGGACCTGTGCCGCCCCGCCGGTCTGCGAGACGGAACTGGTGCCCCGTCGCGTCACCAAATACGCCCGGCGTGAATGCGTCACCTGGAAGGAAGTCGAGTGCGTCGCCTACCGGAACTGCCGTGAGGAGTACGTCGAACCGGTGTGCAAAACCGAGTGCCGCACCGTGGATCGCGGCTGCTGGAAGCGAATCTGGGTGCCGAAGCTGGTGACCGAGGAGTACACCACCACCGACTACGTCCGCCGGAGCCGCGTTCGCCGCATCCCCTACACCTACACCAAACAGGTCGCGGAACGCTGCGAGAAGATCGTGCCGTACTGTGCCACGACCTACGTTCCCCGCCCGGTGCGGACCGTCATGCCGGAACCGGACTGCGGCGCCCCGGACTTCGCTCCCCGCTTCGCCCCCGGCGACATCTACTCGAGCGATTCCTCGAGCACGTACTACGGCGCTGAAGCAGGCGATTCGATGAACTACGGCGGTTCGATGTACGGGGACGCGTCCGGCCTCCCTCCGGTCGGCATGCCGATGCCGCACACCGGCGTGCCCAACATCGAGTATCTGAACCCCACGCAGATGCCGAGCGATACCTCGACGCTGCGTCCGATCCCCAGCGACAACTTCACCGAGGACACGGACAACGCCCCCCCGGTGTCCGCGCCGGCGCCGAACGAACTCGACCAGACTTCGATGGCGCCGAGCGTCCCCGCCCGCGCCGCGGCGCTCGGCTGGTCCGAGCAGGCTTCCCGAGCCAGGCAGTTCTGATCTCGAGGAAACGGCCCTCGACACGATGTCAAAACAGCCCGCGTCCCTTAGGGACGCGGGCTGTTTTGGTTGGGAACGCGACTTAAGCCGCTGCCGGCAAGGCGGCTTGATAAGCGGTGCGAAGGGCGGAATCCAACGCCGCCAGCAAATCGCGTCGAGCGACCGGCTTGGCCAACACCCGGTGGACCGTCAGCGCCGCCGCGTCGCGACGCATCGCATCGTCCGCCTCCGCGGAGATCAGGATGCCCGGCGCCGCGGGGTTCACCGCTCGCAGTTCTGCAAACGCTTCCAGGCCGTTGCTTTGCGGCATCTGAAAGTCGAGCACCGCCACGTCGACGCGCTCGCCGCGGATGATGCGGACCGCTTCTCCGCCGTGGCTCGCTTCGAGCAGTTCCAAGACCCCGACGAAGCGTTCCAATACGGCGAGAACGACTTCACGGAGGGCGTCGTTGTCCTCGGCAACCAGCACGCGGAAGGGCGGCTCGACAAGCACTTCGCAGGGCGGAGCCTCATCCAACGTCGCGCGACCGGGCGCCGGGAGGTCTCCAAGGCTCACGACCCCGGCCGGCCGGGGCGGCGGGTTCGAAGCGGACATGCGGTGCACCTTACAATCGGAGGGCGGGAGACCGATTCGCCTGCACGTCCTGTACCATCCGCAACAAGAACCCCGCTAATAACTCGCAATCATCTCGCGGACAGAGGTTTACGACGAGCGACTCGTCGTAGCCGAAATGTGCCTCCCCCGCCGCATCGGCAGGCCGAGGCGGTTCGCTCAGCTGAAGCGATCGAACGCCGCCAGGAAGAACGACGACAGACGTTCGTCGTATTCCGCTTCCGCGAGATCGCGGCTCTGGTTGTGTTTGGCCTTCGGCACGAGCCAGGCCGTTCCGCGGACGGCGGCGGCCAGACCGCGGGCCTGATCCGGCGTGACGTAGCTGTCCCGGGCCCCGCTGACGAGCCAGACCGGCCGGTCCCGCAGTCCCTTCAAATCATGCTGCAAAGCGAGGTGGCGGACGCCCTTTTTGCGGTCCGCCGCCTTCCGCATAAACCACATCGATTGGCGAAGGTGCCACGTGGGGATCAGCGGCACGAACCACTTGGGCACCGCCAGCATCGCCCACTTCCGCCCGAACTCCGTGACGACGCTATCGGTGACGAATCCGCCGTCCGCGGCGACGGCGACCACCCGCGGCTCCCGCGCCGCCGCCGCCAACGCCACGCAGGCGCCGCGGCTGACGCCGAAGAGCCCCACCGGCAACCCGCTCGGCAGCCCCAGTTCTGCGGGATCGTCCAACGCCGTCCTCGTGACGGCCAAGGCGTCGGCGACTTCCGACTCGGTAGGCCAGTGGCCGGGGGAATGGTTCGGATCGCAGTCGCTGTCGAACATCCCACGGTGTTCGAACGACACGATCGTGAAGCCGGCCGGCGGCAACGCCGCCGCGTAACGCTGCCAAAACCACTTTGAGCCGCCGGTCTCCGAGCAGAACACGATGACGCCGCGAGGCGGCCCGTGCGCCGGGGTCACCGCGACCGACAGCGACAACGGCTCGCCTCGGTCGTTCGTCACGCCCTCGACCCGAACCCGCGCGAGCGTCGCGTCGTCGTTCGGAGCGGCGGGGACGAGATTGAACGGCGGCTCCCGTTCAAAAAACGGGAGGGCGAACTGCACCGCGGCGCGGCGAATCAGCAGATCGACGACCAGCAGGGCCAACAACAGCCCGACGCCGACCACAATCCAGATGGTCCAGCCATGCCAGAGTTCCGCATCCCAGAACGGGATCTGAGAGGGCACGCCGCCCGCGGGCCATCCGGAGAACGCCAGCGGGACGAGAATCACGAGCCGGTCCGGGTGCCGCGGAGAGGAGCGCCCGCCGCCGCGGGTGCCCCATCCTAGGCGCCGAGGCCGATTGTGGCAGCCGTCGAAGGGGAATGAATGGAACGATTCCTCGCGACTGGCAATTTTCCCGTCATGGGAGGCACGCGGACCGCGATGCCGCCGCCCCGCCCAACTTGCCGAAACCGCAGGGATGCCCGCCCCTTCGACCCTAGCCGGTGAAGCGTCCCAGGATCAGGGAGACGTTCTGCCCGCCGAACCCGAAGCTGTTCGACAATGCCCGCTCGACCTTGGCGTCCCGGGCGGCGTTGGGGATGTAGTCCAGATCGCACTGCGGATCGGGCGTGGTGTAGTTGATCGTCGGCGGGAGCACGCCGTCGCGGATTGCCAGCAGGCACAGGATCGCTTCCACGCTGCCGGCCGCGGCGATCAGGTGCCCCATCATGCTCTTCGTCGAACTGACGGGCGTCTTCGAGGCGTGTTCCCCGAGCGCCTGTTTGATGGCGGCGGTCTCCGTGCGGTCGTTAACGAGCGTGCTGGTGCCGTGGGCGTTGACGTAATCCAGCTGATCCGGGCCGACGCCCGCATCCTGCATCGCGCCGCTGATGCACGCGACCGCGCCCCGGCCCTCCGGGTGAATGTCGGTGATGCGGTAGGCGTCCGCGGAGGAGCCGTACCCCAGCACCTCGCCGAGGATTTCCGCCCCGCGGGCCTTCGCCCGGGAGAGTTCCTCAAGCACGACCATCCCCGCTCCCTCGCCGAGGACGAACCCGTCGCGGTCCGCGTCGAACGGCCGGCTGGCCGCCTGCGGATCATCGTTGCGGGTGGACAGGCTGGTCAGCAGGTTGAAGCCCGTCAGCCCGAACGGGTGGATCATGCTGTGGGCGCCGCCGGAGAGCATCACGTCGGCGTCGCCGCGGCGGATAATCTCCGTCGCTTCGCCGATCGCCTGGCTGCTCGCGGCGCAGGCGGTCAGGCAGTTCAGGTTCGGCCCCTGAGCGTCGAACAGCGCCGACAGGTGAGCCGCCGGCATGTTCGGCTCCTGCTCCAACTCGAACTTCGCGTCGAGCCGTTCCAAGCCGAGTTCGGTGAACTTCGCCAGGTCGAGATCGCCGCTGGCCTGCGCCTCCGCGACCATCTGCATGAAGGTGGGGAAGTTCTGCTGCCCCTCCCCGGCGCCGAGGTAGATGCCGAAGCGAGTGGGGTCCGGGGCGTGGGCGGGATCGTCCAGCAGGCCGCTCTGGCCGACGGCCTGCTTCGCCGCGCCGACGGCGAAGCGAATGTTCGGCCCGGCCTGCGAGAACGGCTTCGGGTCGTCGACTTGGGCGTCGAAATCGTAGTCCTTCACCTCCGCGGCGAAGGTCGTGGGGAACTTTGAGGCGTCGAATCGAGTGATCGGCCCGATGCCGCTCCGCCCCTCGCGAACGGCCGCCCAGACGGATTTCACGTCGTTGCCGACCGGCGTGACGGCTCCGAGACCGGTGATGACGACGCGACGACGCATGGAGATTGATCAGGTGGGAACGACGGCGCCGCCGTCCCGCGACGGGGCGAGCGTCAGTGTAGGAGAAGTCGGCCGAACTCGGGAAGCGGGGCTGTCCGAAAGCCTCGCCGCGGACCGCGTTCAGCCGGCGGCACGCAGACGTTCCGCGAACGCCTCTTCCAGTTCGAAGGTCGCCGCGTCGGCACGCGTCGCAATCAGTTCCGCGGCGAACTCGATCGGGAATCCGGACAGTTCGACGCTGCGATCGATCCTCTCGTATTTGCCCTCAACCAAGCGATGCACGGCGATCGCGTCGTTCTCCCAGACCCAAACCTCCGGCACGCCGATCCCCGCGTAAATCGGCAGTTTGGACACGCCGGGGCTGGTCACGTCGACCTCGACCACGAGATCCGGCGGGACGTCGCCGCCGTCGAGGTCGGGAACGTTGCGGTCAAGTCCGAGATCGACGTTCGATCGAGCGACGTGAAACGCCTTGTCTGCCTCCGCTCCGCCGACAGTCTGCTTTCGCCAAGTCGTCGACCCCACCGGAGTGATTGCCGTACGACGGACACGGCCGTACCCGGCAACGAAATAGCTCAGCAGTTCAGCCACGGAATCATGCCGTTTGCCTGGCATTCCGACCTCCAAACGGCGGGACTTCGAATCGTACGTCAGCCGTAGCCGTGCGTTTCCGTCGTCGTCACGCATCTCGCAATAGGCGTCCCACGACACGCCGGTCAGCACAAGGGGCGGCGTGAGCCGTCGCAGCGTTTGCCGGGGCGGAGCGAACGGGGCAGCGGTGGACATCGATTCGCCGGAAGGAGAACAGTCGATTAATGTTAGGCCGGCAATGCCCTGATCGGAAGGAGCAGCTTCACGCCGCTTTCCGCAACGCCCGCTGCGGCTCCGCGGCGTGCCGCGGAAGCCGTACGCAGAACTGACTGCCGAGTCCTTCGCCGTCGCTTTCGGCTTCGATCGTGCCGCCGTGGTCGGTCACGATGCGATGCGTCATCGACAGCCCCAGTCCCGTGCCGGTGCCGTCGCCGCGGCGGGTGAAGAACGGCTCGAACAGGTGATCGCGGACTTCCTCCGTCATGCCGCAGCCGGTGTCCTCGACGGTCACTTCGATCGCATCGGCGGTCGGGCGAACGGCGAGCGTGACCGTGCCGCCGTCCGGGGTCGCTTCGAGGGCGTTCAAGGTCAGATTCAGCAACACCTGCTTGATCTCCGGCCCGTTGACGCTGGCGATCGCTCCGCCGGCTCGATCTTCAGGACCGCCGGTGACGACGCAGCCGGCCGGGCCGGGGTCGAACTCGACGCGACGGTCGGCGTACTTGCTCATCGGACGCACCATTTCCAGCACCTCCTCCGCGAGGGTGCGGACGTCCGTCGGTTCTTTCACCCCGCCGTTGCCCTTGGCGAATGTCAGCAGCTTGCGGGTGATGTCGCTGCACCGAGCGGTTTCCCGGGCGATCATCTCCAGATAGCGCTCCGCGAGGGTCCGCTCCTGAGGCGTGCAGCCGACGAGCAATGCGTCCGCGCGGGCGGTCAGGCTTTGGGCAGCCATCCCGATCGCGGACAACGGGTTGTTGATCTCGTGGGCCAAGCCCGCGGACAGCGTGCCGACGCCGGCCAGCCGTTCGCTGCGAACGAGTTGCCGGGACTGCTCGCGGACCCGGCGGTCCAGTTCCTGATTCATCTCGCTGAACCGATCGGCCATGTGGTTCACCGCCCCGGCGAGCTCGCCGACCTCGTCGTTGTACCACTGCTTGACCCGATGAGAGACGTCCCCCCCGGCGATCTGGCGGGCGCTGCGGTGCAGATCGCGGAGCGGAATCCCCAGCCGACGGTAGCCGTAATACACCAGCCACGCGGAGCCGCTGAGCACCAGCGTCGTCAGGCCCAGCACCCAGTAGAGCAGTCGCCGATGATGGCGGCGGTACTGCGAGAATCCCCGGTGCAGATTCGTCTGCGGGTTCGGCAAATGGTGCAGGTCTTCTTTGATGGAGACGGCAAGGCGGAACAACTCCGTTCGCAAGGCGCCGGCACGGGCGGGGTCGAATTCCGCCCCTTCCGCGGGGATGAGTTGGGCGGCCAAACCGGACATCGACTGAAACCCGGCGCCGATCCTCCCCAGCCGCGGCCCGTCGACCACCCATTGACGCTGTTGAAGACTGCCGACGGGGGCGGCGTCGTAGTTGCGGATCATCTCCACTCGCGCCTGTTCCGCGGCGGCGACTAGCCCCAGCACCTCGCGTTGTAACCCTTCCGCGAGAATCCGATCCGGCAAAGCGGACTGCGGCAGCGTATGGAACTGAAGATTGTCGACGGCCTGCTCCAGCGAAGCCCGATTGGGGAGGGTCGTCAGGCGAGCGTCGATCTCTTGGGTGGCCCGGTCGCTTTCGTTCAGCGTGATCAGTGCCGCTCCGCTGAGCACGACCATCATCGCGGCGGCGAGGACCACCCCGCCGTACAGTCGCACCCGTAGGCTTCGAGCGAAAAACACGGGCGGCGCCTCCTGGCCTATGAGCGGAAAACGGGGTGCGAAGATCGCCCCGGACGGCCGACCACGAGGGTCGGCCCGCACGTTACCAACCCTCGGCCGACGCACCTACCGGAAGTTTCGCATCCGAAGCAACGAACCGGCCTGATCACCTCCGCGACCGGCCCGGTTCACCGCTGACGCGAGTCATTCCGGCTTCGCGGCGGGGCTTTGGGCAAGATCGGGCGGCGGCGAAGGAGGGGATGGCGGGGGAGTCGCCTTGGGTTTCGCGCGGGCGGCGGCGGGCCGGTCCGACGAGGGGCGGCGCGTCTGGATCAGCCCCTTCATCTGCACGTCGATCATCCGGCAGAGATGCAGAAACGAACCGCGCAGGTCCGCCGAAGCGGCGGCCGTGGCCGCCCGGGAGCGGTGCTTCTCCACGCGTTTCGGATCGATTCCCCATCCCTCCTCGATCGCGGTTCGCTGGAGTTGTGCGGCCAGTTGACCGGCCTCGGCGACGATCGCCCGATCCACCACCGCCGGGGCACTGCGATAGGCCCGCCACATCGCCGTCTCGCTGCCGGAAGTATGAAGCGGCCGCTCCTTCGGACCGCGATACCACCGCTGCCAGATGCGGAATCCCGCCGCCGCCAACAACGCCCCGCCGGCCGCGGTGACCAGCGTGCCCTCCAGGTAGTGGCCGAACAGCAGCAGAGCGAATCCGGTCACCAGCACCGCGGCCAACGCCCAGGCCGCCGCAAGCAACCAGGGATTGATCGGGCGGGTCGGATCGCCGGGCGTTTTATGCGACAGCCCCTCCGGCACCTCCCCGACTTTCGCCACCACGACGGTCGTGTTGTCGGAACCGCCACGGAGATTCGCCAGATTCACCAGCATTTTGGCGGCTTCCTCCGGCGGCAAACCGCCGGCGATCGCGCCGATTTCATGGTCGTGCACATGGCCCGTCAGTCCGTCGCTGCACAGGACGTACACGTCTCCCGGCAGGACGGCGAACGGTCCTTCGATATCCACGGCGACATCGGGACTCGGCCCGAGCGACCGGGTGATCACGTTGCGGGGTTCGTTCAACATCACCGTCTCCGGGTCCATCCCCTGACGGATCAACTCCCACTGCAAACTGTGATCGAACGTCAGCTGGTCGCAGCGCTGGCCGCGGATGCGGTAGCAACGGCTATCGCCGACATGGGCAATCGCGGCGCCCTGCGGGGTGAGGGCCAATGCGGTGCAGGTCGTGCCCATGCGGGCGAAATCCGGCGTGCTCTCCCCCTTGGCGTAGATGGCCGCGTTCGCCCGGACCACCGCGGCGGCGAGTCGATCGGCGGGATCTCCGCCGGTGGTGTCGCGGAGGTAGTCCTGCGGCACGACCTCCGAGGCGATGCCGCTGGCCAGTTCGCCGACCGCGTGCCCGCCCATGCCGTCGGCGACCAGCAGGAGATGCCCGTGGTCCTCGAAGGCTTCCTGCGTCCCGGCGAGACGCACCGCGGAGGCATCTTCGTTGTTCTGCCGCCGTAGCCCGACGTCCGTCCGAACGGCGTAGCGGAGCGGTTGCGCGAACAGCAAAACAGATCCGGAGACGACGGAACGACGCGAAACGGGACCGCAAAACTGTAGGAGTTCCGCTCCCCCGCCGCCATCACGGGGACCGACGCGTCCCGCCCGTGAAACCGCCCTTCCCACCGTCCCCGGCCGGCGACTAAACCCCGCGGCGATGGCCTCCGCCCCGCCCCGCCGCCGCGCCCCCGGCATGCCGCACGCATGCTGCGCCGACGCCCCTCCGCTTCGCTGGGGACGGTTGCCGCTGATTGCGGTCGCGATCTTGCTGCTGGGCACGGGTTGTCAATCGACGCATCGTCGACTGACGATCGATAGCCAACCCCGCGGGGCGCTGGTGGAGGTCGACGGGGAGCAGATCGGCTACACCCCCGCTTCGATCAGCTACGATTACTACGCCACGCGTCGGATCACGCTGATCAAAGACGGATTTGAGCAGGAGAGTTTTCTGCTGCCCGTGGAGGCGCCCTGGTGGCAACTCCCGCCGCAGGAGTTCATCGCGGACAACTTCCTGCCGAGGCAGGTCGAAGACCGCCGGCTCGTGATGCGGACGTTAAAGCCGAAGGTGATCGCCCCGACCGAGGACGTGCTGATCCGAGCCGATCAGCTCCGCGGCCGCAGTCAGACCGAGCAGTAACGGCCCGGTCGTGAAGCCTCGCCGGCGGCGGCTCGCTTACGCGGCGCCACACGCTTCGACCTCGCCGCTCACGGTCGCGACGGCGTCGTGCGGGTGCAGACTTTCGAGGTGCCGCACGGTAATCGCGTAGTTCCGCACGCCGGCCACCGACGCAATCGCGGGGGCGAGCCGGCGGGCAGCGTCCTCGCAGAACATCGGATTGTCCGCGTTGAGCCGCGCAAACTCCCGTTCGTCGGCCCGTTTGACCGCGCCCTGCGTCGCCGTGCCGAGCGCCGCCTCCGCGGTTTCGACCAGATCCAGCCAGCCGAAGCTCGCGGTCTCTGCGTCCAAGGTCACGGTCACGTCCGCCTTGCTCCGCTGGCTGTGCGGATGACCGGCGATCGATCCGCCCTTGGACAGCCAGGTTCGGACATCGTCCGCGGAGACCGTGTCCGCCGCCCCGAACGCTTCGCGGAAGGCCGCGTCGGTCAGATCGCGGGAGAGGGCGGCACTGCAGGGGCAGGTGCTGGAGTATTCGATCTGCACCGACGCGGTCAGCGACACGCCGTCCGGGGTGAACGCGGCGCCGCAGCGAACGGGATAGTGGCGCCACCCGGACTCGCCGGAGACCAACGACGGCTGCCGCACGGGCAACGTCAGCGACACGTCGCAGAAGGCGCCCTCGCTGATCTCGCCGTGCGACTCGCACATCTCCTGGACGAGCTTGCCCAAGCGTGCCGGCGTCAGTCCTTCCTCCAACGCCTCCTGCGCCCGGAGATAGAGCCGGGACATATGGATGCCGCGGCTCCCCGGATCGTCGAGGCTCACCGCGAGATCGCACACCGCCGGCAGCAGAGCCGGGCGACCGTCGACCGTGACGGCGGCGACCGCTTGCACGCCGTCCATCCCGACCCGGTCCAACCGACCGTACACCCCGGGGGCAGTGGAGACGGCCACATCCGGTAGAGCGTCTCCCGCCGGTTCGCCCGCGGGTTTGCCCAACGGGAGAGACGCCGGAGCGCCGGCCGGGGACGCCGTCGTCGAAACGGAATCGCTGCGACCAGCGGGCGGGGGGACGACGGCGGGAGACAGCATCGGCGAGGCGGGCACGCGGTAGGGGACGGGGATTCTAGCCCCGCAACCGGCCCGCTCATACCGCCGCCATGGGGGTGAAGCCGTCGAAGCCCCCATCGCAGCGACGCCGCTCCGCGTTACCGGATCACCCGACGCGGGCCCTCGGCGGTCTGCAACCGCACGGGGGTGAAGTCCTCGCCGGTCCGTTCGCGGTAGAGCTTCAAGGCATGCACCGCGTGGTACATCCCGCCGACCGCTTTGCCGCCGACCTCCGCGTTGCGGCCGGCCAGCAGATCGGTCGCGACGCGGCCGACGCCGGCCCGCACCCAGGCGCTGTCCAGTTCGCTCTGCGGAAGGGCCATCATCAGGAACTCGAGCGTGTGGCCGCTGGACCCGATCCGCGTGACGAGATCCCGCTGGTGCGACCGCCCCTGAAAATACTTGTCGCTGAAAGAACCGTCCGGGTTTTGCAGGCTGCGCGCCAACGCGGTGTAGCGGCTGACTTTCTCATGCGCCAGCAGCCATTGCCCCCGCAGGCGGTTCCCCTCCTGCAAGCGAGCGTTCCGGGCGCTGGCGAGGGCGTACAACCCGTGCGTGCCGCCGCAGGCGTGCTTCGTCGGGTCGCTTTTCAACTCTTCCTCGACGAGCCGCGACATGCTCCAGCCTTCACGGCGGGCGTTGACCCATTGGGCGTCGCTGTCGAGGTACACGCTGAACGCCCACAGCGTCCACGTGACCTCTTCCGTGCGGTTGATGCGGACCTCGCGCTTGGCCGTTTCGATCCACTCCGCGATCGTGAAGGGGCGGCCGTCGCCGTCGCGAAGCACGAAATCCTGCGGCAGATCGCTCATCGCCAAGAAGGCCAGGATCTGGTTCGGGTGCCCTTCGAAGTCGTACATCGTGCCGCTGTATTCGTGCGCCTTCGGACCGAAGCGGCCCCGCACGAACCACGGCTCGTTCTTGAACTTCGGACCGGACGCGATCCAGTCCAGCGCCCGCACCTGCCGGCCGTCGGCGATCAACACGTAGTCTTCACGCAGCGCCATCAGCCCGTGGCCGATCTGCCAGGGCGAGTTACTGCGGGCGTTGCGGCTCTCGCCGGTCAGCAGGCGGGCGGAGGCGATCCGAATCGCTTCGTCACAGGCCGTCGCCAGCGGATCCACCGGTTTGACGACCAGTTCCTGCTCCGGGACGTCCATCGCGAGCGGGTCGCCCGGCACGGCGGGGCCGTCAATCACGTCCGCAGCGTCGACCGCGGTCGACGGCACGGCCTTGAGTTCGCCGGCGATCCGCCGAGCGCCGAGGGAGTCCGTCGGGGCGTCGCCGAGGACGATCCTCGCCTCCTCGCCGGCCGGACCGGGGACGACTTCGGAACGCTCCACCGGCGGCGCCAGTTCGATCCGACGCACCGAGACGCGGCCGGGGTCCGCCAAGCGGGTCGGCTCGACGACGGCGGTGGGATTGTCCGCGGTCGCGGGATCGACGCGCTGCGGACTGGCGAGGGCGGGGCCGGTCCGGCCGACGAGGCTCAGGAGCGCTTCCGGGGCGCCGAGGTTGTCCGGCTTCGCGGACGCATCGCGGGCCGGTTCGAGGAAGTCGCCCATGCGGCGCTCGACGGCGAGCGGATGGGGGACCGGACTGCTGATCGTCACCCGAACGACCGGTCGCGGGGCGACCAGCGGGGACCGGGCGGGCGTGTCGGCCAGCGCATCGACGCCCGTTGCGGCCAGTCCCGCGACGGCGAGAATCCCTCCGAGAGCAGTCCGCCGCACCGCACGCAAACGGTTGCGGCGCGAGTCGGTTGCGGCGGGACGGGAAGGCGTCGGGCGGGGCGGGATCACGCTCAGTCCGTGCGGTAAGTGGATCGCGGTCCCGTCCATGGGCCGTCGTCGGGGAGCCGTCCCCGACTCTTCCTATCGGCTGGCGCCCCGCCTTCGCTTGCCCCGGTTCCGATTGATCCGTCCAGCCGGGACAGATCGACTCGCCCCACTCCCGGGGACCGCCCGGCGCCCTCTGCTACAATCCCCCGAACGTCCCTTCGGGCGCGACGGCCCCCCGTCGCTCGACGGCCTGTCGCTCGAACGCCACTTGATGAAACAGCGCCCTTGATGAAGAAGTGCCAAAGCTGTGCGAAGCCTGCGGTCTTCCACGTCACGGAGATCGAAGACGACGTGCCGACCGAGATCCACTTCTGCGAAGAGCACTTCCATGCCTACATGAAGGCGGAAGAAACTCCCGCGGCCGATCTGCCCGACGACCTCGCCGCGGACACGCTCAAAGCGGTGCAGGCGATGCAGGAGATTTCGGAGGCGGCCGCCGTCAAACGCGGAGCTGGCAAACGCTGCCCGCACTGCGGCATCAGCTTCCACGAGTTCCGCGAGAAGGGCCGCTTCGGCTGCCCCGGGGATTACGAGGCGTTTCGGGAGCAACTCGTTCCGCTGGTCGAGAACATCCACGACGCCACGCGGCACGTCGGCAAAGTCCCCGCGGGCGCCGCGGGGGGCGAATCGAGCAGGCAGTTCCGGCTCATCCGTCTGCGGAAGGATCTGGCGAAGGCCGTCGCCGCGGAGGAGTACGAGAAAGCCGCCAGCCTGCGCGACGAGATCGGCGCTCTGGGCGGCGTCGAGTCGGAGTGACTCCCAATACGGCGAGCGGCGGGCGTCAGCCCGCTGTGCCTCCCGGCTGCTGCCTACTAAGCGCTAAGGGGGCACTCTGCGTGCCGGCCCCTGCCGCTTCGCTCGTACATTTATGAGAACTCAGCGGGCTGACGCCCGCCGCTCGCCTCAAGCCGCCCTACTCTTCCGGGACGTAGGGCATCAGGCCGATGAACCGCGCCCGCAGCACGGCTTCGCGAACGGCCCGCTGGTACAGGGCGCAGGTGCCGGTCCGGCGACGCGGCATGATCCGACCTTCGCGATCGACGAGGGTCTTCAGCAGCTTCACGTCCTTGTAGTCCACGTACACCGGGCGCGGCACTTCGCCGCCGCCGGTGAAGCGGCACTTCATCGGCTTTTTGACGCGTGCCCGCTTCTTACGGAGCTTGCGAAGGTTCAGTCGGTTGCTGCGGGCCATAGGGGCGAAAACCGGGCGGGCGTCGGACGGCGACGCGACGGCTGGAACGTACGGGGGTGATATGGACGGACGGAGCGGGATCGTATCGCCGTCGGGGCGGTTCGTCACCCCACCGGCGTTCACCCCACCCGTTCGATCTGTATCTGCGGCTCTTCGCCGGTCACCAGCAGCGATCCGTCCGGCTCGATCAGCACGTCGATCTCGCTGCGGCAGCCGATCTCCCCGTCGACGTACACGCCCGGTTCGATGGTGAAACAGGTGTTCGGCAGGAACAGCCGTTCGTCTCTCGTCTCCAGGTCGTCCAGATGCGTGCCGGTGCCATGCGTCGTATCGATGCCCATGCTGTGCCCGGTGCGATGGACGAAGTATTCGCCCAGCCCCGCAGCCTCGATCACGCCTCGACTGGCCCGGTCGGCTTCCCAGCCCTGAACCGGCTCGCCGGCGGCGAATCGATCGCGAATCAAGTTCAGCGCCGCGTCGCGCGCCGCGACCACCACGGCAAAGGTCTTCGCTTCCCGCTCGGACGGATCCCGGCCGAAGGTGAAGCAGCGGGTGACGTCCGCGTAGGGGGCGTCCGGCCGATCGACCTTGCACCACATATCCAGCAGCAGGAAGTCGCCACGCCGCAGGGCGGTGTCGCCGCCGATGCCGGTTTCATAGTGGCAATCGGAGCCGTGGTGCCCGCGGGCGACGATCG
Organism: Alienimonas chondri; assembly: GCF_013036045.1. Taxonomy (GTDB): domain Bacteria; phylum Planctomycetota; class Planctomycetia; order Planctomycetales; family Planctomycetaceae; genus Alienimonas; species Alienimonas chondri. The sequence goes on from NZ_WTPX01000040.1 coordinate 13,720, forward strand.
GCGGCGAGTAGGACATGCAGCCCTTCCGCTCAAAGAACGCCAGCAGCCGGTCGCGCACCTCCGTTTCCTCGATCGTCCCCCCGTTGGCGGTCGCCTCGTGTATCAGCGACGTGGCGAAGGCGAACGCGGCTTCGACCACCTCCGCGGCCCGCAAATGATCGGCCCGCTGCCGCTCGGAGAGCGTCGACTCGAATCGGCCGATCAGGTCGCCGCTGCTGACGACCTCCACGCCGCAGTTGCGGACGAGATCGATCGTCCCGCCGTCCACTGTCGAAACGTACGGGTTGCCGGCCCCGGGGACGTACTCCATCGCCACCGTCTTCGCCCCGCCGAGAACGGTCGCCAGTTCGGCGCTCAGCTCCTGCCGAGAGAGGTAAACGTGCTTCTCGCCCGGCAGATGGTCCAGACTGCCTCGCTCGATGCGGTGCACCAGCTTCCGCGGCTCCCCCTCGGCGGGGAGGTAGTAGAAGAGACGCCGGCTCTGATCGGGGCGTTCGTCCAGCCCCAGCAGCCGATGAGCGAGCGGGTTCGCCCCCCGGAAGTCGTACAGCAGCCAGCCGTCCAGGCCGGCGGAGGACAGTTCTTCACGGACGGCAGCGGGATCAAGCATCAGGCAGAAAGCGGCGGTTCGAAGGCGACGTGAACCGCCCGAGTCTATCGCCCCGCGATCCGTTTGGCCCGGTGGATCAAATCGGCGTCAGTCGCGGCCGTTTCCGCCAGCCACCCGCGGCACATCCGACCGTGCGTCCCGGCGTTCGGATCCGCAGCGCAGTCGAGAGCGAAACGAGCGGCGGCGAGTTGCAGCGAGCGGCGACGGAGGGCGTCCGGGTCGTCCGACGACGCGGCGGCGGTCAGCACCGCCGACGCCTGCCCCCACGCCCGCCACCCGGCGAGCCGATCGATCGCGGCCTCCGCGGCGACGTCGCTGGCCAGCAGGGCGGTCGCGAATCGGGCCAGCCGGTCGGCCTTCAGATTGAAGTCCCGATCCCGCGCGGCGACGTCCGCGGCGGTGAGGGCGGAGAGCGTGAAGCCGATCGGGCAGCGGGGCCGGACGCACAGCTTTTCGAGCCAGGCCACCGCCGGTTCGCCGCCGCACAGCAGCAAGCCCATCACGCAACCGGTCGCGTCATCGCCTCGCTTCGCCCGCGCGAGAATCGCACCGGAGAGCACGCCCGGACCGGCCTTCGCATCGGCCAGTCCGAACAGAAATCCGCAGGCGTCCGCGGCGTCGCCGCCGGTCGCCGGGTCTTCGAGGAGTTGTTTCAAACGGTCGGCCGGCAGCCCGCTGGCCGAGCGACGCAGCGTCGGCAGATCGAGTCGCATCAGTCCGGCGAGACAGGCGTTCCGCGTCCGCGGGTCGTGCAGACCGGCGGCGAGATCCGCGACCCGGGTCCGGTCCGCCGGCGGGCGGGGCAGCGTGAACTCGAACGGTTCCGCGTGGGCGGGCAGCGACGGCAGACTGCGGGCGGCGTCCATCCGCGGTCGCAGCGTCGCCCGATCCTGACCCTCGGCGGAGTCCAGACCGCTGACGGTCAACAGGAGGGCGGCGGCGAAACAACGAGCGATCATGGGCGCCTGCCGGTCCTTCGGCTGCAAAGTACCGCGGGAACCTAGGGGTTCGCCCCGGGCGCGGGAACCGCGGTTCCCCGGGCGAACTGCCGACGGCCTCACAGCACTTCCAATGTAGGCGTGCGGGCCTTCTCCAGCGCCCCGCGGGCTAATTCGAGCGCCGTCTTGCCCGCGGCGACCCGCAGCGGGTCGGCCGCGGAGCCGCCCTCGGACAGCACGCCGGCGAACGTGCCCGCATCGCCCAGTTCCCGCACCTTGCCGTCCGCCGGGATCTCGCCGAGCGTCGGCACGCCCAGCGATTCCGCCTCGGTCCGCGCCCCGCCGCGGCCGAACAGATCGCCGGACATATTCTCCACCATCCCCAGCACGGGGATCTCCAATTGCCGGTACATCGAGACCGCCTTCACCGCGTCCAGCAGGGCGACCTTCTGCGGCGTGCACACGACCACCGCCCCGCCGAGCGCGGCGTTCTGGGCGAGCGTCAGGGCGACGTCCCCCGTGCCCGGCGGGAGGTCGATCACGAGGTAATCCAGTTCGCCCCACTCCGCCTGCTGAAGGAAGGAGAGGACGTACTTCTGCGTCATCGGCCCGCGGAGCACCGCCGCCGTGCGTTCGGGGATCACGAACGCGGCGCTCATCAGCCCTAGCGACTGCCCGCCCGGCAGCGAGACCGGGACGGGGACCAACCGGGGGACGGTCTTGCCGTCGGGGCCGCGGCGTTCGGTCATCTCCGGCGGGCCGTTCTTCGACACGCCGAACAGGTGCGGCAGCGACGGGCCGTGGATGTCGGCATCGACCAGCCCGACTTTCGCCCCGGCTTCCGCAAACGCGATCGCCAGACCCGCGGCGACGGTCGATTTCCCCACGCCCCCCTTGCCGCTGCCGACCGCGATGATGTTCTTGGCCGTCAGCCCCAGCCGACCGCCGGCGTTCCGGCCGATCACGCGGGGCTTCCATTCGATCGTCACTTCCCCGCCGCCCAAGGCCGCGACCACCTTCTCCTCGATATGCTCCCGCAGCGGATGCAGGACGCAGGGCGGGTGCAGCGTGACCGTCGCGGCGTCGCCGTCGACCGCGACCTCGCCGACGGCGTTCAATTCTCCCAGCGATCGACCGAAGGCGGGATCGACGACGGCCCGCACGGCGGCGGCGGGATCGGACGGCAGCGACATGGACGCAAGCGATAGAGGAAGTTTGACGAAGGAGGATCGTACGACGATTTCCCCGCCTCGACACCGGGGCCGCCCCGGTGACGATCGACAGCGGCGACCGCATGATAACGATCCACGTTCATCCCCCTCCTATCGAGTCCACCGCATGCCCACCCTGACCGTCAAAGACCAAGGTTCTTACGAAGTCCCGGCCGACAAGCGGCTGGTGCGCGCCCTCACCGAAGACGCCGGTGCCGATCAATTGCACGCCTGCGGCGGAGTGGCGAAGTGCACGACCTGCCGGGTGCGCATCACCGACGGCCTGCCCTCCAAAATGACGACCGCGGAAAAAGCCGTCCGCGAGGCGAAGGGGCTGGACGATCCGCAAATCCGCCTTTCCTGCCAGTTGCTGTGCGAACAGGACATGACGGTCGAAGTCATCAGCCGCTTCGAGGGTAGCGGTCGGAAAGACGCAGGGAGCCCGGTCGCGGAGGAGATCCAGCCGGAGCCGGAGTGGGTCTGAGACTGCGAAAGCTCCAAGACCAAGAAATCAAAAACTAAATATGGTCAATCTGCGGAGTGGTTCCGAAGGATGGCGGTGAAGATACGGACGAGCTGTCCGGCTTCGTCTTCGAGTCTGTCCCGTTCGTCCGCGAGGACAGCGATGTCACGGCAGTCGAGCAGGCGAAGCCAATAGCCGCTCTCCTTCGCCTCCTTGCGGCTCACTTTGATTCGGTATCGAAAGTCCTTGCCGCCCAAAGCTTCGTTCGCTTCGAGGTAGTTTGCCCCGACCGAGCCGGAAGATCGAACCAGCTGCTTTGCGTCGACGGAATTACAAAGCGTTCGCGGCAGTTTGCGAATCAACTGTCGCACCTCCCGTGCGAACCGCTCAGTGCGATCATCCAGGTCGAACGTCTGGCTCACGACTCGTCCGTCTTTGGTTCTTGATTTCTTGGTCTTGGAGTTTCCCCGTCACATATTCGTCTTCGTATCCCCCGCCCCGCCGACCGCTTTCGCCAGCGCCGTGTTGATCGCTTGATCGTGCTGATGGTCGCGGGCGTAGATGCGGAAGATCGCGAAGGCCAGCGGCAAGCTGCGGAACAGTTCGTCGTCGCTGAGTTCCGTGGGCCCGCCCGCCGCCGGGTCGAGCAGCCAATTCAGGCCGGAGACCGGCAGGTCGGCGCTGGGCCGGTGGTAGTGCCGGGCGCTGTCGACGGCGAGCTCCAGGTCCTTCAAGTCGTTCGGCAGATGCCGGCGGACGCGGGCTTCGATCAACTCCGGCTCGGAGTAGATCGTAGTGCGCTCGGCGACGCCGCTGTGGAAGGAGATCGTGCGTTCCGCGGCCATCTTCCAGCCGAACCGCCGGGCGAGGATGTCGTCCCACTTTTCGCCCAGCGCCCGGTCGGTCTCGTCGTCGGAGAGGGACAGCCGGGAGACGTCGACGAGGAAGCTCTGCTCCGTCAGTCTGCGGTAGGCGTCGAGGTGTTCCAGCGGGTCGCCGGGGAACAACCGGGCCATCGTTTCCGCGAACAGTTCCTCCAGCGCCAGATCGAACGCCCGCACGGTGCGGTGGAAATAGACGGTGCGAAACAGGTTCGCCCGAGTCTCGATAAAGTTGATCAGCGCCGGCAGGCCGCGGGCGTGGATCGTCAGCCCGGCGGGGGTGAAGAAGCTGTAATGCGTGAGTCGGGAGAGGTCGAACGCCCGCGTGTTGTAGCCGCTCATGTAGGCGTCCCGCAGGACGAAATCCATGTTGTCGACCGTGTAGATCCCGCTGAACAGACTCCGCAGTTTGCGAAGCCAATCCGGCTGATCGTCCGGCTCGCCGGCTCGGGGTCGACAGATGAGATAGGCGACCTGCCGGGGTTCGACCTCTTCCAGCGGACCGATCACCCCGCCGGGGTTGCGGCGGACGCCGCGGAGCAGGTCGCCGAGTTCATGCTCGATGATGTGGGCGCCGAGGCGCTCGTGCGTCAGGCCGAACTGATCGAGGTAGTGGTCGTCGAAGAAGTGCCCGAACGGCCCGTGCCCCACGTCATGCAAGAGCGCCGCCAGCCGGCAGAGCGTGACCACCAGCGGCTTGCTGGGCATGTTCGGACAGGAGGCGGCGAGGCTGTCGTACCACTCGTCGCTCACCTTCCCCGCGAGGTGCATCGCCCCGAGGACATGCTGGAACCGCATATGTTCGGCGCTGGGAAAAACGTACCAGGCCGTCTGTAGCTGGTGGATCGCCCGCAGCCGCTGGACCCAGGGGTGGTCGATGATCTGGGCCTCGCCCACTTCTCCCGCCGGCAAGCCGGCGCCGCTGGTGAAGGGGATGTAACCGTGGATCGGATCGTGGGAGAGGCTTTCGTGGGAGTAGTCGCGGGGCATGGGAACGGGCGGGCAAACTGATCGACGGGGAGCGGGGCGGTGAATGGTATCGCCGAGCGACTTGATCCCCCGCCCATCGCCAGCCCGGCCGGGATGGGAATCGCATCGGTGAGCCGTGATGCTGTCGGTCGTTTCATTCCCCGATTCGCCGGAGACGCCCATGTTTCAAACCGTCCTCTGCACCCTTCTGCTGCCGCTCCCCGCGCAGCCGCCGGCCGTCGAGGCCGACGCCGCGCAGCCCGCCGAGACGCCCGCCGCCCTCATCGACGGGACCGGTCCGGGGTGGGTGACGCTGGGCGAGAAGGACTTCGCCGACGTGAACGGAGATCCCGAGACGTGGCAGTGGAAGGACAGCGGTCTGTACTGCACCGGCAAGCCGGTGGGCGTGATGCGCTCGACGAAGCCGTACAAGAACTTTGAGTACACGCTGGAATGGCGGCACCTCAAAGCCGCGGGCAACTCCGGCACGTTCGTCTGGGTGCCAGAGGAGAAGCTGACGGATCTGCCGAAGGGCCGACTCCCCGGGGGCGGGATCGAAGTGCAGATTCTCGATCACGGCTATACGGAGTTCTACGAGAGCCGTTTCGAGAAGCCGGGCGACTGGTTCAGCACCGACGGCGACGTCTTCCCCGTGGGTTCCTCGAAGATGACGCCCTTCCCGCCGCTCTCCCCGAACGGCTCACGCAGCTTTCCCTCAGAGCGCCGCAGCAAGGGCGTCGGCGAGTGGAATCATTACTACGTTCGCGCGATCAACGGCGAGGTCCGCCTGTGGGTCAACGGCAAAGAGGTCTCCGGCGGGACCGGGTGCGTGCCCGCGGAAGGCTTCCTCTGCTTGGAGGCGGAGGGTTCGCCGATCGAGTTCCGCAACCTGCGACTCCGCGAGTTGCCGTAGCGCCGGGCCTTCACGCCGCGACCGCGGCGGGGGGCGAGTCATCGGCTGCTGCGTGGCTCGCCGAGTCGGTCTGGCGAGCCGCGCGGGAGGCGGCGGCGGCTTCGCGGCGGCAGGTGATCAGCAGTTCGCACGCGCCGGCAGCCAGCGTGAGGTAACCGGACAGTTCAATCGATTCTTCGACCAATCGCTTCACCCTGTCCGCCTGAACCGAGTTCTCAATCGAATCCCACAACCGCGACCGGTCGAAGAGGGCCGCCGCCACGACGACCTGCAACCCGCCGCACAGAAAGAAGACGGAGGCTGGATGGGCGGTCCACTCCAGCGACTCCGCCCAGCGACGTCGGTCCCGCCACGCGACCGCCGCCGCCGCCGCCGCAATCGGAACCCCGGCGAGGTACTTATAGGCGTCGTCGAAGGCCACCTGCTCAAACCAGAGATCCGCCTCACGGGCCGCCGCATACAGCAGCGCCCCGGCGCAGAACGCGATCGCCGTGAGTCCCCGCTGCGTCACCGCCCCAGCGGCGACGAGCGCCGCCCCGCCCGCCAATGCGACTGCGATCTGCAGCAGTTCCAAGGCTCCGTTTTCGACCGCGATCCCCGGGCCGTAGGCAATCACCGCCTGATACAGCGCCTGCACGCCCCCCTCGGCGGCGAGGGCGTAGGCGCAGTAACGGAGTAGCCGCCAGCGGTCCGGCGGAGAAGGAGCATGGGTCACAGAAAGACCGTATTGACGGTACGGGAATTGAGTCAGGGGGCGAGACTGTACCCCGGCACGGGGAAAGCAACCGGACCGCCCGGAGCGTTCGCATCGCCGGGGATCGATTCGTACGCTCGACGGCATGCTTGCCGCCCTGCTGACCTGTTCGCTGATCGCCCCGGCGTCGCCCTCCGAGGAGACGTTCGCCCTACCGATGAGCGGCGAGGTCACGGCAAACACCGCGATTCTGCAGGCCCGTCACCCGCCGGTCTCGCGCAGCTCCGGCGGCGCCTTCATCCTGCGCGAGGCCGACGCGGAAGGCGCTGGACAGCATTTCCCGGCGGGCGTGGTCGATCCGGAGCGAGATCTGATCATGCGACGAGCGTTCACCGGTCTGAAACCGGACACGCGGTACGAATTCGTCTATCGCACCTATTGCGGCATCGAATCCCCGGTCGGCCGCTTCCGCACGCTGCCGGCGGCCGATTCGACCAAACCGGTGTCGTTCGTGGTCGTCACGGGGCTGAACTACGCGAAGTTTCACGGCAGCGAGGCGATCGATCGGAAGCAGCACCTCGAGCAGAACAACACGGAACTCGCCCCGCCGGCGCCGCCGGAACAGCGGAAACTCGGGTTCCCGATGCTCGAAGCGATCCGCAGGACGAACCCGCACTTCGTCGTCTACACCGGGGACACCGTCTACTACGACACGCCGACGGAGGGCCGGGCAGAGACGGTTGAAGAGATGCGAGCCAAGTGGCGCGAAAACTTCATCCAGCCGCGGTTCCGCGACCTGCTGGCGAGCGTGCCCGCCTTCCACATGAAGGACGATCACGACTTCCGCATGGACGACTCCGACAACACCGGCGACTACGCACCCTCGCCGGAGTTGGCCATCGAAACGTTCCGCGAACAGGTGCCCGTCGTCCCGCCCGGCGACGCGGAAACGCCCACCTACCGCACCGTTCGCTGCAACAAGGATCTGCAACTCTGGTTCGTCGAAGGCCGCGACTATCGCAGCCCGAACGCGATGGAGGACGGCCCCGATAAAACGATCTGGGGCGAGGAGCAATATCGGTGGCTCACGCGAACGCTGAAGGACAGCGACGCCACGTTCAAAGTCTTGGTCTCCCCCACCCCGATGGTCGGGCCGGACGACAAGCGGAAGACCGACAACCACACGAACTTCGGCGGATTCCGGCACGAACGACAGCGGTTCTTCGACTTCCTGAAGGAAGAGGGGATGCTCGACAGCGGCGAGTTCCTCGTGATGTGCGGCGACCGGCACTGGCAGTACCACGCCGAGCACCCCAGCGGCGTGCACGAGTTCAGCAGCGGCGCGATCGACGACACGAACAGTCGCCCGGGACGTGTCGCCGGCGATCCGGACTCGACCGACCCGGCGGGCAAAATCGTCCAGCATTACCTGATGGGCCGTGAATCGATCATCTCGAACGACGGCGAGGGGATGGAGCAGTACGGCGCCCCGGCGTCCGGCGGCTACCTCTTCGTTCGCGTCAGCCGCGGCGCGTGGCGCGGCCGGGGCGAGGAGGCCCGCCTGCATCTGATCCACAACGTGAGCCTGAAGCCGGGCGATCCGAACTACGGACCGCATCTCAAAACGCGGGCCTACGAAACTTACTGGTACCGGAACGCGACGCCCTGATGACTTGCTCCTCCCTCGCCCTGCTGCTCGCCTCGGTCGCCTTTTTGGATAGCGGCGAAGAGCCGCCGCGGCCGAACGTCGTGATCGTCATGGCGGACGATATGGGGTTCTCCGACGCCGGTTGCTACGGCGGGGAGATCCACACGCCGCACCTCGATTCGCTCGCCGCGGACGGCCTGCGGTTTTCGCGGTTCTACAACACCGGGCGCTGCTGCCCGACGCGGGCGTCGCTGCTGTCCGGGCACTATTCCCACGCCGCGGGGATGGGCTGGATGATCTCCGACCGCGGCACGCCCGGGTACGCCGGCAGCCTGCGGAAGGACCGGCCGACGCTGTCGGAGTTGGTGAAGCCGGTCGGCTATCGCAGTTACCTCAGCGGGAAGTGGCACGTTTCTCCGCACACCGGCCCGCAGGGCCCGAAGGACAACTGGCCGATCGCTCGCGGGTTCGATCGGTTCTACGGCACGATCAGCGGCGGCGGGGATTACTACGACCCGGTCTCGCTGGTCCGCGACGAACAGCCGATCAGCCCCTTCGCCGACCCGCTGCGGCCCGCGCAGTTCACATCGGACGGCTCCGGCTATCACTACACCGACGCCATCGCCGACGAGGCCGTCCGTTTCGTCGGCGATCATGCCCAGCAGCACGGCGACGATCCGTTCCTGCTGTACGTCGCCTTCACGGCGCCGCACTGGCCGTTGCACGCCTCGCCGGAACGGATCGGCCGCTATGACGGCATCTATGACGAGGGATTCGAGGCCGTCCGCGAGCGCCGCCTCGCCCGTCAACAGGCGTCCGGGTTGTTGCCCGACACCACGACGCTCTCCCCGCTGCCGAGATCGTGGTCGCAGGTTCCGCAGGATCAGCGGGAGTGGGAGGCCGCCTGTCTGGCGACGCACGCGGCGATGGTCACGCAGATGGATGAGGGCATCGGCCGGCTTCTGGCGGAGTTGGACCGAGTCGGGGCGACGGAGAACACGCTCGTGCTGTTCCTCAGCGACAACGGCGGCAGCCCGGAAGGCATGGGGCGCGACAAGCCGTTCGCCCCCCGCCCCGATGAGCCGACGGCCGATTCGGCGCCGCCGGAGGAGGTCCGGAAGAAGCGCACCTACCTCACCCGCGAGGGCTACCCGCTGCGTCGCGGGACGAACGTCATGCCGGGGCCGCCGGACACGTTCGTCACCTTCGGCGAGAGCGGGGCGAACGTCGCGAACACCCCCTTCCGCCTCTACAAAAGCGACGTGCACGAGGGCGGCATCAGCACGCCGCTGATCGCCCGCTGGCCCGCCGGGCTGCGGGCCGAACGACAGGGCGGGTTCGTCCGCGAACGGGCGCACCTCATCGACCTCGCTCCCACGCTGCTGGCGCTGAGCGGGGCGGAGTATCCGCAGCAGTTCGGCGGAGACGAGACGAAGCCGCTGCCGGGCCGCTCGCTGGTCGACGCCCTCGCCGGCTTCGAGAGCGGTCGCCCCGATCAACGGGCGCTCTACTGGGAGCACGAGGGGAATCGGGCGATCAGCCGGATGGGGCCGAAGGACGGCCGCGACTGGAAGCTCGTTGCCGAGGCCGGCGGCGATTGGGAGTTGTACGATCTGGCGACCGACCGGACCGAGCAGCACGACCTGTCCGTCGCGAACCCGGGCGTCGTCGAGGAGTTGTCCTCGCTGTGGACCAGTTGGGCCCGCACGAACGACGTGCTCCCGTTGGGCGGTTGGAGGGGACAGCCGAAGCCCCGCAATCGCACCCGATAGCGCCGGCCGCTTCACGGCCGTCGACGTTCAATAAGAGCAGGCCGCGGCGGTCGTGATGCGGCCTTCGTCATCGAGGTGGCGGACCCGCTGACCGCCGGGGATCGACCACAGGTCGTCCGGCAGGTTGCGGGGGTTCACCTCGATCTCCCCGAGTCGCATCGTCATCCCGGGCATGCCGGCCGCCGGCCAGGTGATGTGAATGGTGTGCGGGAGCACCACGTCGGTTTCCGGGTCGCGGCGGTGATCTTGCAGTTCCGCGCGGGCCAGCACCCGGTCGTTCGCGGCGTCGCGGAGTTCATGCGCGAGCACCTGACCGTGGGCGGCGTCCACATGGATCACCCGCAACACGCGCCGGCCGGAGGCGTCGGTCCGGTGCGACACGAGATGCCAGAGCGGACCGCCGTCCGGCGCCTTCTGCAACGTCACGGAGCGGGGATCAAGCGGGGCGACGCCCAGCACCTCCATCATCCAATCCGGGTCGAACGGGATCTGCATCCCGCCGGACTGCTCCGCGGCGCACCGCACGGCGTCGAAGTTCGGATGCTTGCAGGTGAGCGTTTCCGGGCCGGGGCCGCCGATCTTCGGGTTCACCCAGCACCAGACGCGATCGGCGTTCGAACCGACGTCGGCGACCGGGATGACCGCCTTCGCCTTGAGTCGCAGGCGGCGGGGATACTCGACCGCGATCATGCCGCCGGCCTTGGGGTAGTTCGCCACCTGCACGGTCATCGACTGGCATTGCCAGCCCGCGGTGCGGGCGGCTTGATCGTTGATGTGCCGAACGAGTTGCTCCCGGGTCAGATCCTCGGAGAGCGTCGGCCGGCCGTACCACGGTCCCTTCGCCTTGGGCGTGCAGCCGGCGCCCGTGCACAGCAGCGCCGCGCACGCCGTCAGGGCGAGGCGGACGGCAGGCGGCGGGGACGGGCGGCGGGTCATCCGTGACCGGCGAGAGAAGCGACGAGCAGGCGGGGCGAGCGGCGAGAGCGGTTAGTCGGCGCGGTCCTTCAGCAGCGCCGGCAGGCCGGCTTCCAGCCCCCCGACTTCCTCCTCCGGCAAGGCGAGATCCGGCACCTCGTACGGCCCTTCCCCGCCGCTGCCGGTGAGCACCAGCAGGCGACCGTCTTCCGTGTCGCGGGCCTCGGTCAGTTCGATCCGGCCCTCGGAGAGCAGCAACAGGGCGAGCGTGTACCGCACCCGCGACTGTTCCTCGTTCCCCGCGTCGGCGGTTTCGCCCATCGAATCCAGCAGGGCGAGCAGTTCGTCGGCGTCCAGCGGAACCGCGGCCGGTTCTTCGACGGCGTCCGGCACGCGAACCGCCCAGTGACCGATCGTGCCGGCGGGCGGGCCGTCCCACTCGTCGAGCAGGAAGTCCATCCGCACCTGAGATCCGTCCTGATCGACCAGCGCACTGCGCACCGCCGCCCCGGGGGGGAACGGTTCGCCGGTGGCGGCACAGGTTTTGGACATCGGACGAACGTGGTACTCCACGGTGCGGAACCCCCTTCGTTTAGCGGTTCGCGTGCGAAGGGGACACCCCGGTTCCGGTCCCGGTCTTTCCCGAGGCAGGCGTCACCGGCGATGCCGCCGGGATCGTCACGGAGAACCGCCGCCCGCACCGCGGGCAGGCGCCCTTCGCCGTCCGCGCCCCGTCCCGATAGCCGCGGGCGTACTGCCCGCAACAGGACGTGCGAACGCCCACGAAGTCAGCGGGGGGGCGGGATTCGGTCACCGGGGAAGCATCGGCCGATCCTGTCCGCGCCGATCAACAGCATGGGGAGAACCCGCACAGCTTCACGCGGGGCGTTCGTTCGCCGCTCTCGTGAAGAAAGCGGCTAACTGGCGTCGCTCAGGAACGTCCGCAGCCGCTCCAGGCCCTGCTCGATCGTGTCGGTGTCCGTGGCGTAGCTCATGCGGACGAAGCCCGGGGCGCCGAAGGCGTCGCCGGAGACGAGCGCCACGTGGGCGTCCTCCAGCAGCATTTCACAGAACTCCGTGCTCGTTTCACAGGTCCGGCCGCTGCTGCCCAGCGGCTTGCCGAAGTGCGAACCGATGTCGAAGAATGCGTAGAACGCCCCGCCCGGCTCGCAGGGGGGCACGCCCGGCAGGCTGTTCACGCCTTCCAGCGCGATCGTGCGGCGTTCCGCGAAGGTCTTCCGCATCTCCTCGACGCAATCCTGCGAGTTCTCCATCGCGGCCTTCGCAGCGAACTGACTCACGCTGCAGGGGTTGCTGGTCTCCTGCGATTGCAGCTTCGTGCAGGCCTTCGCCAACGGCTCCGGCGCCAGCATCCAGCCGATCCGCCAGCCGGTCATCGCATAGGCCTTCGAGACGCCGTTGACCGTAATCGTGCGGGCCTTCACCTCGTCGCCCAACGCCGCGAACGAGGTGAACTCCGCCCCGTCGTATAGCAGCTTCGAATAGATCTCGTCCGACAGGCACCAGACGTCCCGATTGACGATCACCTCGCCCAGCGCGGCGAGCTGTTCGCGGGTGTAGACCGCCCCGGTCGGGTTCGAGGGGGAGTTGAGCATCACCAGCTTGGTCGCGTCGGTGATCGCTCCGCCGAGCTGTTCGGCGGAGCAGATCCAGCCGTCTTCGCGGGTGGTCGGCAGCAGCACCGGCGTGGCGCCGGTCAGGGCGACGAGGTCCGCGTAGCTGACCCAGTACGGGGTCGGGATGACGACTTCGTCGCCGGGATTCAGCAGCGCCGCGAGGACGTTGTGAATCGTGTGCTTCGCCCCGTTGGAGATCACGCACTCCGCCGCGTCGTACTGCACGCCGGTGTCGCGAGCGTGGGCGGCGACGATCGCGGCCTTCACCTCCGGCAATCCGCCGGCGGGGGTGTAGTGGGTCTTGCCGCTGTCCATCGCGTCCTTCGCGGCGGTGCGGATGTGCAACGGCGTATCGAAGTCCGGTTCGCCCAGCGTGAAGTTCAGCACGTCGGCGCCGCTGGCCTTGAGGGCTTTCGCCTTGGCGGCGGCGGCCATCGTGGCGGACGGGGCGATCCGAGCGAGGGCGTCGGACTGAACGAACTGCGGCATGAGACGAAGTGGGAAGTGGGATGGCGGAAGGCGGAAGGGCGTCTCCCGGGGGGATTCTGCCCGTCGCGGCCCCGAACCGAAAGCCGGCCCCGCGGCGGGGGGCGCTTGGTAGACTCGTTCCCGCTTACAGGAGTTCGCTTTGCGTCGCTCGATTGCCCTCCCGCTGCTCGCCGTCGCCCTCTGCGTCGGTTGCGATCCGCCGCAGGACTACCGCGCGGAGACCGAACTGCGGGCCGACGGCACCGTCGCCCGGATGGTGCAGCAGCAGAACCTCGAAGGCACCGAGGGCGAATGGGACGGCGTGCGGTCGGCGGAGGTCACGGACGCGGACGATTGGATGGACCCGCTCGCCTCGGTGAAGAGCGGCGGCCCGGCGATGCTCGCCTGGGGTGATTTCGCCGACGCGGAAAGCCTCCCCGACCACATCGTCGAAAGCGACGGCGAGCCGATTCGCGTGGCGGAGCCGCCGATCGTGACGGACCACGGCGTGCTGAAGGTCTTTGAATGGAAGGAAACGGTGCGACCGGGACGGGTCTACATGGCCGCCGAAGAGGCGCGGGCGGCGCTCGTCTCGGAATGGATCAATCAGAAGGAGGCGTTGCTCGCGGAGGCGCTGCCGCCGAACACGGACGCGGGGCCAATATTCCAGTGGCTCCGGACGCGCGGCGACGCGTACGCCGCCGAACTCTTCGCGATCTGGATCGCCGCGATCGAGCCGCGGGCCGAGGAAGGCGCCGCCGATTCGACGCAAGGTTCGGTCGAACTTGAGGCAGCGAACGATCTGTTTTTCCGACTTTATACGGAGTTGGGCGTCGACTGGCCGGAAGAAGGCATCGCGGGACTCGCCGACGGCGAGGAGGCCGCCAGGAGGAGATTTCGGCAACGCGTCGAAACGTTCGTCGCGGACCGGGTGACGGTCGACGGCGGGAAACCAGCCGACCCGGACACGGTGCGGCTTGTTCTTTCACTGCTCGACGCGGATGCAATGACGACTGACGCAGATTCGACCCCGCCCGTCACGGCGGAGGACCGTGCGATCGCGGAGGAGCGTGCCGCCGTGTCGCTCTACGGATCAGTGACCGCCCGTGACGAGCGGATGGGAGACCTCGGAGGACAGTTGACGCTCTCGTTGATCCTAATTCAGTGGAACAACACAGAGTTCGCCTACCGCCACAAGATGCCCGGCGTCCTGCTCGAAACGAACGGGACGCCGCTCTCCGGCGGGACCGCGTCCGCCGCCGAAACGTTGTTCCGATTCGACCGGTCCGATGCCTTCCCCGACGGCCGGGAGATGACGGCGACGTCCGCCCTGATCGACGAGGAGGCCCAGCGTAAATTGCTTGGCAGCGTGCCGGTTCGTTCAAAGTCAGAAGTTGAAACGTTCCTCGAACTCGTCGCCGATCCGGCGGCGGGCGCCGTGTGGGCTGAATGTTTGGAACAGGAGTCCGTCGAACCGCTCCGCAATCGGCACACCGGCGCCGCGGGGCATCTGCGGGAACTCTTGCTCGGGCCGGGCGGCGCTGTCGGGGACGATCCGGTCGCGGCGGGTTAGACTCCCCGCATGCCCGGCAACACCTTCGGCCACGCCCTCCGTCTGACCACCGCCGGCGAGAGCCACGGACCGGGGAACGTCTGCATTCTCGACGGCGTGCCGCCCGGCATCCCGCTGACCGTCGAGGACTTCGCCGAAGACCTCGCCCGGCGCCGGCCGGGGCAATCGAAGATCGTCACGCAACGCCAGGAGCCGGATACGCCGGAGATTCTGTCCGGCGTGTTCGAGGGCCGCACGACCGGCACCTCGCTGGCGGTTCTCATCCGCAACGCCGACCAGCGCAGCCGGGATTATTCGGAGATTAAGGATCTCTACCGCCCGGGGCACGCGGATCACTCCTTCGATGCGAAGTACGGATCCCGCGATTACCGCGGGGGCGGACGCAGCAGCGCCCGGGAGACGAACGTCCGCGTCGCCGCGGGGGTCGTGGCGAAGAAGATTCTTGCCCATGCCTTCGACGCGAAGGTGCTTTGCTACGTCAAAAGCGTGGGCGACATCGATGCCGACGTGCCCGACCCCGCCGCGGTGACGTTGGAGCAAATCGAGACGCTGCCGAGCGGCGAGCCGAACGTCGTTCGCTGCCCGGACCACAGCGCCGCCGCCGCGATGGTGGACCTGATCGATGCGATGCGCAAGGACCGCGACAGCGTCGGCGGGACCGCCGAGGTCGTCGCGACGAACGTCCCCGCGGGGCTGGGCGAACCGGTCTTCGACAAGATCAAAGCCGATCTCGCCAAGGCGCTGTTCAGCCTGCCGGCGGTCACCGGCGTGGAGTACGGCAGCGGCTTCTCCGCCGCGCGGATGCGAGGATCGAAGCACAACGACCTGTTTCAACCGCACCCCGACGGCCCGCCGCGGATCGGAGCGAGCAGCAACCGCCACGGCGGGATGCTCGGCGGGATCACCAGCGGTCAGCCGATCGTGCTGCGGTGCGCGATCAAGCCGACCAGCTCCCTCCCCCGCGAACAGACCACCGTCAACCGGGCCGGCGAAGCGGCGACGATCGTCACCAAGGGCCGCCACGACCCCTGCCTGCTGCCGCGGTTCATCCCGATGGCCGAGGCGATGGTCGCGCTGACGCTCGCCGATCACTACCTCCGCTGGCGCGGTCAGTGCGGTGAACCGGCCGTCTGACGAACAAGCTTACGACCGTTCGCACAGCCGTCGGTTGCGGGCGAACGCCCTTTTTCGGGAGCATCGTGGCGCTCTTTGCCCCGAAATTTCGTGCCATGCCGCCCCGCCGCCTCGTCGCTCCGCTGGCTGTCTGGCTCTGCCTGACGACCGCGAGCGCCGCGTGGGCAGGGCTGGTGACCCACGTCGACTTCGGCCAATACGACGGGCATGACTTCAAGCTTCGCTTGGGCCAGGCGACGAGCGATGCCGGCGTCCCGACGTTCTCGGACTCGGAACGAGCGGAGATCCAAGCGAACGTGCTCGACGGACTTCGCAGGGCCTACGCAGAGTTCGACGTCACTTTCCAGACGACCGATGCCGGCGCCACGGAGACGATCCGGTTAGACGACTTCTTTCCCGACAGCGGTACGGTCTACGGCCGGGTGGAACGGCTCGATTACCGCAATCAATCCAACGGCGACGTCGCCCGGGTTTATACGGAGAACTTCGGGGGATTCATCGAACGGCACAAAGCACGGGATCAGCAGATCGCCGAACTCTCCGCGGCTCTCACCGGCACGGCGGCCCACGAATTGGGGCACAACCTCGGCCTCTCCCATCAGGACAGCTACGGAGACCCCGGATTCACGTACACCGGGCTGGAAGGAGCAATCGATTCGGGCGGGGCGCAGGACGGACGTATCATGGCGACCGGCCTCACCGGGCTGAGCGAGGCGCAACGGGAGACCGATCGAACGTTCTCCCAGTTTTCAAAGCTCAAGCTGGAGTTCGCGGAGGGCCTCACCGTGACCGGACCGACGCCCAGCATCGCGGAGACGCTGCTGTCGCACGACACGACCGCGACCGCCCAGGCCGTGACGTTGGTCGCTCAGACGATCTCCGGATTCGAGGCCGCCAACATCATTGGATCGATCGGAACGGCGCTGGAGAGCGATCTCTTCGCCCTCGATTTGACCTCATCGGGCTATCTCACGGTCGCCACGATCACGACCGGCGTGGAGACTGCGGTCGACACCGTCCTGTCCGTGTTCGACTCCGACGGCCTCCGGCTGGGCGAGGTGAACGACACGACGCTCGACGGCGATCTGTTCGGCGGCCCGTCGGCCGTGCAGACGACCGACTCGCTGCTGTACGGCCTGCGGATCGAGGGACCGGGCCGTTATTTCGCCCGCGTCGAAGGATTCGGGGGAGCCACCGGCGACTACGAGTTGCTGGTCGGGTTCGACAGCGACGTGTCCGCGGTCCCGGAGCCGGGCGCCGGGCTGTTGGCGCTTCTGGCGGGGGCGGTCGGCGTGGCGGTTCGACGGCGTCGGCGTAGGCTGTCGGCCTGATTCGCCGCTCGATTTCTCCGATTCCCCGACCGCCGTTCCCGCATGTGGAAACAGACGACGCTCACCCTGCCGCCGCACCCCCGCGGCTTCCACCTCATCGCCCGACGGGTGATGGACGCCGTGCCGGAGATCCGCGAGTTACGCGTCGGTCTGTTGCACGTGTTCATTCAACACACCTCCGCCTCGCTGACGCTGAACGAAAACGCGGACCCGGACGTGCGGGTCGATTTTGAAACCGCGATGAACGCCGCCGTTCCGGAGGACCTGCCTTATGTGCACACGGTCGAAGGGCCGGACGACATGCCGGCGCATGTGAAGTCGTCGTTGCTGGGATCGTCGGTCAGCCTGCCGATCACCGACGGCCGACCGAACCTCGGCACCTGGCAGGGCCTCTACCTCTGCGAACACCGCGACCGCGCCACCAGCCGCACGCTCGTGCTGACCCTCAACGGGGAATGACCCCGACGCCCCCGCCGGCTAGGATGCCGACGCCAAGCCCCTGTAGCTCAGCAGGATAGAGCATCGGATTCCTAATCCGAAGGTCGCGCGTTCGAATCGCGCCGGGGGTGCTTTTGAGGGGGCGTTCGCGCAAACGCCGCGTTCGTCCGTGACGCCGGATGAAATCGAGAGAACCCTGCCTCAGGGGGCGAGCAGTCGGAGAGAACGGGGCGGGTTCGACGGGGGCGGTCGCAACTGGTCGCGCCGCTCGTCAGAATCGCTTGTCGCTCCCTGTTCAAGCATTCGGTCGCTCATGTCTTCGGAAACCCGGCGTTCCCTGTTGAAGCAACTCGGCGTCGGCAGCGCCCTCCTCACGCTGCCCGACCTGGGACACGCACAGGACGCCGCGAAGAGCGAGGGCGCGGACGATTCGACCCCGCGCGCCGCCGAACTGTCGTTCGCGGACACGCACGATCGCATCTTCCTCAGCGGCGAGTGCTGGGCCAATCCCATGGAGGATTGGGTCGTCAAGGACGGCATGGCCGAGTGCGCCACCACCGCCCTGAACCGCAATCTGCACCGCATCACCCATCAACTGACCGACGCGTCCGGCCGGATGGAGATGTCGGTCGTCCTGGCCCGGGCGGAGCTGCGGAAGGTCGATCACGGCGCCGGGTTTCGCATCGGCATTCAGAGCGAACTGAACGAATATCGCAGCAACTGCTTCGCCCGGAACGGCGTCGACGCGGGGGTTCGCGACGGGGAGCTGTTCATCGGCAAGACGTCGAAGCCGTTCGATGGGTTGGACGATCCGCAGGATCTCAAACTGACGCTAACCGGCGAGGGCAACGGCGAGGCGTTCGACCTGACCCTCACGGCGACCGACGCCGACGGAGCGGAGATCGGCTCGGTCGCCGCGTCGATCCCCGCGGCGCAAGCGCTCGGCAATGTGGCGCTGGTGAGTTCGTTCGGTCGGGAGATGAAGGGGGCCGGCGCCAAGGGACCGGCGACGGGGAGCCGTTACCGGTTCGACCGCTGGACCGTCGCCGGCGACGCGTTCACCGTCTCGCCGGAGCGCCAGTTCGGACCGCTGCTGTGGTCCATGTACAGCCTGTCGGACTCGCGTAGCGACGAAGGCTTCGTCCTCAAGATGAGCGCGTTGACCGGACCGCTGGGCGAAAAGGACAACCGCAACGTCGAACTATTCGTCGAACGGGACGGCGGCTGGCAGTCGCTGGGAACCGCCGAACTCGATTCGGATGCGTGGGTCGCCACGTTCCGCATTCCCAAATGGGACGCCTCGACCGACAAGCCTTATCGACTCGTCTACCGCGAGGAGCGCCCCAGCGGCGCCGAGACGGAGCATGAATGGACCGGCACGATCCAGGCCAATCCGAGCGGGCGGCCGCTGCGGATGGCGGCGCTGACCTGCCAGAACGATTACGGCTTTCCCTACGAGCCGGTCGCCGAGAATCTGCTGCGGCTCAAGCCGGATCTGCTGTATTTCTCGGGAGATCAGATCTACGAGAGCCACGGCGGCTACGGCCTGATTCGCCGGCCGGCCGATCGGGCGATTCTGAACTACCTCCGCAAGTACTACATGCACGGGTGGTCGTTTCGCGAGGCGATGAGAGATGCGCCGACCCTCTGCCTGCCGGACGATCACGATGTGTTCCAAGGGAACATCTGGGGCGAGGCGGGGGCGCCGATGGACGTGACCGACGGCGGAGCGTCCAGCCGCGGCGGGTACATCGAACCGGCTCGGATGGTAAACGTCGTGCACAAATCGACGGTCGCCCACCACCCGGACCCGTTCGACCCGACGCCGGTCAAGCAGGACATCAGCGTCTATTACGGCGACATGGTTTACGGGGACGTCAGCTTCGCGATCGTCGCCGACCGGCAGTGGAAGAGCGGCCCGGAACGGGTCGATACCGCCAGCGGCCGGGCCGACCACGTCCTCGACCCGGATTTCGACACTTCAAAGCTCGACCAGCCGGGCCTCGTGCTCCTCGGCGAGCGTCAGGAGGAGTTCCTGAAGCAGTGGGCGAAGGATTGGAGGGGGCATGGACTGAAAGTTTTGCTGAGCCAAACCGTGTTTGCCGGCGTGGCGACGCATCACGGCGGCTACAACGGCTATCTGAAAGCCGACCTCGACAGCGGCGCCTGGCCGCAGACGCCCCGGAATCGCGCCGTCCGCATTCTCCGCGAGGCGATGCCGCTGCATATCAACGGGGATCAGCACCTCACGTCGCTGGTGCAATACGGCGTGGATCAGCAGCGCGACAGCTGCTGGTCGTTCTGCACACCGGCGATCTCAGCGGGCTATCCGCGGTGGTGGCGCCCCGACGAAGTGGGCATGCCGCACGCCAATCGCCCGGCCCACGGCATTCCAAATACCGGAGAATACGTCGACGGCTTCGGCAACCTGGCGTTCGTCTACGGCGTCGGCAATCCCGAAGTCGCCTCCAAACGAAACCGCTACGAACGGGCCCATCAGAAGGGCAGCGGCTTCGGCTTCGTCACCTTCGACACCCAGGCGAAGACCTATCGCCTCGAGTCGTTCCGCTTCCTGACTGACGCGACCGGAGGGGAGGAGGCCGAACAATTCCCCGGATGGCCGGTCACGATCCATCAGGAGGAAAACGCCGGCCGGAATCGCCTGTAGGCCGGCTCGTCGAGGCCGGCCTCAAGGCGAATCGCCCTGACGGGCGATCGAGCTATCGCACCACGCCCAGCACGCGGGCGGCGGGGCGGGTGAGATCGACCGGAACGCCGCCGGTGGTGACGGCGGAACGTTCGTTGCCGGCCGCGTCGCGGGCGGTCACGCGGACGAACACGCGGCCGGCGCCCTGTCGATCGGCTGGCGCATCGAGGACGACCGCCCCGCCGCCGCTCCGGCGCCCGGGGGGCCGTCCATTTCGAGAACCCGCAACTTCAAGATCGGTTACGCCGTCGACCGCGTCGGCAGCAGCGGCGTGGGGGCGGTTGAGGTGTACATCACGCCCGACGGCGGCCG
>NZ_WTPX01000041.1 GCF_013036045.1 Alienimonas chondri
CCTTCGACCCGTTCACGCCCTGAGCGTACGTCGCTGAGCCTTCGCTCCCCGACCTCCGCCCGTCCCACGACCGTCAGCGCCGTGATCCGCCTCTCCACTCTGTCGTTCGCCGTCCTGCTCGGTTCCGCCCTCAGCGGGTGCGCCTCGCTGGCGCTGCCCGTGCCGGACTCGCTCCCGGACTGGCTGCCGGGGGACGACGATGAGGGTCCCGTGCAGGCGACGGCCGCGAATCCGGTCACGCAGGTGGCCGGCTTTTGGCGGCCGGCGGAGGATACCGGTCCGAACGGACGGCCGGTCCGGGGCTTCGCCGGGAAGATTCTGCTGTTCCCCGCGCAATCGCGCGGCGACGAGCCGATCGCCGCCCGCGGTTCGGTCCGCGTGAGCCTCTACGACCAAACCGGCGGATCGGACAAACTGATCCATCAGTACGACCTCCCGCCGGACGCATGGGAAACGCACGCCGCCCATTCGAATCTCGGCGTGGGCTATGAGGTGTTTCTCCCCTACATGAGCGACGATCCCCGCCGGATCCGCTGCGGGCTGCGAATCCGGTTCATCCCCGAATACGAGAACGGGGTGCAGGCTCGGCCCGTGTTCTCCGCCTTGGAATCGTGCGTGCTCGACGAGGCCGTCTCGCAGCGCCGGCCGAGCGCGTACCCGGAGGAACTCATGGCGACGCGACACGGATTGCGGACGGAAACGATTCGCCCCGTGCCGGTCGAACGTCCCGCGATGGCCGCACGCCGGGACTCCGGCGTGATGCCCGCTTCCGCGGAGCGCGCCTACACGGACAGATCCAGCGGGGTTCCGGCGAGCGCCGCCGACGGATTGACGCCGGAGATGCGAGCCAGGATCGAAGCCGCCCTGGCCGAACGGAGCCGACGGACGGCGACCGGTCGTCACTCCGCGGCGGTCGAGTCTCCGGCGAGCCGCGCCCCGGACGCCGGCCCCGGTCGCCGGTTCACGCTCACCCCCGCCGACGGTTCGGGCGCGGACGGGTCGAATCCGAACGAGCAGGCGTCTCACCCCTTGGGAATCGACTGAGTCCAACCGCGGGGCGACTCTTGGCCCACGCCCCCCGCGAGAGCGGGTAAAGTGGAGATGTCGTTCCCCACTTCGAGTCGCCCGCCGTGCTCCGAACCGCCGCCTGTCTGCTCGCCTTCGCAGGGCTGGCCTGTTCCGCTCCTGCACAGGGCGCTCGCGGCACGACCTCGGGCGCCGGGGGCGCGACCACGGGCTCTTCGTTCGGGGGAACGTCAGGCGCCGGAACGCTGACCGGCGGAGCGACGGGCGCGGGCCAATCGCTGAGCGGAGCCGCGGGCGGTCTGACCGGAGCGGGCGTCGGCGGGGCGGGCGCGGGAGGGATCGGCGGACAAACCGGAACCGCCGTCGGCTTCGGCGAGGGCTTGCAGGCTCAAAACCCGGGTACGTTCCTGGGCAGCGGAGCCGGCCTGAACGGGTTCGTCGGCGGCGCCGGCGGCCAGCGGGCGGTTAACGCCGCCACCGGCGGAACGACCGGATTCGGCGGGGGAGGCGGGGGAGGAGCCGCGGGACCGACCCGGCAAGGCGGCGCTCGGTCTTCCGGCAACGATCCGCGGCTGAATATCGCCGTGCCGCTGCGGGTGCGCATCGCCGTTCCGCCGCGGTCGCCTGCGGCCCTCGGTCAGTCACTCGCTCGGCGGGCGGCGATCCTCACCGATCCCTCACGATTTGAGTCTCGTCCCGGCTTCGCCGGCCTGCGGGTCGGCGCCGACGATGCGGGCGTCGTCACGCTCTCCGGCAGCGTCCCGGAGGAAGACCGCCGACTCGCAGCCGCCATCGCCCGTCTTCAGCCCGGCGTCTCCGACATTCGGGAGGCGTACGACGCGGAACCGGGCGTCGACGCCACCCCCGCTCCCCGCCCGCCGGCAGTAGATGCGCCTGTCCTCCTGCGGACGGAACGCGGCACATCGATGCGGGTGCTCAACCCGTGAGAGGTTCGGCCCTGATGTCGACGCTGCTGATCAGCGGCAGCATGGTCGGTTGCGGGCCGAGTGAAGATCGCGATGCGCCGCCGAGCGACTGGACGCAGCAGGTCGAGGACGTCGCCGACGGCCAAAGCACGACGATCACGGTCGATCAGGACTCGACGCAGGCCGGCGAACGCCCGTTGCGACCGAGCGATCTGCTCAGCCTGAGCGACCGTTGCGCGCGGCTGGAGCGGATCACGGTCCTGCGTTCACTGACGCCGGACGATCGATCGGCCGTCGATTCCGCATGGGAAACTGTCCTGCCGGCGTTGCCGAACCTGCGTCGGGTGACGTTTGAGGGGCCGGTCTCTGCCGCCGGCTTCGGAGCGCCGGGCGGACCGCCGCTGACGCACCTCAACCTACCGGCAGCCGCCGCGGACGGGGCGGATTTGCGAGCCTTGGCGGAGGGCGTGCCGTCGCTCGTCCTGTTGCGTTTACAGGCTCCCGGGGCGACCGATGACGATCTCGCGGCGCTGCGAAAGCTGCCGGCCCTCCGCTTCCTGCACCTGATCGACGCCCCGCTGACCGACGCCGCCGTGCCGCACCTCGCCGCCTGCGCCGCGCTGGAGTCCTGCTACCTGGATCGATCGCAGCTGACCGCGGACGGGTGGGAGGAATTGCACCGCCTGCGGCCCGATCTGCACCTGCATGCGGACCTCACCCATCCCGTCGGCGGGCATTGATGGAACGGGTTCGGTAGTCTCGGGGGGTCGCTCTCTTCCCGCAGGTTTTCCCATGCCTTATCGCCGTCCGCTCGCCGTAGTTCTCGCCGCCGCCGTGGTCGGCTTCTCCGCCTGGTCCGGCAGTCTGGGCGCCCAGGACGAACGCGGCGCGGCGCCGCCCTCCGTCGCGGCGGAGGCGTTCCTGGCGACGCTGGACGACGCGGAGTTGAAGACGGCGGTTCTCGATCCGGCGGACGCCTCTCGCATGGATTGGCACTTCATCCCGAAGCCGACCCGTAAAGGCCTGATGCTGAAGGAGATGGACCGGTCGCAGCAGTTGGCCGCGCGGAAGTTGCTCGCGTCGCTGGTCTCCGCGGCCGGCTACAAGCGGGCGGAGCAGGTGATGACCCTCGAATCGGTCGTCGCGCTGCTGGAGAACGACCCCGTCAAACGCGATCCGCTGAAGTACTACTTCACGCTGTTCGGTCGCCCGAACGACGCCGGCGAACCGTGGGCGGCGAGCATCGAGGGGCATCACCTCTCGCTGAACTTCCTGGTAAAGGGGGATGAAGTCATCGCGTCGACGCCGCTGTTCTTCGGGGCGAACCCGGCGACCGTGCCGGACTCGTTGAAGGCCGGAGCGGTCGAGGGCGTGGAAGCCGGCGATCGGATTCTGTCCGACCCGGAGGATGCGGGGTTCGACCTGCTGAACAGTCTCACGGACGCCCAACGGGCCGTCGCCCATATCGATCAACAGCCGCCGCGCGAGATCCGCAGCGCCGGGAAGGGTTCCTGGACCGTCCCGCCGATGGGGCCCGAGGACGGATTGCGGGGGGTGAAGATGACTCCGCCGCAGCGTGAGAAGCTGAAGTCGATCGTCGAATGGCACCTCGCGCCGCTGCCGGACGCGGAACGGGGGGAGAAGCTCGCCGCGATGAAAGACGCCGGCGGCCTGCGGGCGCTGCGATTTGCCTGGCTGGGGGCGACGGAGCCGGGCATCGGCCACGGTTACCGCGTTCGCGGACCGAGCCTGCTGATCGAGTTCGTCAACAGCCAGCCGGACAGCTTCGGCAACCCCGCCAACCACGCCCACGCGGTCGTGCACGACCCCGCAGGCGACTTCGGCGACGAGTAGAACTGGGAGCCGAGTAGCCGCGGCGGTCAGGAGCTGAGTTTCGAGGTGAAGGTCATCGTGCGATCCGCCCGGTTGCGGAGGTCGTCCAGTAGCGGACCGACCTCCGGCCGGAGGAAATCGCGGTGTGCGCGGCGACCGTTGACGCGCAGATCGACCTTCGCGTCGTAGTCGATCAATTCCGGGCTGAGCCACACGTCGACCGGTTTCGCTCCGCAGCGCACGACGACGAGGTTCCCGTCCCGCGCCTCGGCGTCGATGGAGACCGTATTGACGCGTCCCGGCCCCGGATTGCGGCCCGCTTCCAGCACGGACGACGGCAGCCGCCCCGCTTCGATCCACCACTTCCGAGCGGCGGAGGGACGCAGCACGCGGGCGTCGATCGTCTTCGGGAACGGGGTGCGGCTGTGGCGTTCGAACCATTCCAGAATGCGGGGCGTCTCCTCCGCGTAGAACTCTCGGCCGCGGCCGAAATACTCGACGTAGGTGACGTCGTGGCCGTCCTTCATCAGATCCCGCAGACGTTCCGCGTCGTCGCCGCGGCGGACGGGACCGAACGGATCGAGCTGACCGCCGACGATGTACAGCGGGCAAGCGGCGGCGTTGCGCTCGAGGGCGGCGGCGAACTTCTTCGTCCGCCCGCCGACCGCCGCGACGGCCGCGAACAGATCCGGTCGAGCCAGGCCCACGTCGATCGCCGCGTCGCCGCCGTCCCAGTGTCCGGCGAGGTAGCAGCGATCCGGGTCGAGGGCGAAGCGACGGCGGGCGTCCTCCACGACCGACGTCACCGCCCGGAGTTGCTCGTCGCCGTACGGATGCCCCCCGCGGGAATTCGGCGGACGGCCGGTCGTCGCTTCGAGATCCAGCGACAGCACGACCATCCCGCGAGTCGTCGCTGGGCCGGGCACCACCGCGTCGCCCACCCGTTTCGCCCCCCAAAATGATGCTCCGCCGCCGGCCCCGGTGGCATAGGGACCGAGTACGACCAGCGTCGGATACATCCGGTCGGGGTGATACCCGGGGGGCAGGACGGCTTCGTAGCGGGGCGTTCCGGTGGGGAGGCGGGCGGAGCCGAACCGTTCGTCGCAGGTCAGCGGGAAGGGGCCGATCAAGCCGCTGGGATGCGGAGCCGGCATCGACGTTTCCACCCACGGCCGTAACCGAGAGACGACCGAGCGAACCCCGATCGCATCCACCTCTTCCAGACTCGCGAGTCGGTCGCGGAGCGCCCCGGCCCGCAAGCCGTCCGTCGTCGCGAGCGCCTCGCGGAGCATGCGACGAGCCTCCCACAGCCCGGCGGCGCGGCGCGGATCGGTATCGGCCCCGCCCGGCCCGGCGGCCCAGCCGGAGTAGGCCAGCGCCAGCCGATCCGCCGCGGGCAGGCTGTCATCGGCGGCGAATTGCAGGAACGGGTCCAACCGGTCGAGGGTGTCGGGATTGATCGACTCCGCGATTTCCGAGCGGTACGGGCGAAAACGGTCTTGTTCCTCGGACGAGAGTTCTCCATGCAACATGTCGAACCGCACACGCGCCAAGGCGATCCGGCGTTCGATCTCGTCGTACTCTGCCCGAAGATCGTTGACCCGACGGGCGATCGCGGGCGGCACCTGTTCCTCCGGGAAACCGATCAACGCCCGGCGGACCAGTTCATGCTGACCGGCGGCCCGGCGGACGAGCAGGTCGCTTAGTAAGGACGCCCCCACGGCGCCGCGCAGCCCCTCTGCGGCGGCGTCCGCGGCGGCCGCCAGCTCCGGGAAGTCGCGTCGCACGGCGTCCAGTTCGGCGCCGGCCCGGCCGAGCAGACCGGCCTCCGTGTAGAACCGCACCACGGCCAGTCGGTCGTCCGGGTTCTTTACGTCGATATCGGTCGCGATCATCGCGGCCAGACGCTCGGGCGGCACCGCGGAGACGTCCAGCCCAGTCCTCCACAGGTGCGTCGTGCTCGCCAGATCCAGCCCCTCGGCGGAGATGCCGCGGACGAATTGAACCACGTCGATCTCCCCGTTGGGCGTCGACAGCGTGACCGTCCGCCGACCGTGATCGCTGAACGGCGTAACCCGGGCGATGCTGCCGATCGTCAACAACTCCTTCACCGGTTCCGGCTCGCGATCGTCCAGGATGAACTCCACCCGGCCGCTGCGGAGATCCTCGGCCGGATCGGTCTCCGCGATATTTTTCAGCCCGACGAAGGTGCGTCGGGTCAGCGTGTCAATCAGCTCCAGCGGCCGGTAGGCGTTCGGCATCTCCGGGTCCGCGCCGGCCGGGGGGAGCATCTGCTCATCCGTCAGTCCGCGCACCGGCATGATCGAACCGACGTGCACGGTTCCGTCCTTCGTCGTCACCGACCCGGCCCGCGCGATTCCGGCGAGAGCCAACAGGCCCGACAGGAGAAGGGCGGCGACGGCCGGACGAGGCATGGCGGCGGGCGATCGGGACAGGGGGCGGGACGATAGTGTCGGCCCGCTCCGCGGCGCGGTCCATCCCCGCCCGCGCAATCGTTCTCACCCGAACCGAGGAACGCTCGTTGCTTCATTCTGCCGGCCGAGCGCCGTACGGATCGCCGCTTCTCCGCCGGCAACGCCCGGCGGCGTCCCCTCCATCCGGCCTCCGCTCAGAGGCAGTCGCGGCCGGTCAACAATCGGTGGGCGGATTGATACTTCTCCGCCGTACGGGCAGCGACCTCCGGGGGCAGCGGCGGCGGCGGACTCTCCCGGTCCCAACTGCTGCCGAGCAGCCAATCGCGCACGTACTGCTTATCGAAACTCGGTTGGGCGCCGCCGGGCGCGTACCCCTCCGCCGGCCAATAGCGAGAGCTATCCGGCGTGAGCGCCTCGTCGCACAGACGGAGGATCGGTTCGCCCTGCTCGTTCAGGTCGCCGGGGAGGGCGCCGAACTCGAACTTCGTATCGGCGAGGATCAAACCGCGATCCGCAGCGTACTCCGCAGCCCTGCCGTATAACTCCAACGTGAGAGCGCGAAGTCGCTCCGCGGTCGACGTCCCCACCGCTTCTGCGGCGCGTTCCAGCGAGACGTTTTCGTCGTGTCCCTCCGCCGCTTTCGTGGCGGGCGTGAAGATCGGCGCCGGCAAGCGATCGGACTCCGTCATTCCGGGCGGGAGGGCGACGCCGCACACCGAACCGTTCTGCCGGTACTCCTTCCAACCGCTGCCGGACAGATATCCCCGCGCGACGCATTCGACCGGGAACATCTCGCATCGCTTCACGACGACGGACCTCGCGGCGAGTTCCGTCAGATCCTCGTCGCGCACGCCGTCGAGCGGCAGGTCCGCGACGGTGCGATCCGTCCGGTGGTCGGGGACGCTCAGATAATCGAACCACCAATTCGACAGGCTGGTCAACACCCGTCCTTTTCCGGGAATCCCGGTCGGCAATATGAAGTCGAAGGCGCTGATGCGGTCGGTGGCGCAGACGAGCAGCAGGCGCTCGAAGGCGGGGTCCACCGCGGCGAGCGGGCGGAGATCGAACACGTCCCGCACTTTGCCGCGGATCGCGACCAGACCGGGCAGATCGACCCGCAGGACGGCGCCGGCGGCGTCGCGGTGAAGCGCCGGAGCGGTCATCAGCGAAGCTTGGAAGGAGACGCGGCGGGACGGACGGGTGGCGCGGACCGTAGCGGGGGCGTGGGGCCGCGACAACGAGGGCGGCGCCGAGGCCGATTGCGTCGACCGCGGCTCTGCCGCAAACTTGCCCCATTGGTCGACTTCCGGCCGAAACCCCGCCCCCCACTAGAACACCCGCATGGGGCAGATGCGGTTCACCGTCGCCCCGCCCGAGCGGCTTCGCAGTCAAGCGGAGCTGGCGGAGGTGCATGTGGTCGGGCCGGGGGAACGGGTCGAACCGGCGACAGTGACGCGCGTCGGCGACCTGCTGATCGTCGATCGGCCCGGGACCGGCAGCGCCCGCCTGCGATGTCCGTGGCCGGTTCCCGGGTTCGGAACGCCCGTCGTGGCGACGTGCAGTTTGGCGGAACATGCCGTCGACGCGGAGCCGCATCGATTGGCGATCGAACTGGCGCGCGGCCTCGTGGGGGTGGCGCGAGAGCAAGTCGCCGCGGCCCGCCGCGCGAACGTGCTCCTCCCGCCGAAAATTCTTGAGGAACTCGGCAGGGCGTGGGGATCATTCGTTCAAGCGGCGTGCGGCGACAGCGAAGCCGAGGGCGTCGATCCTGCGGAGGCCGCGGAACGGTCCATTGTCGCGGCGTGTTCCGTGGCGGATTCCGTGGCGGCGGCTCGCGCCGACCGGCGCCTCAGCCTTCTAAAGCGACAGTCCTCCCACCCGCCGGCGTCGCTCGCGATCCGTGCCGGGCAGGGCACGGATCCACGGGAGCGTTTGCCGGCCGCGTTGTTCGGTCCGTTCCGCACCGCCGCGATCCCGGCGGGCTGGGCGTCCATCGAGCCGGTGCGCGGCCATCGAAACTGGACGGCGTTGGATGCGGCGCTCGATCGCTGCGAGGCCGTGGGCGCGGCGCCCGCCGTCGGTCCGTTACTGGACTTCAGCCCCGGCGGATTGCCCGATTGGCTTGCCGAGTATCGCGGCTCGCCGGGGAATCTGGAGAGCCTGTGCGCCGATTTCGTGGAGACCGTCATCGGTCGGATCACGGGTCGGGTGAGGACGATTGAAGTCTGCGGCGCCGCGAACATCGGCGGGGCGCTCGGCCTGGACGAGCCGACCCGATTGGGACTGGTGGCCCGCACGGTGCAGGTGGCCCGCGGCGTGGACGAAGAGAACCGATTGTTCCTGCGGATCGCCCGTCCGTTCGGGGATTATCTGGCCCGAGGGGAGCATCGGCTCGCCCCGCTGCAATTCGCGGATGCGCTGTCCCGAGCCGGCGTGGGACTGGACGGCGTCACGCTGGAATTGGCCATCGGGTTCGAGAGCGTCGGCACGCCCCCGCGGACCCTCGCCGGCTATGAGCGATTGCTGGCAGGATGGAGCAAACTCGGCGTCCCGCTGCGGATCTCGTTGGCGGTGCCGGCAATCCCGCCCAAGTCAGGGGTTGAATCAAGCGACTGGCGTGCCGGCGGGAGTCCGGAGAAACAGGCCGAATGGATCCGCCACCACCTCCCGCTGTTCTTCGCCACGGATCCGGTCGTGGAAGTCGAATGGGCGCTTGCGCGGGACTCAGGACCGGGCAAGGCGCCCGAGCGGTTGAACGGCGGCGGTTTGCTCGCCGCGGACGGCGCGCGACGGCCGGCGCTGGGCCAGTTCGCGGAGTTCGCTCGTCAGTTTGCCGTCGATCCGGACGCCGGCACGCACCTCGACATCGCGGTGATGGACGACGAAACCGAGGAGTTGGGGGAACCGCCCACCTGGGCGGGCGACGCCTACGACGGCTAGTCGGCGCAGCCGTCGAACGGGCGGCGTCGAGCCGGGCGCCTCGAGACTGCGGCCCCCCGGGCGGGTATGCTTCCGGCCCGCGACCCCGATGGAATCCGCGATGCCCCGCCGACGCCCGTTTTCCCGCGGTTCCGCCCGCGACCCGCGCCGGTTCTCGATCCCGTTCGCCGCCGCGTCGCTTCTGGGAGTCATCCTCCTGCCGACGGTCGCCCAGCCGCGAAATATTCAGGGCCTCGAAGATCGCGACGGTCAGAACTTCGAAGATCCCGGCGCCGGATTTACGGCGCCTCCGCTGTTCCACCTCGATCGGGCAGCACTTCGGCAGATCGAGCTGAGCCGCCGCGCCCAGAAGGCGGGTCGCGTGGACGAAGCGGCCGCCCTCGCCGAACTGGCAACGAACGCCGAGTTCGATTCCGTGATGCCGGACGGCACGCCGGTGCAGGTCGCCGCCGCGGACGTCCTGCACCGCGCCGCCTCGGAAGCGGAGGCGATCGTCGAGCTTCGCCTCGGCGTCGCCGCGGAGGACGCCTTCGAAGCCGCGTTCGGAAGCGGCGATCCTCAGCGCTTCGCGGCGATCGCGGCCCGCTTTCCCGGCACGATCGCCGGCCGTCGAGCCGAGGCCCGCGTCGCCGACCTCGCCATGGATCGCGGCGAGTTCGAGATCGCCGCCCGGCTGTACGCTCAACTGGCAGAGCGTTCCGCCACACGTCCCGTCGATCAAAACCGTTGGCGGATGAAGGCGGCGACGGCCTATCAACGAGCCGGGAAGGGCGGCCGGGCAGATGCGTTGGTCCGGCGAGTTCCAGTCGCGGATCGTGCCGCATTCCTCAATGCCCTGTTCCCCCAGTCGAACGCGAACGCCGACGACCCCGCTGCGGTTCTCGCGGCGTTGGGCCGGGGCGCTGCGCCGCCCGAGGCGCTGCCGGAGTGGCCGTTGGTGGGTCGCCTGCCGGGCCGTGGACTGACGTTGCCGGGGGGCGATCCGCCGGAGCGGGTGAACGCGGTCGGCGGTCCGCTCTGGACGATGAACCTCACTGACGAGATCCCCCCGACCGGGGCGGACGGTCCCGGACGGGTGATCGCTTCGACCGTTCATCGCGATCGGATGGGGCGGGGCGAATCGATGTGGCCCGCGGCTCGCCCGCTCGCGCTCCGCGAACCGGGCGGGGGAGACT
Source organism: Alienimonas chondri (assembly GCF_013036045.1). GTDB lineage: Bacteria > Planctomycetota > Planctomycetia > Planctomycetales > Planctomycetaceae > Alienimonas > Alienimonas chondri. The sequence continues at coordinate 10,336 of NZ_WTPX01000041.1, forward strand.
CCGTGGAAGACGTGACGGTCGTCTTCACCTCGCCGTCCGGCCTGACGGCGGCGGACGCCGCGACGGGCGAGGTGCGATGGAGGAGCGGGCTGATGCTCGATTCCGAGTTCTATCAACTCACGCGCGGCGAGGAGGAAGCGACGCTCAGCGACCGCGGCCGCGGAGCGATCACCGGGCTGCGGAACCTGCACGAGGAACGCGGCTATCGGGACGCCGCTTCGGGCGCCCTGTCCGCGGACGATCGGCACGTCTACGCGGTGCGCAACGTCGATCTTCCCAAATTGATTCTGGACCCGGACTTCAATGCGCTGATCTCCAACGGCGTCGATCTCGCCCGCCGCAACCGGGTCAACCGACTGGTCGCCTACGACCGTCAGACGGGCCGGATCGCCTGGACGGTCGGCGGCACGTTTACGAGCTTCAATTTCGAAGGACCGGAGAATCCGACGGACGAGGCGTTCTTCTGCGGCCCGCCCCTGCCGACGCCCCACGGTTTGGCCGTGATCGCGGAGACCGGCGGCGTTCTGCGACTGCTGGTTCTCGATCCGGACGACGGTGCCGTGCGACGGGTGATGCCGATCGCGGTTCCCGCGCTGCCGACCTTCGAACCGCCTCGCTGGCGATTGGCGGGGTTGGGCGTCTCGGCGGCGGCGGGGCTATGGATCGTGCCCACCTCCGCCAGCGGCGTCGCGGCGGTCGATCCGCTTACCGGGGACTTTGTTTGGACCTATCGGTACGTCTCGGCGGTGCAGGTCGAAGACGGACCGCCGGTCCCGCGGCGGGCATCGCTGTCCGCCTCGGAGGACGATCAGCCCAAATGGGTCGATCACCCGCCGAAGATCGTCGCCGACCGCGTGCTGCTCACGCCGAGGGATTCGGAAGAACTGCACTGCCTCGATCTGGCGACTGGCGAGCCGATCTGGACCCGCCCGCGGGGCGCCGGCCGACAGGTGGCCGCCGTGGTTTCCGCAACTGACGCGGACGCCGCCGCGGATGGCATCGGCGCCCGCGGTGACGGCGATCCTCTCACGGTCCTCGTGGTGGGCGACGACGGCGTCCGCGGCTTGGCGCTCTCGGACGGAATCGAGCGATGGTTCACGCCGCTGCCCGCCGCCGTCGGCGATGCGACGCTCGCCGGGGACGCGCTCCTCGTCCCGCTCTCGGATGACACGATCGTCGCCCTGAGGCCGGAAGACGGGAGCGTGCTGAATCGACTGCCGGCCAGCGGCGGGGCGGGGAACCTGATCGCCGCTGGCGGACGTTTGATCAGTCAAACGCCGACCGAAGTCGGGGCGTTCCGCACCCGGACGGAGACCGACGCGGCGATTCAAGCCGCGTTCGCGGAGGCAGACGCAGAGCGGGCGCTCTCGCCGGCGCTGCTCCTCCGGGCCGGCCTCGCGCTGCAGGATGGCCGCCACGCCGACGGCGTCGCCGACTTGATCGCCGCCGCCACCGCCTCCGCCCCGGCGGGAAACGCGGGGGTGGCGGCGCGCCTCGCGGCGAGCCGTGCGCGGGATCGCCTGTCCGAGGTGCTGGCGGACGGGCTGCGTCGAGACTTTGCAACCTTCGATCCCTTATTTCGCACAGCCGCGAAGGTGCTGGGCAATCCGCCCACGGGCAAGGTCGCCCGCGCCTACGTTGACGGTCTGACCGATTCCGGCCGTCTGGCGGAGGCCTTTCGCACCCTCGCCCGGCTCGAAGACGGCGCCGCGCGGCCCGACGTCACCGCGGTTGCCTGGGCGCGTCCTCGGCTGCCGCGACTGTTCCTCGCGGCGGACCAATCGGTGCGAGGTGGAATGGTCAAGGATGTGGCCGACCTCTACGCGGCGGCGACCGACGGGGACTCGCTGGAAGCCTTCGCCGGCAGATTTGGTCGCCTGTGCAGCACGCCGGAGTGGCGCAGCGCGGCGCCGCCGTTGAAGGACGCCGTCGATCTGACCGACGCAGCGCTGCGACGTGCCGCCGCGATGCAGCGGGAGAACCGGAAATCGACGCCGCTCGCGGCCGCGCGGCTGTTGCGCTGGGCGGCGTCCCGTCCCGGAGCGGCGCCCGCCGATGAGACGCTCGCGGAGATCTACGCGTCCGCGGGCGCCTCGTCAGCCGCTGCGTATCTCCGCGGGCAGCCTGTGTCCGACCCCCTCCAAGGTCGACGGCTGGCAGTCGCCGAGGCCGACGATCGCGGGCGGGTGCCGGCGATGGTGCGGATCCCGGTCGGCTCGCTTCCGCCTTGGGAGACGGGCGGACGGCTGACGGGCGACAACGTCGGGCCGCACCTCCGCTGGCAAACCGACGACGGTCGGCTGGCGTTTTCTCACATCCTGCTCGGCGGACCGCCCCGTAGCGGGTCGCGGGCGATGTGGGACGGACACCTACTGGTCGCCGGCCTCGGCGATCGCATCGTCGCATTGGACACGCTCACCCGGTCGGGAACGCCGGAGCCGCTTTGGAGAGGGAGAATTACGCGAAACGTCATCTCGGACGGACCGTTCTTCGTGCCTTCGGATTTCGATGCGGCGACCGCTCGCGGGAGCCGGTTCGACGGACCGGCGGTCCTCACGCCGCGTCAACTGGTCGTCCGGACCGGTTCGACGCTCACGGCCCGGCACCCGCTGACCTCGCAAATGCTCTGGCGACGCACCGGCCTGCCGTCGCAGGCTCGCGTGATCGGCGACGATCGGTCGATCATCGTCCTCCCGCTCGGTGGGGACCGGGCAACGCGGCTGTCCGCGGACGACGGGTCGGAAATCGGCCTGGTCGACGTCGGTCCGGCCGGCGATCGCTGGCTGGAGCGCGGAACGCGCATTTGGTCGCGATCGTTCGAGAACGGAGCAGAGCCCCGAATCACGGTATCCTGCATAGACGTCGCCGGCGCCGCGGATGACGGGGTCCCGGATGATGGAGCCGAGCCGTCGGCGGCTCCGCGGACCGTGTGGTCCCGGTCATTCTCCCCGGATGCCGTGTTCGCTCCGAACGATGCCGCGACGCACCTCACGGTCGCGACGCCGGATCGGCGGGCCGTCGTTCTCGATCTTGAGACGGGGGAGGACGTGGAATCCGCCGATCTCGGGCCCGGCCCGGCTGCGGCCTCCGTGTGGGGCGAACGCAGCTTGGACGGTTGGACCGTGATCGTGTCGGACGAGCCGGATGCTCGGGCCGAACGTCTGTTGGACCCGTTCGGCCGTCGGGCGCCGGAGGCGACGGAGTCGTTCGCGTACGGCCTCAAAGCCGGCCGCGTGCTTTGGTCGCGGTCGGTCAGCGGGTTGCCGGGCAGCGTGTGGCAGCCGCCGAGGCTGCCGATTCTCGCGCTGCCGGGACGAACGCGAGAGGACGACGGAGGTTCGCCCTATGGCCGGCAGTTCACGCTCACGCTGATCGATACTCGGAACGGAGCGGAGCTGGCCGAGGTCGAAAACCACGCCCCGCTCACGCCGATTGACTGGGAGATCGGACCGGCCGGCCCCTGGTTCGTCGACGGTTCCCCCAGCGAAGCCATCGACGTGCGACTGCGGACGCGCGGCCCGGATCTGTCAGTTCGCGTGCTCGACGAACCGCTCGCCGAACCGGCCCGTGCGACTCCGCCCTCCCCGAAAGGGGAGCCGAGCGAAGGATCGTGACCGCCGGTCGATCAGCGGGGACCGCTCGCAGCGATGGTCGTCCCGCGATCCGTTGACGCTGCGACAAGCCGGCTTTAGCGTGCCGAGCCGTTCGCCCGTTCACTTCTCGTCAGGTTTCTCCGATGGCCCGCCCCGTCACGCTCTTCACCGGCCAGTGGGCGGATATGAAGCTGGAGGAGATCTGTAAGGTCGCCGGCCTGGGTTCGTCCGGCACCGGCGAGGACGGCTTCGGCTACGACGGCCTGGAACTCGCCTGCTGGGGCGACCACTTTGAAGTCGACAAGGCGCTGTCCGACGACACGTATTGCGCCCGCAAGCGGGATCTGCTGAGCCGGTACGACCTGCAGTTGCACGCGATCAGCAATCACCTCGCCGGGCAGGCGGTGCTGGACACGATCGACGAACGGCACAAGGCGATCCTCCCGCCGCACGTCTGGGGCGACGGCGATCCGGCCGGCGTGAACGAGCGGGCCGCGGAGGAGATGAAGAACACCGCCCGCGCCGCCGCCAAGCTGGGCGTGGAGGTCGTCAACGGCTTCACCGGCAGTTCGATCTGGCCGTTCGTCTACGACTTCCCGCCGACGCCCCCGGCGATGATCGACGCCGGCTTCCAATTGCTCGCCGATCGCTGGAACCCGATCCTCGACGTGTTCCAGGAGTGCGGCGTGCGGTTCGCCCTGGAGGTGCATCCGACGGAGATCGCGTTCGACATCTACAGCGCCCACAAGGCGTTGGAGGCGCTGGACCACCGCGAGGAATTCGGCTTCAACTTCGACCCCAGCCACCTGATCTGGCAGGGCATCGACCCGGCGGAGTTCATCCGCGAGTTCCCGGATCGCATCTATCACGTCCACATGAAGGACGCCTCGGTCACGCTGAACGGCCGGACCGGCATCCTCAGTTCGCACCTGCCGTTCGGCGACCATCGTCGCGGCTGGGACTTCCGCAGCGTCGGCCGTGGCGGGGTGCGGTTCGAGGAGATCATCCGGGCGTTGAACGACATCGGCTACAGCGGTCCGCTGAGCGTCGAATGGGAAGACAGCGGGATGGACCGGATGCACGGGGCGAAGGAAGCCGCTCAGTTCTGCAAGAACGTCGACTTCGAACCGAGCGGCCGCGCGTTCGACAGCGCCTTCGACAAGGCGGAGCAGTAAGCCTTTCGGAACGTCGGCTCCGGCCTCAGGCGGCGTGCTCGAAGGACACGTCGTCGGGGGCCGGATACGCCTTCAGCGCCTCCCGAACCGCCGTTAGCCCGAGACGAATGCGGCGGCGATCCCGGGCTTCCGGCAACGCGGCTTCGGCGCCGCGGACGACCATCTCCGCCTGTCGGTACACGATGTCGGCGTCGTCTTGCGCCGAGAGACACGCGGCGATCCGGCCCAGGCTGCGCAGCAGGCAGAGATTCACCAACAGACTACCGCCGCAGTACTGACGGATCGGATCGAACGCTTCGCCCATCGCCTCCTCGAACGTCACCGGCCGGGCGAGCAGACGCAGGGCGTCGGAATCGTCATACCGGCGCGGGCTGGGTCGATCGCGCATCGCCATCCGGGCCAGACCCACGCCGAGGGCGTCGACGCAGTATGTCGCGGTGTACGGATCGTTGATGCCGGGGGACAGCGCCCGCACGGCGATCTCCGCGAGTTCCGAAATCGTGCAGCGGACGTCCTGCCGCGGCGTACGGTCCCGACCGATCACGACGGCTTCCTGGATCGTGCGATCGCAGTCTGCTTCCGCGTCCTCGCCCGTCGGGCGGGGTCGCACATGCGCGATCGGCAACAGCTCCGAGACGAAATCACCGGGGCGGTGTAGCAGTTCGATCGTGACGTCCGCGTCGATCGCCCAGTCCATCAGGGCTTGTTCGTTGATCCCCTGCAGATACCCGTTTTTCGGGGCCTTCACGACGTACGGCTCCCCCTGAAGTCGCCCGCCGGCCCCGCGGTGCGATTCATCGACGTCCGCTTCCGCCGTGCCGATCTTCTCGGGGAACAACCGGTCGACGGACTCGTCCAGCGAGTTCGCCACGTCCCGTACGATGTGCGAAGGCTGCACCGCCCGCGCCGTGTGATGAACGAAGTAGACCAGGATGCAGAGGTCGAAGATGGCCAGAACCACCGCCGCCAGCACGGAGACATGCGGCACCACGGCGCCGGCCTCCAGGCCGCGGATCAGGCGCAGCACCAGCAGGCAATACACGCTGGTGCCGACGAACGCCCCCAACGTGACTTGGGTGACGCTGTCCTCCATAAACGTGCGGATCAGCCGCGGTCCGAACTGCGAACTGGTCAGGCTGAGCGTGACCATCGTGATGCTGAACACCACGCCGGTGACCGTCACGCTGGCCCCCGCGATGGTCGAGACGGTCGTCTGCCCGGCGGAGACCGTCGTCGCCAGCCACGCCGACTTCTGGGCGACGGAATCGCCCATCCGCGAGTCCGTCCACGGCAGCACGAACGCCAGCAGGGCGGCCGCGACCATCATCAGCCCGGGAATGAACCAGAAGCTGCCGCGGAAGCGGTCCCAGAGGTGAATGAGGCGGGTCAACGAGGCGTGCTCTGCGGCGAAGGGAAGATCGTTCTTAGTGTGTCAGGACGCTCCGACAAGGCCGAAGCAGTTCCTTCCGCCCGACCGCTGAACGGAACCGCGATCCGCAACTCGCTCCAGTCGTCGGCGTCCGCCCCGCAGCGGGCGTCGCCCATGACGAATTCGCCCTCCTGACCGGGCGTCGAGTCGTCTTGCTCCGTGATCCGCCAGCCGCCGATGTGGAATCGGGCGAAGGCTTTCCAAGCGATCACTTTAGGATCCTCCTCGAGACCGCGTCGTTCTGCCTCTCCGGGGCTCCGCGAGAGGCAATCTCGATGAACGTAGCCCCCGGTCAGTCCGTCCCAATCGCCGTAGCAGACGTTGGCGAGCACGTCCCGACCCGAGGGACCGACGGTCATCACCGAGGACATCACGCGCCTCCGCCACGGCACGCCGGGGACCGGCATCGCACCCAGTGCGTCGATCCGGTCGGAGTCGTACCTCTGGGAAAGGACCGGGCCGGCGAGCGCCGCCCCCACCGCCTGGACGGACCAGTAAGCGTTCGCCACGAGATACAACCCGATCAGCGATGCAGCGATCAGCGGGGCGAACCGCCATCGGCCCCACCACCGCAACAGAGCGACTTCAATCACCCCGGTCGCCCAGCCTACCGCCACCCACGACGGACATTGCTCCTTCCAGCAGGCGCCGGCGACCACCAGCGTCGCGGCGAACGTCAGGGCGTACCACCACCACTTCGTCCGGCCGAAGCGCCGGGTTCCGCAGACGAGCGCCCCGCCGAGCATCAGCCAGACCCACGGATCGACGATGAACACGCGGTCGCCGTAGTACCACGTCTTGTCCCACGGATAGAACGGCCGCACGCCGTAGCTGTTCCACCAATCCATGAACAGGTGCGAGCCGACGCCCAGCGCCGCGACGTCTAGCCCCCGCCGCAGCGTGAAGCCGGCGAACCAGCCAGCCGTGCATCGGCAGCGGGCCAGCAGCCAGAGCAGCGCTGTGAACGTGACCGCCTCCGCGGCAATGCCGACCAGGCTGTGACTCCACCCGCGATGGTGCAGCAGATAGGCCGCCTTGTCGCCCAGCGGCGGAGGCCAGAGAACCAACGCTTCAAAGTCCGGCAGGTTCGCCGCGACCACGGCGGACCAGGTGAGCCAGCGGCCGGGGCGGACGGAGTCGGGATCGAGCGGTTCATCCCGCTCGCCGGCCCAGCGGTCGGGCAATGTGCGGGCGATCAGGGCGCCGGTGAGGGCGTGCGTGAGGTTGTCCATCGCAGGACAGTGTGCGGCCCGCGATCGCACGCCGGTAGCGGTCCGTCTTCACCGCACCCGGCGGCGGCTCTACGATCGGGGTCCGCCGTCGCTCAGGAGTTCGCCGTGCCGCTTGTTCGTTCCGTTCTGATCTCGGCGGCGCTGTCGCTGGTCGCCGTCACCTCGGCGACGGCAGGAACCGTCGCGGAGGTGCAGGCGGCCGCCGAACCGCTGCGGGACGCCTACCGCGCGGAATTGACCGCCTTCGCCGATCGAGCCGACGCCGCCGGGCTGGCGGAGTTCGCCGCGGAGCTACGGACCCGCGTCACGCCGCCGGACCCGCTGACGCTCTCCGTCACCCCGCCGCCGCGGGCCGTTCAGCCGCCACTGCCCGCGGCCGATCGATCCGACGAGATGGTCCTGCGTCGTGCGGTACGGCGATCCGGGGAGGAATACGCGAACGCCCTGTTCCTGCTCGCCAAGAAGGTCGGCACGAAGGGGGCGGACGAGCCGACGGCCGCGGAGACGGCGATGGGACTGGTTTGGGAGATCCTCGCCGCGAACCCCGATCACGCCCCGGCCCGCCGCGCGATCGGACAGAAACAGGTCGACGACGAGTGGCTGACGCCCTGGCAGGCCGTTCAAACGAAAGCCGGCCGGGTCGATCATCCGGTCTACGGCTGGACGCCGGAGGGGCACGTCGATCGGTGGGAAGCCGGCGAGCGATTGCTCGACGGCCGTTGGGTCGACGCCGATCGGGAAGCGCTGGTGCGGTCGAACTTCGCTTCCGGCTGGGTCTGCGAAACGGAGCACTACCGCGTTCGCACGAACGTCAGCCTCGAACGCGGCGTCGAGGTCGCCCGGCAACTGGAACGCTTTCACACGTTCTTCCGCGCCGTCTTCCCGGGCTTCGGCCTCGGTCCGGCCGACCTCCGCAAGCGGTTCAGCTCGTACGGCGCCATCCCCACCTATACCTACGTCGGCGGAGCGGACGGAGCGTACAACGTGCACCTCTACCGCGAAAAAGGGGAGTACGTCCTTGCATTGAAGGACGAAACGCCGCAGATCGAAGTGACGAACGGGTTCTACGATCACCGCACCCGAATCGCGTCGTTCTACGAAAACGGCCCCGGCGCCGACCCGCGAACGGTCTTCCACGAGGGCACCCATCAACTGTTCTACGAGTGCACGCCGCGGTTCCGGCTGGTGGGCGAGAACGCCCATTACTGGGCGGTCGAGGGCATCGGCTGCTACATGGAAAGCTTCCGCGACGACGGGCAGACGATGTCCGCCGGCTCACCCCGCTACATCCGTTTCTCGAACGCCCGCAAGCGGTGGATCGACGAGCAGTTCTTCGTCCCCCTCAACGAGTTCGACGCCCGCGGCCGGGTGGCGTTCCAAACCTCGCCGGACATCTACAAGGTCTACAGCCAGGCCAGCGGGCTGACGCACTTCTTCATGCACGCCGGCGGCGGGGCGCTGAGGCCGGCGCTCACCGCTCACCTGTCCGACCTCTACCACCCCGCGGTCCGACCGACGCAGGTGCGGTCGCTGGACGCCCTCACTGGCGTCTCTTGGACGAACTTGGGCGAGTTCTACAAGGACTATCTGGTGAAATAGGACGACCGCTACTCGGTGGCCCCGGCGGCTCTTCGAGCCGACTTGAACCAGAAGTCCCCCGGCGACTCGCCGACGCTACCGATGGCTGTAATCAGCAGGTCCGGCCCGACCGGTTCGGCTCGCATCTCGCAGAACTCCGCCGCGGTCGCGATGGTGGGAAATCCCTCGCCCGCAAATGGCGTCGTCGCCGCCGCGCCGCCCAGCAGCTTCGGGCAAAGGAAGGCTCGCACTTCATCGGTCTGCCCCTGATCGAGCCAAGCCCCCGCGGTCGCGCCGCCGCCTTCGAGGAACACGCGGTACACGTCGCGGTCCGCAAGAGCGTCCAGTAGAGCCAGCACGTCGATGCGGTGCGGATCGCAAGGCGCGGCCGGCAAGTCGAGCCGCTCCGCGTGATCCGGCAGCGGCGTCGGCGGGGCGCCTTCCAATGCCGTGATCAATATCGGCCCATCCTCCGGCGTTCTCGCCAGCCGGCAATCCGGCGGCAGTTCGCCCTTGGTACCGACAATCACCCGTAACGGCGTCCGAGAAGCGGGGGGCAGGCCGAACGCTTCGCAGCGGGGGGCGAGGTGCGGGTCGTCGGCCCGCAGCGTGCCGGCGCCGACGACGACGGCGCCGCTCTCGCCCCGCCAGCGATGCACCAGCGCCCGACTCTCGCGCGAACTGATCCACTTGGAATCGCCGGTGCGGGAGGCAGTCTTGCCGTCCAGCGTCATGGCCCACTTGGCCGTGATCCACGGTCGCCGCACGGCGAGCCATTTGAAGAACGGGGCCGCCAGCGACCGGCACTCCTGCTGGAGCACGCCGACCTGCACGTCGATCCCCGCGGCCCGCAGCCTGGCGATTCCCCCGCCGGCGACATGCGGGGCGGGGTCTTCCGTTCCGATCACCACCCGCGAGACGCCCGCGGCGATCACCGCGTCGGCGCAGGGGGGCGTTTGGCCGTGGTGGGAACAGGGTTCGAGGGTGACGAACAGCGTCGCCCCTCGCGCCCGCTCACCGGCGTCCCGCAGCGCATGGACCTCGGCGTGCGGTCCGCCGTAGCGTTGATGCCACCCCTCGGCAATCGGATGTCGCTCCGGGGTCGTGAGCACGGCGCCGACGCAGGGATTCGGTTCGACGCTCCCCCGTCCCCGCCCGGCCACCGCGACCGCGCGGGCCATCGCCGCTTCTTCGGAGGGGAACGGGGCGGTCATCGACGCTTGCTCGGAGCGTGGCTCAACTTCCCGGCACCCACAATTTCTTCGCCTCGCCGCCGTCGTCGGGGGCGTCGGAGCCGGCCGTCCAGACCCCGCCCGCGGAGGTCTTGCCGGCCGCTCCCCCCGAAGCCTCGGGAGCGGCGTTCGCCGCGACCGACGGCGGCGGAGCCACGTCGTGAGCGGCGAGGATTTGCAGCAGATAGGGACGGAACTGCGGAAGCTTCGGTCCGTAGTAGCGGTCCAGCCGCTCGATCAGCGGGGTGAGTTCCGGGTCGTCCGGCGTCTCCAACCGCAGGGCGAGTTCGCGGGTTTCCCAGCGGAAGACCGCTTCGAAGCTGTTCTCCGACTCCTTCGCCTCCGCCCGGCCCTTCTCCAGCCATTCGAAGGCTTCGTCGTAGTCGTAGCGGTCGCGGGCCAATTCGCCGAGCGTGTGATAGGCCCGCTGCCGATCGAACTGTTCCGAAAGCGAATCGCGGCTTAACGCTTCGGCCAGCGTCGCCCGCAGGAACCGGGAGGGATGCACCAGCAGCACGCGGTTCATCACGGTCAGCAACTGTCGATCGTCCAGCTTACCGAGATCCACCCGCTGGAGTTGCAGGATCGAATAGGCGTTCAGCGCCGCATCCGCCGGCGCCTCGGTCGTCTGCAGGGCGGGCACGCCGAACCGATCACGGAGGGCGTCGATGTCGAGCTCGTAGCGGCCGCGGTCGCAGACGGCGTCCAAGACGTACAGGGCACCGGCGAGCTGCTTGGCGAGGGACTCGTCGTTCGCGGCGGCGTTCGGGGTCTTTCCGTCCAGAGCCGCGAGGGGCGTTTCCGGCCACACCTCGTTGATGCGGCGGGTCCACTCCTCGCTCTCCAGTTCCCGACGACGACGCAGCGCCACGCCGTCCGGGAACGCCCAGCGCCAGCGGAGTCCCCACAACTCGCGGGGCAGGCCGTAGCGGCCGTCGTCGCCCTCGGGGGGCTGTTCGTCATCCGGGGCCTCCGGCAGGCCGATCTCCTCGACGAGCGCGAAGGCGGCGTCCCATTCCTCTCCTTCAAACCCGGACAGCGCCGCCCGCGGGCCGTCGGCGTCGTCTTCCTCAGCGGGGGCGTAGAGCGTCAACTCGCCGATCACGTTCGGCACCGCGTCGCCCGTCAGCTCGCTGCCGTCGTCGGAAGACGGCATCGGCCGATCCAGCAGTTCGTAGACTGCCGCCGGCGGGTTGGGGTCGTCTTCTTCCGCGGCCTGGGGAAGGCGGAGGAAGCGGTCGTGGTCGTCCAGTTCGCTGAGCAGTTTCGAGATACTCGCCGGGGCGAACAGGCGCTCCTTCAGATCTACGCTGCCGCCTTCCTCGGCGAGGCCCAGCAGTTGAGCGAGCGCTTCGAGTTCGGCGGCGACTTCGAAGTCGTCTTCCGCCTCCGCGGCTTCGCTCAGAGCGGCGCTGGCGGCCTTGTGATTGCCGTCGAACGCATGGCACAGGCCGGCGTTCGCCCGGACGTCGGCGTTGTCCGGGAGGTCGCTCGCGACGGCGGCATAGCGGTCCGCGGCGGCGCCGTAGCAGCCGCTCTCGGCGATTCGCCGGGCTTTCGCGGCGGCGTCGACCGCCTCGCCTTCGCCCTTGATATCCGCCAGGGGATGCACGCTCCGCAGGGGGTAGGGGACCTCCGCGTTGCCGTCGAATTCCATCAGCCGCATGAACAGTTCCTGCTTCCGCTCCTGCGAAGCGAATCGCAGGGCGCAGGCGAGATGTTCGCGGGCGGCCGGATAGGCTCGGCGGCTGTACAGATCGCCCGCCGCCGCGGAGGCCAACCCGCTGACGAGGTCGCCGTAGTGCGGCGCCGCCTTGCGGAAGGCCCGCCAGATCGGCTGGCGACTGTTGGCGAAACCCTTGGCCGACAGGCTCGCCGAAGCGTGCAGCCCGAGCATCAGCGCGTTCGTCGGATCGGCGGCGAGGCCCGCTTCCAGGATCTCCAGCGCAGCGCTGGCCTGCCCGCCGTTCAGCAGCATCGTGGCGCGCGTGCTCTGGATCGCGGGCGTGTCAGGGTGCTTCTCGTCCAGCGCCGCCAGCTTCTCAAGCGCCTTGGCGGCGCTGCCGCGCTCCCGCAGTTTCGCCACCGAAGTCATCTCCGAGGCGACCGCGGTGCAGCGACAGAACTTCTTTTTTCGACCCGTGCCCAGGCAATAGGGGCAGGGAGCGTAAGCGTCAGCGGCCATCGGCGGTCGCGGAAAGATGTGAGCGTGATACGGCGAAGCGAAGCACGGTACGCGGTTCGGCCCGAAAATTCATCACGCTTGGCCGCCGCGGCCCGCTCGCACCGGAGCGTTCAGCGCACGATCGCTCGCAAATCTTCGACCATCGCCCGCGCCGCGGCGGCGCTGGCCTCCTGCCATCGGGCGGGGCCGAACTCCGCCGCGAACGGCTCGGCGGAGAAGGCAAAGTTGACCGCCCGACTGCTGTTGATGAGGGCGCCCAGGCCCCCGCGTTCGCCGCACTTCTCGTCGAACGCCCCGGCCACGTCGGCGGCGGACCCGCCCTGGCTGCCGTACCCCGGCACCAGCAGCGGCACACAGGGCATCGCGTTGCGGAGGTCCGTCAGTTCCGCCGGGTAGGTCGCTCCGACGACGGCGCCGACGAATCCGTAGCCCGTCTCGCCGATCGAGTTCGCACAGATCAGATCGAGGTGCGCGGCGATGCGATTCGTCGTGCTCACGCCGTCCAGTTCGGCGTCCTGATACTTGCCGCTGAGGGGGTTCGACGTTTTGCAGAGCACGTACAGCCCGGCGCCGCGCTCCCGGGCGACGTTCACGAACGGTTCGAGCGTGTCCGGCCCCAGGAACGGATTGACGGTGAGGGCGTCCGCCATGTCCGGCCGCGGCGGATCGACCCCGCCGAGCAAGCCGCGGGCGTAAGCTTCCGCGGTGCTGCCGATGTCGCCGCGCTTGGCGTCGAGGATCACGATCAGCCCCGCCGCCCGGGCGTGGGCGATGACGCGGGAGAGCGCCGCGACGCCCGGGGGGCCGAGTTCCTCGAAGAAGGCGCTCTGCGGTTTGACGGCCGGGACGAGGTCGGCGACGGCGTCGATCAATCCCTTGCCGAACCGCTCGAAGGCGTCGGCGAAGCGTTCCAGTTCGGTCGGTCCCGTCGCCGCGTCGAGGACCGGCGCCGGCAGGGACTTCAACCGTGGGTCGATGCCGACGAGGGCCGGCGTGCCCTTCGAGCGGACGGCGGCGTGCAGACGGTCGGCGTAGTGATGCGGAGCGCTCATGGCCGCAAGATAACGGGTGATTGCGGGATCGCTCGTTACACTCCCGGCATGCCGCTGATCGAACTTCCGAATCGCCCGACCCCGCTGTTCGTTCGCGATGCCGGCCACGGTCCGCCCGTGTTGCTGATCCACGGCTGGCCGCACGATCGACGGGTGTGGGACGGCCTGGCGGACGCGCTCAGTGATTCGCACCGCGTGATCGTCCCGGACCTCCCGGGGTTCGGCTACAGCCCCCCGGCGTTCGAAGGCGAACCGGCCGAAGCCCCGCCGCTCTCCATGGACGATCTGGCGGAGACGCTCGCCGCGCTGCTGGACGCCGTCGGGGTCACGGAGCCGGTCGCGGTCGGGGGGCTTTCGATGGGCGGGTATGCGGCGTTGGCCTTCGCGGAACGCTTCGGCGAACGGCTGAGCGCGTTGATGCTGTTCGACACGAAAGCGGCCGCCGACAGCGACGCCGCACGTGGGAAGCGGGGCGAGATCGTGGATCGACTGATCAGCGAGGGAACCGGCTTTCTCGCGGACGACTGCCCCGGGCAGCAGCTCTCGCCACATTCGCTGGCGGAGCGTCCCGAGGCGATCGAACGGCTTCAGGAGATGACGCAATCGGCGACCGCGGTCGGGGTGATCGGCGCCCAGCGGGGGATGGCCGCGCGGGCGGATCGCACCGGGTTGTGCGGGCGGGTCGATGTGCCGACGCTGGTCGTCGGCGGGTCGGACGATACGTTCACGTCGCCGGCCGACCTGCGGGCGTTGGCGGACCTCTTCCCCCGAGGCCGCTACGCGGAGATCCCCGCGTGCGGTCACCTCCCCCCGCTGGAAGATCCCGAGGCCGCCGCCGAGGCGGTGCTCGCGTTTCTCGATGCGACTCCCCCCGATCAAGAACCGGCCTGATGAGCGCTCCCGCCGACGTCCGCCCCCGCGGCAATCGTCCCTCGACCGACCTCGGTCTGCTGATCCTGCGGGCCGCGGTCGGGCTGGACCTCGCCTACCACGGCGCCCAAAAGCTGTTCGGCCAGCCGATCGGCGGGTGGTGGACGACCGATCCGAGAACCGGCGAGTCGCCGGTGAAGGACGCCGGGGCGACGATCGAGGGCCGGATCGAAGCGTTTGCGGGGAAACTGGACGGGATGGGCCTGCCATACCCGGAAATCAACGCCTGGGCGGCGGCGGTGACGGAGTTTGGCGGCGGGCTGCTGGTCGCCCTCGGACTGTTCTGCCGGTTCGGAGCGTTGGGTTTGGCCGTCGCGATGGGCGTTGCGTCGTTCATGGTTCACCGCGGCGCCTGGGACAATCGAGCCGGCGGAATGGAGTTCCCCGCGATCCTAATGTGCGCGGCGCTCGCGCTCGTCTTCACCGGCCCCGGGCGATTCAGCATCGACGGAGCGCTGTTCGGGCGGAAGAAGGCCGCGAGTTGAGCGACTCTTTCTTCCACTAACGACGCCTACGTCGCCGTCCGCGTCGCGATCGTCTCCCCCCGTTTGAATCCGTCATGGCCGACAAGAAGCACGCTCCCCGATTCGTCGCGATCTGCGAGGCGGCCTCCGCTCGCGTTCCGCACACCACCGCGGATGCGGTGAAGGCCCGACTCGACGCCGGCGAGTCCGTCCAGCTGATCGACGTGCGGGAGGAAAGCGAGTTCGCCGCGGGACATCTGCCCGGCGCGACGCACCTCTCGAAGGGGGTCATCGAACGAGACGTCGAGAAGACGTTTCCCGACGCCGACACGGAGCTGATTCTCTACTGCGGCGGCGGCTATCGCAGCGCTCTCGCGGCGGACAACCTGCGGGAGATGGGCTACACGAACGCGATCAGCCTCGACGGCGGCTGGCGCGGCTGGACCGACGCCGGCCTGCCGACTGAGGGTTGAACGCAGCCTGCCCAGCACAGATTTGCCCGGCACGGGGCAGGGGCGGGGCGAAGCGTTACCGAGTGAAGCGATCCGTCGCGACGTGGTACTGCGGATCTTCGCTGACGTTCACCTCGACCAGCGATCCCGCCCGGTCCAACAGCGTGCGGCACTCCGGCGACAGATGCGTGAGGTGCAGCCGCTTCCCGAGGGCCGTGTATTTCTCCGCCAGCGAATTGATCGCTTCCAACCCGGACTGGTCGTAGACGCGGGTGTAGTAGAAGTCGATGACCACGTCGTCCGGGTCTTCGCGGGGATTAAACAGCTCTTTGAACGAAGCGATGCTCGCAAAGAACAGCGGGCCGTGGAGCTGATAGATCTTGCTGCCGTGCTCGTTGATCTTGATGTCCGCGTTCAAATGCGTGGCGTGCTGCCAGGCGAAGATCAACGCGGAGACGATCACCCCCAGCACCACGGCGCTGGCGAGATCGTGCATCACGACCGTGTATCCCGCGACCAGCAGCATCACCAGCACGTCGGCTGTCGGCATGCGGCGGAACATCTTCAGGCTGGCCCACTCGAACGTGCCGATGACGACCATGAACATCACGCCCACCAGCGCCGCCATCGGGATCATCTGAATCCACGGCGACAGGATCAGCACGAACGACAGCAGGGCCAGGGCCGCGACGATCCCGCTGAGCCGACCGCGGCCGCCGGAGTTCACGTTGATCAACGATTGCCCGATCATCGCGCAACCGCCCATCCCGCCGAAGAATCCGCAGATGACGTTCGCGGCGCCCTGACCGAGGCATTCCCGGTTGCTCTGGCCGCGGGTCTCCGTGATCTCGTCGATGAGCGCGAGGGTCATCAGCGATTCGATCAGCCCCACGCCGGCGAGCGTCAGGGCGAACGGGAAGATGATCCACAGCGTCTCCCAGGAGACCGGCGGCAGGTTGGCGTACTCAAGAAAGAACGGTCGCGGCAATCCCCCGGCGATGCTGCGGCTCTCGGGATCTTCCTCGACCGCGGTGAGCGCCGAGGCGACCGCGGCCTGCACCAGCGCCGGATCGAGTTCGGTGGAGGGACGGCCGGCGGTCTTCGCTTCGTGCTCCGCCTCCAACGTGACGCGGGCTTTCGTCGCCTCGCGGTCCTTCTTGCCGGTCGCGACCATGTCGCCGACCGTCGGCACGACGTTCCATTGCCCCTCCGCGACGTAGTCCGGGCCGAGACCCGCGTTGATCCCCGCCGCGACGAGCGAGACCGTCAGGATCGCCGCCAGCGAGGAGGGCACCGCCCGGGTGAGCTTCGGCAGCCCCCAGATGATCAGCATCGTCAGCCCGATCAGGCCCAGCATGATCCACAACGGCGGACCGCTGAGCGGGATCAGTTCGCCCGCCTCGCTAACCGTCTGAAAACTGCCGAATTGGGCGAGCAGAATGACGATCGCCAGCCCGTTCACGAACCCCAGCATCACGGGGTGCGGCACGATGCGGATCAGCACCCCCAGCCGGGCCGAGCCGACCGCGATCTGCAACAGTCCGCAGAGGATCACGGTCGGGAACAGGTACTCGACCCCGTGCATTTCGACCAGACCGATCACCACGACCGCCATCGCGCCGGTGGCCCCGGAGATCATCCCCGGTCGCCCGCCGAGCACCGCGGCCCCGAGGCAGAGGAAGAACGCCGAGTAGAGCGCGATGATCGGCTCGACCCCCGCGACGAAGGCGAACGCGACCGCCTCCGGAACCAACGCCAGGGCGACGGTGAGACCGGAGAGCGTGTCGCCCTTGATGCTGCGTTGACGCTGTCGAAAAAACTGGAGCATGGGCGTGTCAGGTCCGGCGAACCCGCATCGGGTCGAGGCCGGAGGCGATAATATTGAGGCGTGTCGCGACGCCCAGGCGGCGGGCGTCGGACGAAAGACCGGCGGCGAGCGAAACGCCGGATCCGGCAATCAACGAGCCGGATTGTCGATCTGACGATCGTCTTGCGAGTTGAGTTGGAATCCTAGCACAGCGATCGACCGTCCGGCCGCGGCAATCTTGCGCACTCTCGATGCGTCGGGGCCGCCCGAGCAGCGCGTAATTCACGGCGGGGAGTTGCGTCTCGCCCTACGCTCAACGAACGAAACCGGATCGACCCTCGCATCCGCAGCGTGACGGCCCCCCCGGCATCGGGTAGATTTGATCTATGAATCGTTCGCTTGCCGCCGCCGGTTGGCTCCTATTCGCCTCCGTTCTCTTTACGGCCGACGCGATCGCCGCCGACGTGCGATCGGAGTCGGCCGCGTTCGTTCAGGCGCATTGCGTCGACTGCCACAGCGGGGAGTTCGCGGAGGCCGGGCTGGACTTCGATCAGCTTTCCGCCGATCTGGCGGATCCCGCGACGTTCGCCCATTGGGAGCGGGTCTTCGATCGCGTGAACGACGGCGAGATGCCCCCGGCAGACGCCCCGCGTCCGGCGTCCCGCGAGGTCGAAACGTTGCTCGATTCGCTCTCCCGCCGACTCGTTGCCGCCCATTCGACCGTCCGCGAGACGGCCCTCCGGCGGCTCAATCGGCGGGAGTACCAGAACACCCTCAACGATACCTTCGGCACGAACCTCGACTTCACCGGCCTGCTGCCCGAGGACGGGCGTAGCCATGAATTCGACACCGTCGGGGACGCGCTCTCCGTCTCCGCGACGCACCTCGTCCGATACATCGAGGCCGCGGGGCTGGTGTGGGACGCGGCCGTCGTCGATTCGATCGCTCCTCCGCGGCCGGAGGCGGTCGTCGCCAGCTACGCGACCAGCCGGGAAGGGGATCAGTTCATTGGAAAGGTTTGGCGAAAGCTGTCCGACGGCGCGGTCGTGCGGTTCGGCGCCGGCGGCTATCCCTCCGGCATGTTGCGGGGCACGGACCCGAAGATCCCCGGTCGCCACCGCATCACCGTCCGCGGATACGCCTTCCAGACGGACGGCGAGCCGCTGACGTTCTCCGTCAACGGAACCAGCTTCGCGCGAGGCTCCGGCAAGCCGGTCTACGGGTATTTTGAAATGCCGCCCGGCCAGCCGGGGGACATGCACGAGGTGACGTTCGAAGCCGACGTCGCGGAGCGCTACATGGTGCAGATCGAACCTTACGGACTCCGTCTGCCGAACGAACGCGACCGTCCCGCGATCGACGACTACGCCGGTCCGGGTTTGGCGATCCTCGACGTCACGCTGGAGCGTTTGCCCGAACCGTGGCCGAGTCGCGGTCACGAGCTGATCTTCGCCGGCATCGACCGGCAGGAGGTCATGCCCTCGAACCCCAGTCAAAGACAGAAGACGTGGTACCGACCCAGTTTTCGGTGCAGTTTCCCGAATGAACGGGCCGCCTCGGACGCCGCCGCCGCAAGCCTTGTTCAGATCGCGTCAGCCGTATTCCGCCGGCCGGTCGAGCGGGAGGAGATCAGTTCATTCCTCGCTCTTTACGAGGCGGAACGCGACGCCGGGACGGACTTTGAATCCGCGCTGAAGGTGGCGTTCTCCGCACTGCTTTGCTCGCCCCGGTTCCTGTTCCTCGACGAGCCGGTCGATGATGCGGGGCGCCTCGACCAGCACGCGCTGGCGGCGCGACTCGCCTACTTCCTCACCCGGACGGCGCCGGACGAAGACCTGCGGCGTGCGGCGCGGGCGGGGCAACTGTCCAATCCCACAACGCTGCGTGCCCATACCGAACGTCTGCTACGGCAGCCGGACCGAGCACGTTTCCTGCAGGACTTCGCGGACGCCTGGCTCGATCTGCGGGAGATCGATTTCACCGCCCCGGACGGCGCCCTGTTCCCGGAGTTCGACGACTACCTCCGCTGGAGCATGCCGCGAGAGTCCCTGGCGTTCCTCGAAAAGCTGCTCGTCGAGGATCGCCCCGTCCGGGATCTCATCGAACCGGAATACGCCCTCCTGAACGCTCGGCTGGCGGAGCTGTACGCGATTCCCGGCGTGGAGGGACCGGAGATTCGATCGGTCGCCCTGCCGACCCGCGGCGCCGGAAGCCTCCGCGGCGGGCTGCTGGGGCAGGCCGCGGTGTTGAAGGTGACCGCGAACGGCACGAACACCAGCCCCGTCGTTCGAGGGGTGTGGGTGTTGGAGCGATTGCTGGGCACGCCCCCCTCGCCCCCGCCGCCGGGCACGCCGGGGGTCGAACCGGACACGCGCGGCACCAGCACCTTGCGGGAGTTGCTCGCCGCTCACCGCTCCACGGGCGACTGCCAAAGCTGTCACGACAAGATCGACCCGCCCGGCTTCGCCATGGAGCAGTTCGACCCGATCGGCGGCCTCCGCGATCGCTATCGGACGCTTGGAGAAGGCGAGAGAGTGGACGTGACGATCAACGATCGCAGGGTGCGCTATCGTCTCGGCCCGCCGGTGGACGCCTCCGGCGAGCTGCCTGACGGTCGCTCCTTCACTGGGTTCGCGGAGTTCCGCGACCTGCTCGTCGAAGACGAGGACCGGCTCGCCCGGACGCTCGCCGAGAAGCTGCTGACCTTCGGTTGCGGTCGCGAATTGGGCTTCAGCGACCGTGAGGAACTGGATCGCATCGTCGCGGAGAGCGGTCGATCGGGCCACCGCGTCCGCGAGTTGCTGCACCTGTGCGTGCAGAGCGAAATCTTCCGCGGCCCGTAGCGAGTTCCGGTTCGTCCTCCCCAAATCCGATCGCCTTCAGCGATCCCCGTCAGCTCCCCATCCGACGCTTGCCCATGTCCGCTCTCCACCGCCGCACGTTTCTCCGCGGCGCCGGCGCCGCGTTGTCGCTCCCGTTGCTGGGGGCGATGCGACCGGCGTTCGGCCGTTCCGCCGTTGAGGAGCAGCCGAAGCGGACGGTCTTCATCAACGGCTCGCTCGGCTTCCACGGGCCGCACTTTTTCCCGACGACGGAGGGGCCGGAGCACGAGGCGACGCCGTACCTCAAGCTGATCGAACGGCACCGCGGCCGGTACACGCTCTTCTCCGGTCTGTCCCATCCGGAGCAGAGCGGCAACAACGGCCACGCCTCCGAGATGACCTGGCTGACCAGCGCCCAACGGCCGGGGCTGGCGGGGTTCCGCAACACGATCTCCGTCGACCAGGTGATGGCGCAGCGCCTCGGCGGGACGACGCGTCTGCCGTTCTTGAACCTCTCCAACAACGGCGGCTCGCTTTCCTGGACGGCCAATGGCGTGAACCTGCCGGCCGAACGCAGTCCGGCGAAGGTCTTCAAGCAGTTGTTCGTGGACGGATCGCCGGAGCAGGTTCGCGATCAAGTCCGTGATCTCGGCCGCGGCAAAAGCATTCTCGACGCCGTTCGCAGCGACGCCCGGCGGCTCGACAGACGCCTCGGCCCCCGCGACCAGGCCAAGCTGGACGAGTACTTCACCGCGGTCCGAAATTTGGAGGTTCGCATCGGGCAGTCCGAAGGATGGGCGACGCGGCCCAAGCCGCAGGTGGATCGCACGCCGATGGAGGACGTCGCGGACGACAAGGACATCACCGCGCGTCAGCGATTGATGTACGAATTGATCTCGCTGGCGTTCGAGACGGACAGCACGCGGGTGGCGACCTTCTCGCTTGGGGCGATGAACGCGCCGCCGACGAACATTCCCGGCGTGGCGACGGACTGGCACAATCTGTCCCACCACGGGAAGGACGAGGCCAAAATCGCGGAACTGCGGCTGATCGAAGAGGCGGAGATTCGCGAGTTCGACGCCTTCCTCGCCCGCCTTGCCGGCACGTCGGAGTCCGGCGGAAGCGTGCTGGACGGAACCGCGGTGCTGTTCGGCTCGAATCTCGGCAACGCCAGCGCCCACGACTGGCGGAACCTGCCGATCCTGGTGGCCGGCGGCGGCCTGAAGCACACCGGCTACGCCGCCCACGACGCGAACGACAACACGCCGCTCGCCAATCTGTTCGTGACGCTGGAGCAGCGCATGGGCATCGAGACCGACGCGTTCGGCAGCAGCGTCGCCGCCGGCGTCCGGGGCATCGACCTCTAATCCGATCCCCGTTCGCGCGCCTGTCGAATACTGAGCATTGACCCGCCAAATTGGGGGTGAACTCAGAGCCTATCCCGGTAGGTGACGACTGGTAGGTAGGTGACGACTAGGAGACTGACACGGTTGTCCGCCGTCACCAAGGAGGTTCGTGCGATGGCCGTCGAGGCCGTGGGCGTGGAAACTAAGCGCACAGACCGCCGCGACTGGCGAATGCCGGACGAACTGTGGGAGCGAATTCCGCCGCTCCTGCCGCCCCGCAAGCCGCATCCGCCGGGCCGTCATCGCCCGCGGGTGGACGACCGGGCGGCAATGGACGCGATCTTCTTTCGCCTGCCGACCGGCTGCCAGTGGAACGCCCTCGCCGCGACCGGGATCTGCTCTTCCTCCTTGGCCCACCGGCGGTTTCAGGAGTGGGTCGCGGCCGGCGTGTTCGTCGAACTGTGGCGGCGGGGTCTGACGGAGTGCGACGTCCTGCGGGGATCGACTGGTCTTGGCTGAACGCCGACGGAGCCCTGACGAAGGCCCCGCTCGGGAGGCAAGACGGGCCGCGATCTGACCGACCGCGGCAAGCTCGGGGTGAAGCGCAGCCTGCTGACCGAGGGCGGCGGCGTGCCGATCGGGCTGGCGATCGCCGGGGCCAACCGGAACGACTTCAAGCTGGTGCGGGAGACGCTCGAAAGTCTCCCGATCCCCCGGCCCGAGCCGACCGACGAGGCTCCGCAGGGGATGTGTCTGAACAAGGGGTACGACTACCGGGAAGTGCGTGCACTGCTGGCGGAATATCGGTTCACGCCGCACACCCGCTGCCGCGGCGAGGAGGCGGAAGCGATCAAGCAGGAGTCCGGATAGAAAGCCGGCGGTGGGTCGTGGAGCGGGCCCACAGTCGGCCGAACCGGTTCCGGACGATCCTGATCCGCTGGGAGGAGCAGGACGCGAACTATTTGGGCCTGCTCCACTGGGTCTGCGCCCACATCGCCTTCCAAAAAGCCGGCCTACTGGGATAGGCCCCAAGTGGATGATGGCTCGAGGCGAAGATCAGCTCTCGCGTCGCGTCGCCTCCGCTCTGGCCCCGAGCCGTTGCCGCGTCGCCGGGACGGCCGACCTGTCGCGAAAACCGTAGCTGCCGACCCATGCTGCGAAGTGCCGCTGCCGTGAATCATGGCCGTTCCGTCCCGAAAGGCGGCGGCCACGGCCGAGAACGGAGGCAGCGGGTCGCGCCGGCTGTTTGGCTGGAGGAGGTCACATGCGGCGGCCGTGGCATCGAAGAGCGGCATGCCGTTGGTTCGTCCCCTCACCCCCGAACGGTGTGGGGAAATCGGCGTCAACCCGCGAAAGGCGTCAGCGGGTCAAGGCCGGCGGGGAGCGGGACGAGGACGTTCGGTCCCGCCTCTGTGACCGCCCACTCGCTGAGGACGGCTGCGGCCGCCGCGGCCTCGTCCGCGGCGAGCCGTGACAACTCGGCGCTCCGAGCGGCGGCGGCGACTTCCGAGGGCGGCGCCGCGCCGGTCGCCGTCAGCGGCTGCAACCTGTCCGCGAGTTCCGCGGCCGCCGCGGCAGCGTCTCGGAAGGCGGCGGCGCGGGCAGTCAGGACGACGGTCGCCAGCCGGACCTCCGCGGCGCCGACCAGCAGGTCGACTTCCTCCTCGCTCGCTGGAAACTGACCCGCGGACGTGGAATGCGGACGCCTCCGCGACAACGGCGGTTCGCAGTCG
>NZ_WTPX01000042.1 GCF_013036045.1 Alienimonas chondri
TCTCGGGGGAGACACCGTCGTTGGGCGGCCCGTCCGACTCCGTGTGTCGGACGGAAAGACACTGTCGCAACCGCCGTGCCGGTTGCGCGTGAATCCGCCGGAAAAGGGCGAACGACCCGCAATCGGTCAGTTTTCATGGCGTTCGGCGATTCAGAAAACCCGGGGGCCGGGCCGAACGCTGCCACGAAGAGTGCCACGGGCGCGAAGCGTCTTGCAACTTTGGACCGTACAAAGTCGCCGTCGCCCCCATTTCCGCCCCGGACGACGGATTCGCGGGAGATCGATCCGGAAGACGTTTTTCGGACCGGGGGGCGCCGCGGTCGCTCGGAATCGTCGGCTCCCCGCCTCGCTGTGGCAGCGCCGGTTGTGCCTCGGTCAGCGACGGATCAGGATGCGGGTTCGCGAATCTCGCCCCGCGTCTGGATCGGACCCTTCCTCATGTCTGCACGTTTCGCTCATCCCCGTTCGGCAAGAAGCCTTACGTTCCGCCCGCTGGTCTCCGCGATCGCTTTTGCGATTGCGGCTCCATTCGCCGCGGCGGCTCAGCCGGACGCTGCGGCGGAGAAGCCGACGACGCAGCGGCCCAACGTGGTCTTCATCTTCAGCGACGACCACGCGACCCAGGCGATCAGCGCCTACGGCTCGAAGATCAACGTCACCCCGAACATCGACCGCATCGGCGCCGAGGGCATGCGATTCGATCGGTGTTACTGCACGAACAGCATCTGCGGTCCCAGCCGGGCCGTGATTCTGACCGGCAAGCACAGCCACCTGAACGGGTTCCGCCAGAACGGCAACCGGTTCGACGGCAGCCAGCAGACGTTCCCCAAGCTGCTGCAACAGGTCGGCTACCAGACCGCGCTGATCGGCAAATGGCATCTCGGCAGCGACCCGACCGGGTTCGATTACTCCGACGTGCTTCGCGGGCAGGGGCACTACTACAACACCCCGTTCAGCAAGAACGGCGGGCCGTTCGAGGTGCAGGAGGGGTACGTCACGGACGTGATCACTCAGAAGACCCTCACTTGGCTGAAAGGCGAAGACGGCGCCCGGGACACGACGAAGCCGTTCTTCCTGATGTTCCAACACAAAGCTCCGCATCGCCGCTGGGAGCCGGGTCCGAAGCATTTGACAATGTACGACGACGTCGAAATCCCGGCGCCGGACAGCCTGTTCGACGACTACGACGGCTACCCCGGCCGCAGCGACGCGGCCCGTCATCAGGATATGACGATCAGCCAGACGATGACTCTCCACGACTTGAAGCTGACCGGCCCGGACGGCCGCCTGAACGACGAGCAGAAGGCCGCGTGGAACGCCGCCTACGAACCGAAGAACGAAGCCTTCCGCGAAGCGAACCTGACCGGCAAGGACCTCGTGCGGTGGAAGTACCAGCGGTACATCAAGGACTATCTGCGGTGCGTCGCCGGCGTGGACGATGCGATCGGCGAAGTGATGGATTACCTGGAAGAGTCGGGACTGGATGAGAACACCATCGTCATCTACTCCAGCGACCAGGGCTTCTACCTCGGGGAGCACGGGTGGTTCGACAAACGGTTCATGTACGAGGAGAGCTACAAGATGCCGTTCCTCGTGAAGTGGCCGGGCGTCACCAAACCGGGATCCGTCGACAAGCACCTCGTCAGCAACCTCGACTTCGCCGAGACGTTCCTCGACATCGCCGGCGCCGAGATCCCGGACGACATGCAGGGCGTAAGCCTTGTCCCGCTGCTGGAAGGCGAGAACCCGCCCGATTGGCGGGACGCGCTGTACTACCACTACTACGAATTCAACCCGGATCGCCGCACCGTGCACGCCGTCCGGCGCCACAACGGCGTGCAGACGGACCGCTATAAGCTGATTCACTTCTACAATATTGATCAGTACGAGCTCTTCGATCTGGAGAAGGACCCGCAGGAGATGAACAGCGTCGCCGACGACCCGGCGTACGCGGACGTGCTGCGTGGGCTGAAGGTCAAGCTGGATCAGTTGCAGGAGCAGTACGAGGTGCCCGACGACTCCGGCAGCGCCCCGGCGATGCCGGATTGGCTCAAGCAAGACCTGCAGAAAAAAGCGGAGCAGCGGCTCGAGGAGACGCAGACCGATACGAAAGCGGCCACGTGATTTCGGTTTGTGTCCGCGTGAGGCGTCTCCCCGGTTCGTCGTCGCCGACAGGCGATGCGCGTCGTGAGCGGCGCCGATGACGTCGTTCGTCCTGCTGACCTTCGCCGCCGCGTTCCTTCTGAGCGCGGCGGCGACGGCATTGATGCGGCGTTTGGCCCCTCGGTGGGGGCTGGTCGACGCCCCGGATGCGGCTCGCAAGGTGCACACCAGCCCCACGCCGCTGGGCGGCGGGGTCGCGGTGTGGTTCGCCGTGATCGCCCCGCTGCTGGGCGGCGTGGCGGCGGCGGCGGCGATTCGCAGCGGTTGGGCGCCGGAGTCGATCGCGCCGGACGCGCTCCGCCCGCATCTCACCGGGGCCGGAGCGAAGATGCCGACGCTGTTGACCGTCTTGGGAGCGGGAACCGTGCTGGCGGCGGTCGGCCTGTGGGACGATCGTCGCGGTCTGCCCTGGGGCTGGCGGTTGCTGGTTCAGTTTGGCTGCGCCGCGGCCGTAGTGGCCGCCGGAGTGCGGTTCAGCCTGTTCCTCCCGGATCTGCCCGGCCGCATCGCGGCGGCCGGTTTGACGGCGCTGTGGCTGGTCGTGCTGACGAACGCCTTCAACTTCCTCGACAACATGAACGGCCTGTGCTCCGGCACCGCGGCGATCGCGGCGGGCGTGCTGGCCGCGATCATGCTGTTCTCGCTACCGCGTCCGCACTGGTTCGTGGGCGCGATGACGCTGACGCTGTGCGGGGCGCTCGTCGGATTCCTGTTTCATAACTGGCGGGGGCGCATCTTCCTGGGGGACGCCGGCAGCACGTTCGTTGGATTCATGCTGGCGGTCTGCTGCGCCCTCGGAACGTTCTATGAAGCCCCCGTCGAAGGCGCCGGCGCCGGCATCCACGGTTTCGGCAATCACGTGATCCTCGCTCCGCTGTGCGTGCTGGCGGTGCCGCTGTACGACTTCGCCACCGTCATCACGATCCGGTTGCGCGACGGAGCGAGTCCCTTTCGCCCGGACCGGAATCACTTCTCCCACCGCTTGAACGACCGCGGCCTCTCCAAGCGGGGGGCGGTAAAGACCGTGTGGCTGTGCACGCTGGTGACGGGGCTCGCCGGACTCTTGTTGTACCGCGTGGACGGCTGGATCGGGGCGGGGCTGGCGGTCGCGATCGTCGCCGGGGTTTTGGGGATCGTGGCCGTGCTGGAATTTTCGACCGGTCGAGACGGGGCGGTGATGCCCGGCCTCGTGCCGCGCCCGCCGAGCGACGGCCCGTCCTCGTCATGACGGATGCTGCGGCCACGACCGGCGCTGCGGCCCCCGCGAGGGGAACCGGCGATCGCTGGAAGCGGTGGATGCGGGCGGCCGTCGGCCTGAGCCTCGCCGGCCGGTTCCTCGTTCCGACCGAGGCGACTCTGCTGGGCCTCTCGCCCGGCGACGCCGCGGCCGACGGTTGGTTCTCCGCGATCGCATTGCTTGCGTTGTCGGTCTGGGCGGGGCGGGCTTGGTGGAGCGGCGCTTCGCAAACCGACGGCGTGCGATGGGGGCGGTGCGAGACGCTGCTGGCGGCTGTCGTGCTGGCGCACGGTCTGGCCGCGGCGCCGATCTTCTGGGAAGGCGGTCCCCGGCGGGCGGCCGCGGAGACGGTCTTCAACTGGGCCGGACTCGTCGCGGCGGCGGTTCTGCTCCGCAGCGTCTGGCGACCGGGCGACAGCGTGCGGTTCGCGGCGCTGGTCGTCGCCTGCGGAACGGCGGCCGCGGTCGTCGGCGTCTGGCAGGTGACGGTGTCGCTCCCGGCGAGTCGCGCCGAGTATCTCGACCTACGGGAGCGAGAAGCCGGCTCGGACTCCCGTGCACGGACGACGGCCCGTGCTCGCTTAGCCGCGATGAACGTGCCCGAGGAGCCCGCCGCGAGAAAGCGTTGGGAGGATCGGCTCCTGGGCTCCCGTGAGCCGTTCGGACCCTATTCCTTGGCCAACACGTTGGCCGGCGTGTTGCTGGCGGCGGCGCTGCTGTTGCCCGCGTTGGTGCAGCGAATCGACCGATCGACAGTCGCTGCAATCGGGCTCGTCGCAGCGCTTCTGGTCGGGGTGCTGCTGCTCACCAAGAGTCGCACGGGGTACGTCGGGCTGACCGTCGGCGGACTCATGTGGGCCGGCCTCCGTTGGGGACGCGGGGCGGGGCGGGGGGCTCAGAAGAAGGCCTTCATCGGCGCCGCGATCGCCGGCGGGTTGCTGATCGCCGGCGTCACCGCGGCGGTGTGGCTCGGACAACTCGACCGCGAGGTGATCTCCGAGGCGCCGCGATCCTTGGCGTTTCGCCTGCAGTATTGGGCCGGCACGTTGCGGGCATTGGCGGACCGCCCTCTGCTGGGCACCGGACCGGCGAATCTTCGGCCGTTCTATCTGCTCCACAAAGACGCCGCCGCCAGCGAGGCGATCGCGGCGCCGCACAACCTCATCCTGGATCTGTGGACCAGCGGCGGGTTGCTCGCCCCGCTGCTCGCCGCGGCGTTGGCGTGGTGCGGGGTGAGGAGGTGGCGCACGCCGCCGCCTTCGCCTCGGGCCGCCGAAGGGGCGCCTCCCGGATGGGATTCCTTGTTCACCGGGACGCTGGCGGCATTCGGGCTGGTCGGCGCGTTCGGCGGTCTGCTGGGACCGATCGCCGACGTCGAACCCGGCCTGAACCCTTGGATTTACGCCATGGTGCGGGGGTGGGATGCGCACAGCATCCTGCTGCTCGCCGCGATCCCCGCCGCCGGCGTGCTCTGGTTCGCGGGGCGGAGCGCCGGCGGGCCGCGATCGACCGGACCTGCTTGGGCGGCGGCGTGCGTCGGGTTGGCGGTGCACCTGTTGGGAGCCGACGGGGCGGAGTTTCCCGCGATCGTGGCGGTCTTCCTGTTGGCTCTTGCCGCACCCCCCCCGCGGGTCGTTCCCGACGACCTCGCCTCCGTCAGTCAGGCTCGCCGGGATTGGCTCTCGCCGGCGATCTGTCTGACGTCGGGGCTGCTCGCCGCGGTCGGGGTCTGGTTCGTCCTGTTGCCCGGAAGGGAGGCCGGCGCTCTGCTGGAAACGGCCCGGGCGGAATCCGCCCGCGGCCGCGATCCACGTGGCACGCTGTTGCGGGCCATGGCGGCCGACCCGCTTTCGGATTCTCCCCTCGCCGCGTCCGCGGATCTCGCCACCGTTCGATCGCTCGCCGATCCGACGGACGCGGGCGCCCGGCGGAAGGCCGTGGGGCTGTGGAACGATCTGCTTCAGCGCCGTCCGGGGGACGGACGCGCGTACGAGCGGATCTCCGACCTACATCGCGCGGCGGGGGACTGGGGCGAGGCGGTCGAGGCGGACCGCGCGGCGGCGCGGCTCGACCCTTCCGCCGCTGCTCCTCAGGCCCGGTTGGCGGTTTCCGCGGACCGGGCCGGCGACCGCGCGACGGCCCGAGCCGCGGCGGAAGCGGCGTTGGAACGGGATGCGATCACCCGCGACGCCGGGCACCGGGATCGGGTTTTGCCGGACGAAACCACGGCGAACCTGCGATCGCTGCTCCGCTCGGGCGACTGAATCACCCGACGGTCTCTATGATGCCGCCCCAACGCCGCCCGCCGACACGACGTAGCAGCGTCGGTCGTTCCGCGTTTTCGCCTCTCGTCCCGGTCCGTCGGTTTCGCTTCCATGAACGTGCTCGCCCGCATCGCCCTTGTCGCCGTGGTCGTGGTCGCGGTGGGGGCTGGTCTGTACTACTCGGTCGGTCCGTCCGTCTCCGGCAAGATCGTCGATCGGTCGACGGAAGAACTTCCGTTCAAAACAAACGACGTTCGATTCCTCGACCCGGACGTTCGTCCCGCTGAGAGCGGGCCGCATCCCAAAATTCAAGTCGAGGAGCCAAAGCACGATTTCGGCAAGCTGGCGTTAGGAAACAGCGACTCCCACACCTTCGTCATCAAAAACGTCGGCGACGCCCCGTTGAAGCTCGGCGAGCCGATCACGACCTGCAAATGCACCGCTCCGAAGGCCGGTAAAGGCGAGATTCTCCCCGGCGAATCGACGACCGTCACACTCACCTACACCCCGGAGAAGACCGCCAACGAGTTCGTTCAGCGGGCGTTCATTCACACCAACGACCCGACCGACCCCCGCCTGGAACTCGAAGTTTCGGGAAGCGTCGAAGAGCTGCTGCGAGCGTTCCCCGGCACGATGGTGGACTTCGGGTCCGTCGACGGGAAAGAGCCGGAGACGAAGTCGTTCAAAGTGATGTCCCGGCTGAAGGAGGACATCGTCGTCACCGGGACGGACAGCACCTCGGAATACGTGAAGGTGACGACCGCTCCGGCCGATCTCTCCCAGCCGATCAACCGGGTGGAGCCGATGAACGAGGAGATTCCGGAGGAGGAGCGCCCACCGGCCCCGCCCTCGGCGGCCGAAGCGGGCTACACGAGCGGCATCGAGGTCTCCGTGGAACTGCTGCCCGGGATGAAGGTCGGGCGATTCAAAGAGACCGTCACGGTTCAATTCGACGAGCCGGCCCCGGATGCGGAGACGCAGGCGAAGCGGTTTGCTGAGGGCAAGATCTCGGTCGATTACAGCAAGATCCAGGCGGAGGTCGTGGGCACCGTCAGCGGGCCGTTCACGTTCGTCGCGGTGCAGCGGGAGAACCAGAAGTTCCTGCCTGCGGCGTTGGCGTTCGAACTGGGCACCTTTCCGGCGGAAGAGGGAACCACGGGGACGCTCCAACTGTTCGCGTACGGCATGGACGAGCCGCTCGAACTCACCGACATCCAGAGCACGGAAAAGTACGTTCAGCTGAAGATCCGCCGCGATCCCTCGTTCCCGGTGGAGAGCGGGCGTCAGAAGCTGTTCCTGGACTTCGTCGTGCCGCCCGGCTCCCCGCCGGCCCAGCACATCCGCAAGGGGAAGGTGACCGTCACGGCGAAGACCAACCACCCGGACGCCCGCGAATTGCAGTTCTACGTCCAGATGGCGTCTTACGCCTCCAACTGAACGAGGCCGCGGCGTCGTCCCCCCGCGTCACGATCGCTCGCGGCCGGGGGTTGACCGCGATCGCCGGTGATTCGATACCCCGTACGGTTCTCGCCCGCCGCTGATGCGGTCATGGGGAGAGTCTCCCAGCACACCCACGGATCGGGCGCCCCCGCGATGAGTCAGACCGACCCCGCTCCCCCCTCGGCTCCGCCGGCGCCCGGATCGTCCGCGGCTCCCCCCGTGTGGCCGCAGGCGCTGGTCGGCGCCGTGATCGGGGCCGCGGCGTTGGGACTCGGCGCGTTCATTCTCACCCGCGGCGGCGATCTGCCGGACGATCCCGGCACGCCGACGCCCCCGGCGGCCGCAATGACGGTCGATCCGCTCGCCGGGTGGGAGAAGCCGGCGGCCGCCGTCGTCTTCACCGGGGAGGTGCACGGGTATCTGGAGCCATGCGGTTGTTCCGAGAAACAGAACGGCGGCGTCGCCCGTCGCAGCGCTCTGTTCAAGGAACTCCGCGAAGAGAAGGGGTGGGACGTCGTCGCCGCAGACGCCGGCGGAACGCTGCGGCGGACGCGCTTGCAGTCCGAACTGAAGTTCGCCGCGATGCGACGGGCCCTGGAGCAGATGGGCTACGGCCTGCTGAACCTCGGTCCCGAGGAACTGCGGCTGGGCATGGATTACCTCGTTCAGCACGTCTACGACGCCCCGCCGCTGCTGGGGGCGAACGTCGCCCTGTTCGGCGACGTCACGGGTCAGACCGCCAACGATACCGGCATCGCCCGCACCCGGATCTTAGAAGCGGGCGGCTTGAAGATCGGCTTCACCGGCGTGGTGGGGGCGACGATGGCCAAGGAACTGGCCAACCCGGATCCGAACAGCCTGATCGGCGTGGGAGACGCCGCCGACGTGCTTCCGCTGGCGCTCGAAGAGCTGGCGGACTGCGACGTACGGGTGCTGCTGTCACAGGCGGAGCCGGACGAAACGACCGCGTTCCTCCAAAATTACCCCGGCTTCCACGTCGCCGTGACCGCCGGCGGCCCGGAAGATCCGTCCGCTGAGCCGACGGTCGTCGCTACCGAAGCCGGCGATGCCTTGCTGCTGCGGGTCGGCCACAAGGGGAAACACGCGGGCGTCGTCGGGGTTTACCCGGTCGAAGGTTCCGACCGCCCGCAACTGACCTACGCGCTCGTCACGCTGTCGAAGGATCGCTTCGGCCACGACGAGAGCATGGACCCGATCATGGCGGGCTATCAGCAGTCGATCGCGGACAATCTGGAGGCGATCTTCGACGATCTCCCCCCCGCCGCTCCGCCCCGCCCGGGCGGTTACGTCGGCGCCGCGAAGTGCGGGGAGTGCCACACGAAAGCCTATGCGAAGTGGAAGGAGAGCCCCCACGCCCATGCCTTGGCGAGCCTCACCGAGGGCCGCGAGAACTTCGAGGGGGACTGGGCCGACCGCCGGCTGGACCCGGAGTGCCTGTCCTGTCATGTCACTGGCTGGGATCCGCAGGGCTACTACCCGTTCGACGGCGGTTACCTGCCCGAACGCCTCGCTGCCGGATCGGCCGGCGGGGGCGTGGACGGAACCACGGGGCTCTCGGGCATGGATCGCCACCTCAAGCTCCAATCGCAGCAGTGCGAGAACTGCCATGGCCCCGGCTCCGACCACGTCGCCGTGTTCGAGCGCTTCAAAGCCGACCCCGCCTCGGTCGATCAGGCCGAGCAAAGGGCCGCGAACAAAGCGATGCACATCGACCTCGCCACCGCTTCGCAAACCACCTGCGTGAAGTGCCACGACGGCGACAACAGCCCGGACTTCAAGTTCGAAGAGTACTGGCCGAAGATCGCCCATCCCTGGCGGGATTGAGGGACGTTCGCTTTCGCTGTGAGCCCGATGGGCGAGCGAGACCCGAGTCGTTCGGCCTCGCTCGCGCTTCGGGCTCACGATGGATCTATGGGTGCATCACAATGCACTTCAACTCGGTCATCGCCTCCACGGCATACCGCGGGCCTTCTTTGCCGAGACCGCTGTCGCCCAACCCGCCGTAGGGCATCAAGTCGGCCCGGTACTGCGGTCCGCTGCCCTCGGTTCCCGGGCCGAGGTTCACCACGCCGGCGTCGATCGATTCGCTCAATCGGATCGCGCGGGACAGATCCCGCGTGAGCACGCCCGCAGCGAGGCCGTAGCGGGTTTCGTTCGCCATGCAGACGGCCTCCTCCTCGGAGTCGAACGCCCGCAGTCCGCACGCCGGGCCGAACAGTTCGTCGTCGTAGGCCTTCATCCCCGGTTCGACGCCGTCCAGCAGCGTCGGGGTGAGGAGCGAACCGTCCCGTTCCCCGCTGCAGACGCGCGTGGCTCCGGCGGACACGGCTTCGTCCAGCCATTCCTGCACGCGGTCGGCGTCGGACGAGCGAATGAGCGGCCCGACGTCGACGCTTTCGTCGGCCGGGTCGCCGGTTTTCAGGGAGGCGAAGGCGTCGGCCAGTAGACCGCGGAACTCGGCATGGGCGGCTTGTTCGACGAGAACTCGTTGCACGGAGATGCACACCTGACCGGCGTTCGCGGTCGCCTGTTTGGCCAGCATCGTCGCGGCGGCGGGGAGGTCGGCGTCGGCGAAGACGACGACGGGGCAGTTCGATCCGAGTTCCATCGTCACCCGCTTCACCCCGGCTGCGGCGATGATCTTGGCGCCGACCGCGTCGCTGCCGGTGAAGGTGATCTTCCGCACCCGCCGGTCGCCGCAGATCGCCTCGCCCAGTTCGCCGCCGGGGCCGGTTAGACAAGCGATTGCCTCCTCAGGCAACCCGCACTCCAGCAGCAGACGAGTGAGGGCGAGCGCGGAGAGCGGCGTGACGCCGGCCGGTTTGATCAGGATCGCGTTCCCCGCGGCGATCGCCGGACCGACCTTGTGACAGACGAGGTTGAGCGGGAAGTTGAACGGCGTGATCGCCGCGACGATCCCGCAGGGAACGCGGCGGGTGAAGGCCAGCTTGCCGGCGCCGTTGGGGGCGGATTCGATCGGCAGCACCTCGCCGCCGATACGTTCGGCTTCGATC
This sequence comes from Alienimonas chondri, assembly GCF_013036045.1. Classification (GTDB taxonomy): domain Bacteria; phylum Planctomycetota; class Planctomycetia; order Planctomycetales; family Planctomycetaceae; genus Alienimonas; species Alienimonas chondri. The sequence continues at coordinate 10,140 of NZ_WTPX01000042.1, forward strand.
GCGGAGAGCCGCAGCGTCTCCGCGGCCCGCTTCGCCTCGCCGATCGCTTCGGTGATCGGTTTGCCGCCCTCGGCGCAGATCCGGGCGCCCCACTCCTCCGCGTCGGCGGCGATCTGGTCGGAGGCGTGAAACAAAATTGCCGCGCGATCGCGGGGATTCATCGCCCGCATCGCCCCCGCGCCGTCGGTCAAGACGCCGAGGGCGGCGTCGACCTCCGCGGCGTCGGCGGTGGGAACCGTGTCGATCACGGCGCCGTCGAACGGGTTCACGACCTCCGTCGGTTCGCCGGGGGTGCGCCAGTCGCCGCGGGAGAAGAGGGGCTGCATGGGAGTGTTCCGCGGGGGAGCGATCCGCTCGCGGTTTCGTCAGGGTCGGGGGTAAGCGATCCTATCCGGCCCCGCTCCTCTCGCCTCGGACGACTTCCCCATGCCCCGCCTGCTCGCCGCGTTTGCGGCCCTCACCCTCGCCGCCACGCCGTGCATCAGCCACGCCGCGGATTGGCCGCAGTGGCGCGGCCCGAACTTCGACGGCACCTCTCCCGAAACGGATTTGCCGACCGATTGGACCGACGGCGGGGACGGCGCGATCGCCTGGAAGACGCCGCTGCCCGGACCCGGCGGCGGTACGCCGGTCGTCGCCGGCGGTCGCGTGTTTCTCACCGCGGCGGAGGGCGTCGGCGACGATGCTCAGCTGATCGTGTTGTGCTTCGACGCGAAGAGCGGGAAGGAACTGTGGCGGCGGACCGCCGGGACCGGCAACCAGACCGCCCGCGTGGACGAGGGCAACAGCGCCTCGAACAGCTGCGTGACCGACGGACAGCGTGTCTGGGCGACGTTCGGCGACGGCACGATCTCCTGCCTGACCGCTGAGGGCGAACCCGTCTGGGGAGCGGACCTGCAACATCGCTTCGGCGAGTTCGACATTCAGTTCGGCTTCAGCAGCACCCCCGTTCTGCACGACGGCCGGCTCTACTACCAGCTGATCCACGGCGACGGGAACGCCTCCACGAACGAGGCCCGCGTCGTCGCGCTCGACGCCGCCACCGGCGCGACCGTCTGGGAACGGGAGCGCCGCACCGGCGCCAGCCGCGAGAACGAACACAGCTACGCCTCGATCGCGTTGAACCCGTTCAGCGAACCGCACTCGTTGATTACCCACGGCGGTGACTACGCGATCGCCCATTCGCTCGAGGGCGACGAGCTGTGGCGTTTGGGTGGTTTGAACCCGCAGGGACCGGACTACCACACGACGCTGCGGTTCGTCGCCAGCGCCGGCGTGGGGCAGGGGGCGAACGGTCAGGCCCTCACGGTCGTGCCGACGGCGAAACGCGGTCCGGTGTTTGCGGTTGCCTGCGACGAAGCTCGACGGGTGGCGGAAACGGAGGGCCGCAAGCCGGCGCCCGGTGGCGAGCAGGGCGCGGACGTCATCGGCACGGACGCCGTCGTCTGGAGCCTCGATCGCGGAACGCCGGACGTGTCAACCCCGCTGATCGCCGGCGGCCTCGTCTATCTGATGGGCGAACGCGGCGTGCTGTCCGTGCATGACGCGGCGACCAGCGAGGAGGTTTATCAGGAACGTCTCACCGGCGGTCTTTACCGCGCCAGCCCCACGCTGGCGGACGGGAAGCTGTACGCGGTCGATCGCGACGGCGTGACCTCCGTCGTGAAGGCGGGGCGAACGTACGAGCTGCTCGGGCAGAACGAACTGGGCGAGCCGACCTCCGCCAGCCCCGCGGTCGCGGACGGCACAATCTACTTCCGCACCTTCGACACCCTGATCGCCGTGCGAAAGAAGTGAGACGAAGCACGGAGCGATTGCTCTAGCCCCCCGACGACGCGATTCGCTAAGCCCCCGCGGTCCCGCTTCGCGTCCGAAGGGAATTGGCTGTTATGCGCCCCGTGATCTGTTTCGCCCTGCTGTATTGCGCCGCCCCGGCGGCCTGCTCCACCACGTACGGGCAGGAGTTCCCCTACGCCGCACAGGTCGCCGCGGACGGCTTGCCGGTTCACGCCGGGCCGCTGGCCGATGATTACGTCACCACCACGCTGCCGCGGGGCACGCAGGTGACAGTCGTCCGCCACGATCCCGACGGCCGAGCGATGATTCAGGCGCCCTCCGGGGCCGTGAGCTTCGCGAAGCTGGAATGGCTGACGATGACCGCCGGGACCGCCGAGGGCGGCGGAACCGCGACCGTCACCGCGACCGGGAACGAACTCTATTGCCGCGTCGGCAGTCGGGTCGGCGAGGCGCCGATGATCGAACAGGTGCCGCTGAAAACGGGACAGGCGATCGCGGTGCAGGGGACGCGCTCGCTGCCCGGTCCGAATGGGCCGGAAGTCTGGGCGCAGATTCCCTCCCCGAAGGGCGAGCACCGTTGGGTGCAGCGCCGCTACCTGCTGCCGGCGAACGCCCAGGCCCGCGCCGACCTCGACCGCGATCCGTATGCCGTTCCGAGCGACCTGCTCGACGCTGGCGCCCCGGTCCCCGGCGGCGGGACCGTCGCTCAGACCGATCCGTTCGCCCCGGCCCCGGCCGACGCAACCGGCAGCGGCGTGGTGGAAGTCGCGTTTGCCGCACCGCATCCGTTGCAGGGCGGGTCGAACGCATCCCCGCTGCTTGCCGCCGCCGATCCGCCGTCCGCTTCCGGTCTGCAAACGGCCAGTGCCGACCCGTTCTCGCAACTCGGATCGCCTGCGATGCCGATGGGACAGAGCGCCTTTCCCAGCGGGACCAGCGCCGATCGGAGCCAGGACGGTCCCCGCGATCCCAGCCACGCCGATCGCTTCGCCGCACACGGTGCCGCCGCGGTGGAAGCGGACCGCCGACGGCTGACGGAACTCGATCGCCGGATGGACAAACTGTTGGACGCCGATCCGCAGTCGTGGAACCTCGTCGATTTGGAGGCGGACCTCCGCGACCTCCGCGATCGGGCCAGCTCCAATGCGGTCCGTCGTCTGGCTCAGGCCCGGCTCGTGCGGATCGACGTGCTGAAGTCGATCCGCGGCGAGTACTCCGAGTACGTCGAACTGACCGAACGCACCGACCAACGGGACGCCCGCCTGACGGTCGAGGCGTCCGAGATGCTCCGCCGCTTCGCCCAGGTTGAGGAACCGTACGGGATCGCCCCGTATGGGCCGCAAACCGCGGAGGGCTTTCCGATGCACGCCCCCGCTCCGCGGACCGCTGCGGGACCGGGCGGATTCGATCCGTACGGCGATACGCCCTCGTTGGCCGCCCCGCCGAGCGGCGGGATCGATCAGTTGTCCCACTCCGAACCGGCCGGCGGCCCGGCGCCCGCCGACGCTCCCCCCGGGGCGATGGTGTTCGAGGCGGTCGGCGTGTTGCGGGAAGTCACGAACCCCCCGCACCCGCAGGCGCCGAAGTTCGCCCTCGTCGCCGCCGACGGCCGCGTGGCCGCCTACTTGAAGGACGACCCGCGATTGGGTCTCGCCGGTCGCGTCGGGCAGAACTTCGGGGTGAACGGACGCCGGTTCTCCCACCCGGATATCGCCGCCCCGATGGTGGCCGTCACCCGGCTGACGCCGGTTCGCAAGTGAGCCGGGCGGGCGCCGCATGGCTCGGCCCGGGTCGAGGTCAGTGGTCGTCGCCGCGGTAGATCCACATTGCCGCGGCACCCGGCGGAGCGACAAACCCATTGCGTTCGTAGAACCCGATCGCGGGGGTGTCGGCCAGCAGCACCTGCTGGTGGAAGTCGCCGTAGAAGGTCTGCATCGCCTCCGCGATCGCCCGCCCCACGCCGCGGCCCTGCCACTCTGGAAGGACGAGCAGGTGCGGGTAGTAGACGACGAGGGCGCCGTCGGAGATCGCGTTTCCCAACCCGATCAGCAGGTCGTTCGCCCAAGCGCTGACGACGCGCTCTGAGTTCGCCAGTGCGGAGAGCAGCGCGTCCGGCTTGTCGGCGCTGCTCCAGTCGTTCGCTCGATACAGGGCTAGGACCGGCTCCCGGGGGAGGTCGCGATCGTACTTCAGGATGAAGGACGGGGCGGTCACGTCGCTTCCACCCGGCCCCGTCGCCGGCCGACCATCCAGACGGGAACCAGCACCACCGAGACGGCGATCGCCGCGGCGAGGAACAGCAACCGTGACGGCGCCTCCGCTCCGCCGGACGCCCATTCGGAGAGCGTCCCGGACAGCAGGAACCCCAGCGGCATGCCCACGCCGACGGTCACCACAGCGAACAGGTTTTGGCCGCTGGCCCGCAGATCCTTCGGGCAGCGGGAATCGACGTACAGCTGCACCGCGACGATCAGGAACACGTGGCAGACCCCGTGCAGCGCCAGCCCGGCCAGCACCGGGCCGGTGGCGTCCGTCACGGCCAACAGCAGGAACCGCAGCGCCCACGCGGCGACGCCGATCGTGAACGTCGCCGTCACCCCCAATCGCTTGAGGCACAGCCCCAGCAGCAGCAGGGCGGGGAACTCCGACAGCTGGCCGACGGTCATCACAGCGGGCACCCAGTCGGGGTCGTAGCCGTCGCGGACGAGCAGGGCGGGCACCTCCAGCGTGTAGACCGGAATGATCAGCGACAGCGCGAAGCTCGCCGCGATCAGCAGGGAGAACTGCTTGTCCTTCAGCAGCCCGAGCGTTTGCAGCGGGGCGAACCGTCCGCTGGTCGGCGTCGGGGGGGGGCTTCGCGGCAGCCACGCGCAGAAGCTCGAGAGCGCGAACGACAGCACCGCGGCGATGCGGAAGCAATCCGCCTCGTCGACCGGGGCGAGCCGGCGGAGCAGGCTGTCGGCGTGCTCCAAGCTGTCCCGCAGGGCGGGGGAGTTCCGGCTGAGCCACTGCATCGCTTCCCGTTGACCCAGCCACACGGAAACGAACAACCCGCTCAGCACCCAGCCCACCGTCCCCCACAGTCGCACCCGGCCGAACTGCGAGTCCGGGTCCGGCAGATGGCGAAACGTGACCGCGCTGACGACGGGCAGGGTCGGGAAGTACAGGGCGCTGAAGAGGCCGACGGTGGCGATCAGGAACCAGAATCCCTCGCCCGTGACGCTGAAGATGTCCGCCGCGAACGGCACCGCCAGCAACGTGACGCCCCCGAAGAAGTGGGCGACCGCGAGGTACTTCTCCGCCCCGATCAGCCGGTCGCACAATTGTCCCACCACGATCGGCGCGACCCACAGCCCGACCGCCGCGACGGCGAACAGGCTGCCGAGTTGCCCGCGGGACAGACCGCGGCTCTCAAAGTACAGCGGCAGATAGGTCAGCAGGGCGCCGGTGATGCCCCACTGAAGCATCCACAATACGCTGAGCCGCACGCGCAGTCCCAGCGACGGCCGCCGAGGCGGCGGGGCGGCAGCCGCCTCGGCGGGGAGGGGATCGGACGAGGGCGGAGCAGAGGGATCGATCAGCCGAGTCCTTCCGCCGGCGTTCCGCCGGTGCCGGGACCGGGTTCGGTCGGCTCGTCGCCGGTCGTGTCCGCGGCGAGTTCGGCCTGCTGAACCGGCGTCAGGCGATCACGGAACAGCAGGCAGAACAGCACGAGGATCACCGCGGCGACCCCGCACGGCCACAGCCAGATGGTCGTCCAATCTCGCCCGGCGTCGGTCGAGTAGAACTCGACCAGCTTGCCGAACAGGAACGCCCCGACGAACAGCCCGACACCCTGCGTCATCAGCACGAGGAAGCCCTGGGCCTGTCCGCGAAGACCGGCGGGCGCCCGCTTCTCCGTGTAGATCTGTCCCGTCACGAAGAAGAAGTCGTAGCAGATGCCGTGCAGCAGGATGCCGAGGAAGATCGCCATGCCGGCCGGCGTGAACATCGTGGCGAGCGTGCCGCCGTCCATGCCCTCGGCGCCCGCGGCGAAGGCCGACCCGCCGGAGAACAGGGCGTACCGCAACGCCCACGCCGCCATGCCCGCGGCGAGCATCCACTTCACGCCCAGCCGGGCGAACGCCAGCGGCATCAGCAGCATGAACAGGATTTCGCTGCCCTGGCCGGCGCTCATCACGGCCGTGGCGTTTTCGCCGAACGCCGTCTGGCCCGCGAACGTGCCGGCCCAGTTGTAGTACCCGGCCAGCGGCACGCAGAGCAGGGCGCTGGCGATCATGAACACGGCGAAGCTGCGATCCTTCATCATCCCGATCGCCCCCAGCCCCAACAGGTCCGACGCCTTCGCCGGCTGCCCCTTCATCGGCGGCGGCGTGTGCGGCAGGGCGAGGGCGTAAATCGCCAATCCGATGCAGGCGGCCGCCGTGACCCAGTACTGATCGATGCTGAGTTCGAGGTTCGATCCTCCCAAGCCCTCTTTGCCGAAGATCGCCTCCCAGAAGCCGACCACGAGGTTGGCGGCGATCCAACCGATCGTGCCCAGCACCCGCACCGTGGGGAACTGCCGTTCGGGATCAGTGAGGTGCGAGAACGCGATCGTGTTCGTCAGCCCCAGCGTCGGCATGAAGCAGAGCATGTGGGCCAACAGCAGCGCGATGTAGACCGTCTGGCCGCCGGTATCGGATTGGTTCGTCTCTTGCGGCACCGCCAATGCGGCTTCCCGGTCCTCAAGCTCCGCTTCGAGGCGGATGCGCTCGGGGGAGTCCGCGGGGGCGTCGGCCTCGTCCAGCGCCTTCAACTCCTGCTTCGTCTCCGTGATCGCCTCCTGATAGGGAACGAGGCTGATCGGTTCGCAGACCAGCGGCACCGCGGCCATCGCCCCGGCGCCGACCAGCATCAGTACGGCGAGAACCCGCTCGCTGGCGAAGAAACGGTCCGCGACGATGCCCAGGAACAGCGGGGAGAGCAGCGCCGCGATCGGGCCGACGGAGTACGCCCACCAGATGATCGATCCCCAGCCCACGCCTTCGTCCAGGAACCGGCCGGTCGAGACGTACCAACTGCCCCAGATAAAGAACTGGAGGAACATCATCGCCGCCAGCCGGCCGATCGGCGCCGGCGGGGCGCCTGACGGCGACGCGGTCGAGGAGGAGGAACCGTTCGCCGCTGCCATCGCCGCACGCTCGCTGGGGTCGAAACCGGGGGTCCCGTTACGAACGAAATGATCGCCGGGCCGCGCGATGATGGCCCCGCCGCGCCGCGCCCACAACCGCACCGCGGTCTCGAGTTCTCATCGAGGCAGGATCACTCGGCGATCTCGCCGGTCAGCCAGACCGCGGGGGTGACGCCGCCGGTTTGCAACGCGGAACCCTGTGCCGCCGGTCCGCCGGCCGGAACGACGCCGTCTCCCCGGATCACGCCGCTCCCCGGGATGAGGCGGCCGCCGGCGTCGATCGGATCCGGGATGACGTCCGTCGGAACCGCCCGGACCGGGCGGCCGTCGGAAACGTGCAACGCCGAGACCACCGGCGAAGCGGGCGAGCCTGTGGCCTTGGCGGGCGCTTTCGCGCAGGGGGCGGCGTCCGTCGTTTCGTCCGCGGGTTCGGCTGCGGATGCGAGGATCACGCCGCCCACGTCCGCGGGCGGGCGAGCCGTCGGTTTCGCGGATTGGCCCGCCTCCGGAGCCAGAACGGCGTAAGCGAGGCCGGCTGTGGCGGCGATCGTCACGCCGCACGCCAGCATCGGCCCACGCCACGCGCCGACGGCCCGGAAATCTTCTCTTCGAACATCTCCCTCGGCCTGCGGGCGAATCGCCTGCTGCGACAGACGGGGAAGGGGCGCCTCGACATCCGGCGCCGTCGCGGGCGGCGGCGCCGGCCGATCAAACTGGAACAGCGAGCGGCGAGCGGCGGGAGCGTCCATGGAAGAACCGTGGATGGAGGGAGTACCCGCAGCATCGGCACGACCGGCCCGATCACTTGAGGCCGAGAACCTCGTCCATCCCGTACATCCCCGGCGGCCGACCGACGGCCCAGCGGGCCGCGGCGATCGAACCGTTCGCGTAGCTGTCCCGGGTCCGGCCGCGGACGGCGATCTCCAGCGTCTCGCCCAGCATGCCGAACAGGATCGAATGCTCGCCCACGTTGTCCCCCTCGCGGACGGCGTGCAGGCCGATCTCCGAGTGCGGCCTGGCCCCCGGACGCCCCTCGCGGCCGTGGGCGAAGTCTTCCTGTCCCATGACGTCCCGGACGATCTCCGCAAATCGAAGCGCCGTTCCGCTGGGGGCGTCCTCTTTGAATCGGTGATGCCGTTCGATGATCTCCACGTCCGCCCCGCCGGGGGTCTCCTTGAGGGCCTGCGCAGCCAACGCCGTCAGTCGCATGGCCACGTTGACGGCGGTGCTGAAGCTCGGGGCGAAGACCACCGGGATCGTCTCCGCCGCTGTGCGGACGGCGTCGATCTGCGACTCGGACAGCCCCGTCGTTGCGACCGCGATCGGCAGATCCCGTTTGACGCAGCTCGACAGCACCGACATCAGCCCGTCTGGGGTGGAGAAGTCGATGACCGCGTCGCACTTCGCGGCGCCGATGGACTGCGAGATCAGAACGCCCGCGGTCCCGACCCCGGCCAGATCGCCGGCGTCCAGACCGAGGTGCGGCGAGCCGGCGGAGTCCAGCGCCGCCGCGAGCGTCGCGCCTTCGTCGGCCATGACCCCGGCGACCACGCGGCGCCCCATCCGCCCGGCGGCCCCGTTGACGGCGATTCTCAGCGGAGCGGACATATACGGGGCGAGGTGAAGTGAACGAGGGGAACGGAAGGCGAGACGTTACCCGCGATCCTCGAACCTCGCCAAATCGAACGGTCCGCGGGCGTCTCCCCGCTGATTCGCCTGCCAGATGCGATCGTTGCCGTCCGGGCTGATCTCCAACGCCGTGATCCAGCCGTCGGGGGCGTAGACCTTCGTGTCGATGCAGCACCAACCCGGCCACACGCGGGGTTCCCCGGAGGACTGGGCGGTATGCCCGCAGACGACCCGTCGCCCGTTCGGCGGGGGCGGCTCGTCGTATGTCAGCTTCTCCCAACGCAGGATGTGACCCTCCTGCTCCGAGAGCGGCAGGGCCGGCTCGATCATCGCGTGGACGAAGATGTCGGAGCCTCGCTCGACGATCGTCCGGGCGGATTCCAAGAACCGGAGATGTTCCTCGGGCACGTCCTTCGGCGACCCACCGTAGCTGGCCAACGTCTCCTTGCCGCCGAAGGCCTCCCAGTTCGCGCCGAAGTTGCGGAAGCCGGGCCGGCCCAACGCTCCGAGAAACATCTCGTCGTGATTGCCGAGGATGACGTGCAGGTCGATCTCCTCCCCAAGCGCGATCAGCAGATCGATTGCGCGAGCGGTGTCCGGCCCGCGGTCGCAGAGATCCCCCAGTTGCACGAGCGATTCCCCCTCACGCAGATCAAGCGTGGTGAGGAGGGTTTCCAAGGCGACGTCACAGCCGTGAACGTCGCCGACGGCGAAGGTGCGGGACATGCGGGCATTCTAGGTCGACGGCAAGCCGTCGACCTGGGGGAGATCACGTCCGCTGAGTCACTTCGGCGGCTTAGTAACTCCGCGGCGTCACCGTGCCCTGCACGCGGCAGGGGAGGCCGGTGATGCGGAGGAAGCCGGTGGCGTCGTCCTGATCGTAGCTGCCGCCGCCTTCCATGCTGGCGATCTCCGCGTCGTACAGGCTGTTCGGCGAGCTGCGACGCCGGGCCATGAGGTTCCCCTTGTACATCCCGAGCGTCACCTCGCCGGTGACGGGTTCCTGGGCCTTGTCCGTGAAAGCGAACAGAGCGTCCAGCTTCGGCGTGTACCACAGGCCGTAATAGACCATCTCCGCGACGACGGGCGAAAGCTGATCGCGGAGGTGCATCAGGTCGCGATCCAGCGTCAGCTCTTCGAGCATCCGATGGGCCTCGTACAGCAGTGTCATGCCGGGAGCCTCGTAGACGCCGCGGCTCTTCATGCCGACGAAGCGATTCTCCACCATATCGATCCGGCCGACGCCGTTGCGGCCAGCCAACTCGTTGGCTTTCTCCACGAGATCCTTCGCCCCGAGTTTCGTGCCGTTGATGGAGACGGGCACGCCGTGCTCGAAGCCGATGGTGACTTCTTCCAGCTTGTCGGGGGCTTCCTGCGGGGAGACGCCCATCGTGAAGTCGACCACATCCACGCCGGCGACGGACAGGTCTTCGAGATCCCCGGCTTCATATGAGACGTGCAGGCAGTTCTCGTCGCTGCTGTAGGGCTTGGCGCTGGTCGCTTTGACCGGAATGCCTTTTTCCTCGCAGTAGGCGATCAGTTCCGTGCGACCGGGGAACTTGTCGCGGAAGGCTTTGATCCGCCACGGGGCGATCATCTGGACCGACGGGTCCAACGCCTCGGCGGCGAGCTGGAACCGGCACTGGTCGTTCCCCTTGCCGGTCGCCCCGTGGGCGTACGCCGTGGCGCCGACCTCACGGGCGACTTGCAGCATCACCTTGGAGATCAGCGGGCGGGCGATGCTCGTACCGAGCAGATAGATGGACTCGTATTTCGCCCCGGCTTTGAGCACGGGGAAGGCGAAGTCGCGGCACATCTCCTCGGTCACGTCGACGATGCGGCTCGACGCGGCGCCGCAGTCCTTCGCCTTCTGGAGGATCGCCTGCTTGTCCTCGCCGGGCTGACCGATGTCGACGTACACGCAGTGAACGTCCCAGCCTTCATCCTGGAGCCAGCCGAGGATGACGGAGGTGTCCAGACCGCCGGAGTAGGCGAGTACGCAGGCGGGCATGGGAGCGAAGTCGGTTCGAAGTGACGTGGGAGGAACGAATCGGACAGTCTAACGGGGCGGGGCGGTCGGTAGAAACGACGGCGCCCGATCTGAAGCGGCCCGTTGCGAGATTGCAGAGCGGACACGAAAGAAGCCCCCGGCGTTCCCGCCGAGGGCTTCGGTGAACCTACGAGACCCGTCCCGGGGGACGGTTTCGAGATCAGTAGAGGTCGTCGCCGCCCATGCCGCCGCCCTTGCCCTTGGCGGGCTTCTCGGCGATCAACGCTTCGCTCGTCAGCAGCAGCGTGCTGACGGACGCGGCGTTTTGCAGCGCGGTGCGGGTAACCTTCGCCGGGTCGATGATGCCGGCGGCGACCATGTCTTCATAGACGTCGGTCGCGGCGTTGTAGCCGAAGTTGCCGTCTTCGGCGAGTACCTTCTCGCAGACCACAGCGCCGTCCTTGCCGGCGTTGTTGGAGATCTGGGTCAGCGGAGCGCGGCAGGCCCGCAGGATGATCTGGTAGCCGGTGCCGAAGTCGTGGCCTTCCTTCTTGACGGCCTTGACCTGCGAGCTGGCCCGCAGCAAAGCGACGCCGCCGCCCGGCAGGATGCCTTCTTCGACGGCCGCACGGGTGGCGTGCAGGGCGTCTTCGACCCGCGCCTTCTTCTCCTTCATTTCGGACTCGGTGGCGGCCCCGACGTTCACCTGGGCCACGCCGCCGGCCAGCTTCGCGACGCGCTCTTCGAGCTTCTCGCGGTCGTAGTCGCTGGTGCTGTTTTCCAGCTCGCGGCGGATCTGCTCGATCCGGGCCTTGAGGTCGGCGGTCTTGCCGCCGCCTTCGACGAGGGTGGTGTTGTCCTTGTCCACGACGACCTTCTTACAGGTGCCGAGGTCGGACAGCTGGAGGTTCTCCAGCTTGATGCCGAGGTCCTCGAAGATCGCGGTGCCGCCGACCATCACAGCGATGTCCTGCAGCATCGCTTTACGACGATCACCGTAGCCCGGCGCCTTCACCGCAGCGACCTTGAAGGTGCCGCGGAGGTTGTTGATGACGAGCGTGGCGAGGGCTTCGCCTTCGACGTCTTCGGCGATGATCAGCAGACCCTTGCCGCTCTGGACGACCTTCTCCAGCACGGGGACCAGATCCCGGATGTTGGAGATTTTCTTTTCGTGAACGAGGATGTACGGATCCTCCAGCACGACCTCCATCGCCTGCCGGTCGGTGACGAAGTAGGGGCTGAGGTAGCCGCGGTCGAACTGCATGCCTTCGACGACGTCGAAGGTGGTTTCGAGGCTGCGGCCTTCTTCCACGGTGAGGACGCCGTCGTTGCCGACCGCTTCCATCGCCTTGGAGATAATGCCGCCGATCTCCGCGTCGCCGTTGCTGGCGACGGTGCCGACTTGGGCGATCGACTTGCTGTCGCGGGCCTCGATGCTCATCGACTTGAGCTTGGCGACGATGTCTTCGACCGCCTGATCCATGCCCCGCTTCATCTCGATCGGCGAGACGCCGGAGACGACGGCCTTGAGGCCTTCGTTGTAGATCGCCTCGGCCATCACCGTGGCGGTGGTGGTGCCGTCGCCGGCGTTGTCGCTGGTCTTGGAGGCGACCTCCTTCACCATGCGGGCGCCCATATCCTCGAACTTGTCCGGGAGTTCGACTTCCTTGGCCACGGTCACGCCGTCCTTGGTGACGGTCGGGGAACCGAAGGACTTCTCAAGGATGACGTTCCGGCCCTTGGGGCCGAGGGTCACCTTGACGGCGCGGGCCAGCTTGCCGACGCCGCGGCGCATGGCTTCCTGGGCCTCTTGGTCGAACGCGATCATCTTCGCCATCGGATAACTCTCTTTGTTTAGGAATGTACGGGTGGAGAATAGGGGCGCCGCAATCGCGGCGGACGCGGGGCCGGGCGCCGCTTAGCAGGTGGCGAGGATGTCGCTCTCGCGGAGCAACAGCAGCTCGTCGTCGCCGATCTTGATTTCGTCGCCGGCGTAGCTGCTGAAGATGACGGTGTCGCCCTCCTTGACCGTCAGCGGCACCTTGGTGCCGTCGTCCTTCACATGGCCGTCGCCCACGGCGACGACCTCGCCGCGCTGCGGCTTATCCTTGGCGGCGTCCGGCAGCACGATCCCGCCGGCGGTGGTGGATTCGGCCTCGGCGCGCTTCAGCACGACGCGGTCGCCCAGCGGGGCGATGTTGATCTTGGCGGAGGGCTTCGCCATCGGTGTTCGGAACTCGAAGATACTGCGGGAAACGGACAGACCGGCCGAGCCGGTCAGTTTCCGAACACACAGCGAACGCCGTGCCGAGCAGTCAGTGCCTCTCGTAACCGCATGGGGGGCGATCGGTTCCGTCGATCGCAATTTGCGGCGGACCCGATCGTCTGTCAGATCGGCAGCGACAGGGGACGCTCAGAACAGGCGGTTATAGCCGTTCAGCGCCGCGACGCGGTACGCCTCCGCCATCGTCGGATAGTTGAAGGTCGTGTTTACGAAGTAGTCGATCGTGTTGCGGCCTTTCGGCTGCGCCATAATCGCCTGGCCGATATGGACAATTTCGCTGGCGCTGCGGCCGAAGCAGTGGATCCCCAGGATCTCCCTTGTTTCCCGGTGGAATAACAGTTTCAGCATGCCGACCGGCGTGCCGTCGATCTGAGCGCGGGCAAGATGTTTGAACATGCTCTGGCCGACCTCGTACGGCACGTTCGCCTCCGTCAATTCTCGCTCCGTCTGTCCGACGCTGCTGATCTCCGGGGAGGTATAAATCCCGGTCGGCACGTCTTTCAGCGCGGTGCGGTCCTCACGGCCCTCGATCAGGTGCATCGAAGCGTAACGGCCCTGCACATAGGCGGCGCTGGCGAGCGACGGGTAGCCGATGACGTCCCCCACGGCGTACACATGCTTGTGCTTTGTCCGCAGGTTTTCGTCGACCTCCAAGTGTCCCCGGCGGTTCGGTTCGATCTCCAACTGATCCAGCCCGAGCGTATCCGTATTCCCGCTGCGGCCGACGGCCCAGAGCAGGACGTCGGACTTCAACTTCTTGCCGCTTTTCAGGTGCAGGACGACGCCGTCGTCCCGACCTTCGACATGGTCCAGGTTCTCCCGGTGACGGATGACCACGCCGCGATCGCGGAGGTGATACGCGAGGGCATCGATGATTTCGTCGTCGAGGAATTCCAGCAGCTTCTCGCGGGTGTTGACCAGGTTCACCTTGCAACCGAGGTTGCGAAACATGCTGGCGTACTCGCAGCCGATCACGCCGGCGCCGTAAATCGTGATGCTCATCGGCGTCTCTTCCAGCGAGAGGATCGTGTCGCTGTCGAAGATCCGCGGGTGGGAAAAATCGACCTCCGGATGGCGAAACGGACGCGAACCGACGGCGAGGACGAAGGCGTCGCCGGTGTAACGGGTCTCGTGACCGTTCTCGCCGGTCACGGCGAATTCGTGCAGTCCGGTGAACCGAGCATGTCCGGGCAGCAGCGTGACGCCGTTGCGGTCGTAGAACGTCTGCCGCATGGCGACCTGTCGGTCGATCACCCCGGAGGCACTGGCCCGTAGCTGGGAAAACGAGGCGGTGATGCTGCCGCACGCCGCGCGAACGACCGGCATCTGGGCGGCCTCGGTCACCTGATTGATCGCGTACCGCAGGGCCTTGCTGGGGATCGTGCCCCAATGCGTGCAGCCGCCGCCGACCCGGGCGTACTTCTCGCACACGGCCACCCGCTTACCGAGTTTCACCGCCTGCATGGCCGCTCCCTCCCCTCCGGGACCGGTGCCGATCACGACCACGTCAAAATCGCGGTCGGCCGTATCCTCCACGCCGGTGGCGAATCCCTTGCCGGTGCCGGCGAACTTCGGCGTGATGTCTGCCAGCCCTGTGCCGTGCTCCTCCCGCTGTTCGACTTCTTCGGGGGTGTCGGGGCCGTCTTGCTCGTCGCTCATCGGGGCCGGAAGTGGGTTCGGCGGAGGGAAGGGGGAGCGCGACAGAGAATAACGCCGCGACGCCCGATTGCAGTGTCGACCGAACAGCGAGCCCGGGGCGGCCCGCGATCAGACCGTCAGCGGGACGGGTTCCCGTTCCGCGACGCGTCTCAACTGACCGCACGCGGCGTCGATGTCGGCGCCCTTCCGCTTGCGAACCGTCGTCGGGACGCCGGCGGCATTGAGGGTGCGGAAGAACGCGTCTGTGGCCGGTTCCCCCGGTGCGGAGAAATCCAGTTCCGCCACGTCGTTCATCGGGATGAGATTGACGTGAGCCCGCCGTCCAGCGAGCAGGCGGCCCAGTTCCGAAGCGTGCTCCGGTTGGTCGTTCACGCCGGCCATTAGCACGTACTCGTACGTGACCCTCCGCCCCGTCGCGCCGAAGTAGCTGTCGGCCGCTTCCAGCACCGCTTGCAGGCCGGTGCTGCGGTTGATCGGGACGATTTCGCTGCGGAGCTCGTCGTTCGGCGCGTGAAGCGAGACGGCTAGGTTGTACGGCTTGCCGAGCTCCGCGAACTTTCGCATCTGGGCGGGCAGCCCGACCGTCGAGACGGTAATTCGCCGCGGGGACAAGCCGAGCCCGTCCGTCGCAGTCAACTCTTCCAGCACGCCTGTGAGGTTGCGGAGGTTCGCCAATGGTTCGCCGATGCCCATGACGACCACGTTCGTGATCCGCCCCCCCGGTTGATCCGCCGGAGGGAGGAGGCGGTCGAGCCGCAGCACCTGTTCGAGGATCTCCCCGCGGGTCAGGTCGCGCTGCACGCCGCCGATGCCGCTGGCGCAGAACACGCAGCCCATCGCACAGCCGACCTGCGTGCTGATGCAGACGGTGCGCCGGCCGGTCTCCCGCATCAAAACGCATTCGACATGATGGCCTTCGCTCTTACCGGAGGGGTCCGCGAAGCGAAGGAGGAGTTTCTCGGTGCGGTCCCGCGCCACCTGATGACGGACCGGCTCCCCGGAAAACAGCGGCAACTCCGCGGCGATGCGTTCCCGTAACGGGGCAGGGAGCGTCGCGATCTCTCGTGGCGACTCGACCCGTCCCGAAAAGATGCCGTTGCGAATTTGCTTGGCCCGAAACGGCTTCTCGCCGCATTCGGTGAGCCAGTCGCATAATCCGTCGGCGCCGAGGTTCAGCAGAGAGGGGGGCGGGGCGGGCATCGTGAGAGTGTAAGGGCAACGGCTTCGAGGATCGCGAGGCCGTGAGGATTCATGCCGACAGTGCGGGGTCGTAGCGAACCGTTCCTCGGACGTCGTCGAGCATCTCGGGGAGAAGCGCCGCCACTGCGAACGCTCCCGGCGGGGCGTCGTACTCAGATCGCAAATCGAACTCGTCTGCCGGCACGAAGCCGAATCGGCCGTAGTACTTCGGGTCTCCGAGGACGAACACGGCGACGGCGCCGCGATCGCGACAGGCATCGAGACCCTGCCGCACCAAGGCGGAGCCGATCCCGTTCCCCTGATGCTCAGGCCGCGTTGCCAGCGGGGCAAGTCCGAAGCTCAGGAACCCACTCGGAGGGGGAGGCTCGATGGATGTCCGGCTGAATGCCACGTGTCCGACGACCTGATCCCCCTCCGTCGCGACGTACCCGAGATACTCAGCGGCCCGATCGCGGAGTTGGTCGACGATGTCCGCTTCGTCCGCCCGTCCGAAAGCCGATTCGTGAACGGCACGCACGGCATCGCGGTCCGCAGGAGTCTCCGGTCGCACGACGAACGTCGGGGACATGGAGGCAGACCGTTACGGACCGTCGAGGTCAATCTACGAAAGGGATCAAACCCGCCGGATGACGCTTTCCAGCACGCCGACGACCTGCACGTCGCGGGCGTAGATCGGTTCCATTTCGCTGTTCTCCGGCTGCAGCCGAATGCGATCCTTTTCGCGATAAAAGGTCTTCAGCGTCGCCTCGGTGCCATCGACCGCGGCGACGACGATGTCGCCGTCACGACAGGTCTGCTGGCGGCGAATGACGACGTAATCGCCCTCCGTGATATGGGCGTCGATCATGCTGTCGCCCTTCACCTTCAGGCACATTTTATCGTCGCCGTCGAACAGGTCGGCGAAGTCCATCGTTTCGAGGTCTTCCTCCGCCAGCACCGGATTGCCGGCCGCGATCTGACCGACGAACGGCAGTTCCGTTTTCGCCCGCGGCTTGTGGGACAACTCGATCGCGCGGGACATCTTCTCCTCCCGCGTGATGAGGCCCTTCTTCTCCAGTGCCTTAAGGTGACACATCACGCCGTTGGGCGACTTGATGCCGAATTCGTTGCCGATTTCCCGCACCGTCGGGCCGTACCCGCGATCGATGATCTTGCCCCGGAGAAATTCGTAGATCTCGCGCTGTCGGGGAGTCAGCTTGTCGCCGCGGGCCATCGGTCGGTGGGGGTTAAACGTGTGACGGGAACCCGAAGGACTGTGCGGCACATGGGCGGTGGGGGTCCGGCCACCGGTGTTCCTGCGCACACCCTTCGACCCGACGGTAGTGAACGACCGTGCGGGTGGCAAGCGATTAGTGGGCGCACGTTCGTGAGTCCGCCCAAAAACCGCTTTCTCGCAGGCCGTTCGGCCCCCGGTGCGTTCTTCCGCGTCAGCGGGCGCCGCGGGCGAAAGCTTCGATGGCGTAGTGCTCCGGCAAGCCGAGCACGTCATAGGCCGCGGAGGTCGCCTTGGTGCGTTCCTCGGCTCGCACCCAGAATTCACGGTCGTCGTGACCGGGGAAGACGGGACGGTCCTTCTGCGTCTCGTGCTTGAAGATCGCCCGCCGTTTCCGGGCCGTCACTTCGGGGCTGATGGGAACGGCCCGGTCGATCTCGTGCGGTTCGAACTCCTGCCAGGCTCCGCGATAACGCCAAACCTCCGGTTTGATGCCTTCGGACGCCACTTCTTCCAGCGCGCGGCCCACGACCCGGGCGCACCGACGGTGCGTGCCGTGCGGATCGCGGAGGTCGCCGGCCAAGTACACTTGGTCGGGGTCCACCTTCCGCAGCAATTCGACCGTGTTGTCGACGTCCTCTTGGCTAATCGGCTGCTTCGTGACGCGGCCGGTTTCATAGAAGGGCAGGTTCTGAAAGTGACAGCGATCGCGGCGGACGCCGGCTTCCTCCGCGGCGGCGACGGCCTCGGTACGGCGAATCAACGCCTTCAGCTTCCACACCTCCGGGCTGTCCGGCTCCCCGGGCGGCTTTTCCTCCAGCGAGGCGATCAGGCGGTCCGGCAACTCGCCTTCCGTTTCGGTATCGACCAGGGGGGCGATGTCGAACAGGTGCCCGAAGGCGCTGACGAAGTCGAGGTGGCGCCGCACGTCATGGTCGAATACCGCGGTGGCGCCGCTGGTTTGGTAGGAGACGTGCACGTCATGGCCGTGATCGCACAGCAGGATGAGCGTGCCGCCCATCGAGATCACGTCGTCGTCCGGGTGCGGACTGAAGACCAGCACCGTCTTTTTCTGCTTCGAACCGTCGCCCGCGGGGTGGGTGCAGAGCGTGGCGTCGAGACGGTCGAACACGCGGTTCCGCAGCGTCTCGACCGGGCCGCGTTCGCGGAGTAATTCGTGCAGGTCATGTTCGAGCAGGTCGCGGGTCTGCAGCTTCGTCAGGGCCTTTCCGCAGCGGTCGGCGACCCACACCATCGCCTTGGTCTCGCTGCGGTCGTCCCAGTCGATCGGGCCGGATCGCCACGGCGTCTTGACGGTGGTCAGCTCCGCGGCGGCGCCGCGATCCAAGAGATAGGTGAGGTCCGGGTGACCGTTCAGCAGCGTGGCGGGGACGCGATCGGTCGGGGCGTCCTCCAGCGCCGAACGCACCACCGGCGCCTTGTGTTCGCCGAGGGCGAGAATCAGCACCTTCTTCGCCTCGCGGATGGTGCCGACGCCCATCGTGATGGCGTGCAGCGGGACGTTCTCCTCGCCGAAGAATCCGGGGGCGGCGTCGGCTCGGGTCAGCGGATCGAGCGTGACGAACCGGGTGCGGCCGTCCGGGGGGCTGCCGGGTTCGTTGAAGCCGACGTGCCCGGTCCGCCCGATGCCCAGTAGTTGCAGGTCGATCCCGCCGGCCTTGCGGATCTTCGCCTCGTACTCGGCGCAGGCGGCGTCGACGTCGCGGCGGGGGACGTCGCCGGGGGGCAGATGCGTGTTCTCCGGTTTCAGGTTGACGTGATCGAAGAACGTCTCCCGCATGAAGTGGTGGTACGAGTGCCGATCCTCCGCCGGCATCGGCCAGTATTCATCGAGGTTGAAGGTGACGACGTTCGAGAAGTCGAGCCCTTCCTCCTTGTGCAATCGAATCAGTTCGCGATAGACGCCGATCGGCGTGGAGCCGGTCGGCAGGCCGAGGACCGTCCGTTGGCCGCCGCTGTTGCGTTCCCGAACAAGACCGGCGACGACCAGAGCGGCGTGGGAATCGGCGTCGGCGGCGCTGTCGAACAGCAGGGCGGGGACGCGAGTCAGCGGGAGAGGATGCGGCACGATGGGAAGGCCGGGGCGGTCGGGACTGGTGTCGCGGAGCGGGGAAGGGCACGATTCTGAATCGCCCGGATGGACGAATGAATCGGACCGGCCGCTACCTTACCGAAATCGCCCTCGATGAACGCCGCACGAACCGATTCCAGCCCGCCGCGCGTGTTGGCGATCCACTCTCATCCGGATGACCTGGAAATTCTGTGCGGCGGGACGCTCTGCCGGCTTGCGGATCTGGGATGCGAGATCGCGACCGCGACGCTGACCGCCGGCGACCTCGGCAGCGCCGACCTGTCCCGAGAAGAGATCGGCGCGTTGCGCACCGCGGAGTCGCGGCGGTCGGCAGAGTTGCTGGGCGCGAGTTACGAGTGCGTCGGCCTGTATGACTTGTGCATCACCCACGACGACGCCAGCCGGCGGGCGGTGACCGCGGCGGTTCGGCGGGCGAAGCCGGATCTCATCCTGACGGCCCCTCCGATCGACTACATGAGCGATCACGAGATCACCAGCCG
Source organism: Alienimonas chondri (assembly GCF_013036045.1). Classification (GTDB taxonomy): domain Bacteria; phylum Planctomycetota; class Planctomycetia; order Planctomycetales; family Planctomycetaceae; genus Alienimonas; species Alienimonas chondri. The sequence goes on from NZ_WTPX01000042.1 coordinate 29,677, forward strand.
ACTCGTTCGCGACGCGGCGTTCGCGGCTTCGGTGCCGCTTTACGAGTGCGGCGAACCGGCCACGGAGCGCGTGCCCTACCTCTACTACTGCGATCCCGTCGGGCATGCCGGGCCGCTGGGCGAGCCGTGGCGACCCGGGATCGTCGTGGACGTGACGGGGCAGATCGAACGGAAGCTCGAACTGCTGGCCTGCCACGACAGCCAACGGGCGTGGCTCCGTCGGCAGCACGGGATCGACGAATACCTCGCCGGAACCCGTCGCTGGTCCGCCGCCCGCGGCGAATTGATCGGGGTGGAGTATGGGGAGGGGTTTCGCCAGCACCTCGGACACCCGCACCCGACGGACGATCTATTGGCGTCGCTGCTCTCCGCCGTTCGGCCGGCGGACATCATTTGAGCGCCGGCACGGGTGAGCGCCGGCACGGGGCGTGAGGGCGGCGGCGGGGTCTGCTACAGTGGGGCGATGCCGGAATCGCCTGCTCCGACCGCCGCCGTCGCCGTGGGGACGCCCGACGCACCGTCGGCTCCCGCGGGAACGCATGAATCGACGGCCACCGTCGTAGCGTCTCGGTCCGGGGCGGACCCGTTTACGGCGGACGAGTATCGCCAATTTGCGATGGAAGACGGCCGGGCCGGCAAGTTGATCGGTTGGTTGCTGTGCGCCCTGTTCGTCTACACGATCCTCGTCGCCTCCGCGGCGATCTGGTGGACCGTTCAGGCGAGTTGAACCCTGTGCGCCGCGGTTCCTTCGCAGACGCGGAGGCCGACGTGCCCCTGTCGCCCTTCGTCGCGAGAAGAGGGGGCGAATGGTTAAGGGAAAAGTCCGAGTGGATCCGCCGAGGCGTTTTCCGCCCGGTTGCCCGTGCTGGCGTCGGCGTTGAGGGCGGCTTTGATCTCCGCCGTATGGGTCGAGGGGGCGATGGGTTCCTCCGTGTCGCCGAACTCGCAGTCGGCGATCACGAGTCCCTCGCTGTTTTGACGGGGGGCGTTGCCGAAGGCGACGCCGCGCGTGAGGCCTGCGAACACGAGATCCTTTAACGTTACGTTCTTCAATGCGACGCGCCCGGTCTCCGCGTCGCCGAACCGCACGCCGTCCGTTCCGGAGGCGATCCGCAGTCCCGAAAGCGTGACGTCCGTCACGTTCGCGTCGACGTCCACTCCGACGGCCGCCCCGGTGATCGAACCGCCCGTCACCGTCAGTGTGTTCACGCCTCCCTCGACAATCTGGATTCCGATCGCCTCCGGGTCGCCGCCTTCCGGCGAGGTGATCGTGACGCCTTCCAGGTCAAATCCGTCATTGGACAGGCCCCGAAGCAGAATGCCCGTGCCGGTCAGCCCTTCGATCGTGAGGCCTTTGATCCGGGATTCGTTCAAACCGACGGCCACCTCGACCGCCACCGCTTTCTCCTCGGCATCGACCGTCAGGTTTTCCAGGGTCAATCCTCTCACCAAGCCGGTGATCGCGATCGACGGCGCCGCGCCGGGGGTGCGAAAAACCGTGCCGTCGGCGTGCCCCTGAAAAGTGACGTACTCGGGGAAGTCGAATCCGCTGCCGTCCGCGATCAATCGCTCAGTGATCACCCCCTTGGGCAGAAGGACGACTCTCGCCTCCTCCGGCCCGAGCGGATCGTCCTGCTCCTTGAGGTAGCTGATCGCCGCCGTTAGGGAAGGGAAGCGCCCCTCGGGGCCGACGGTCAGCGGCCTGTCGTCCTCGGTCACTTCGGGCGAATCGGGGACGACGTTCGGTTCCGGGTCATCGTCGCCCCCGCTGAGCCAAATCCCCAGCCCGATCGCGATCAGCAGGCCGACTGCCGCGGCCGCGATCCAGGGCCACTTCGTCTTCAGTCCGGCAGCGTTCTCCGTCCGCCTCGGTCGTACGCGAGAGGCAGACGGGACCTCGGTGGCGGGGAGGGTTCCGCTGCCGGGAACTTCGAATGCGTCGATCGACGAACTCGACCCGGGGGCGGCTCCGATCCCGGAACCCGGGCCGGTGCGGATGCCGCTCCTCGCCCCGCTGCCGGGTTCCACCTGCGTACTTGAGCCGAAGTCGAATCCCGAATCGATCCCCGATCCTGGACCAAGGTGGGACGTCGAGGAACCCGGTCCGCCGGAAGCGTGATCAGGCGTATCGGCGCCGCCGAGGAAATCGAATCGCCCGCTGCCGGGGGCGGGCGTGTGTTCTGCCGACTCGCCGGTCGAGGAACTGGGGGCGTCTGCGGCCGGCGGAGGCGTGGGGTCGCCACCGTGGAGGATGTCGGACTTGGGGCCGCCCGCCCGGCGAATGCCTGACCGGGGTTTGATTCCGGAGCGCGGGCGGGCGCCGGAAAGGACGGCCGATCCGCTGCCCGTTTCGGCCGGCAACCCGGCGAGAAAATCGTTCAATTCCGGCTCCGCGGGCGGCTGCCCGACGGGGGGGCGGGGGCCGCCG
>NZ_WTPX01000043.1 GCF_013036045.1 Alienimonas chondri
TGGGCGGCGGCTTCGGTCCTCTCCACCACACGGTCGAGAGCTTCGGCCTCGCGTTCGAGCGAATCGATGCGGGACTCAGCGGCGGCGGCGAGGTCGTCAATCGAGCGGACGGCTCCGTCTCTGAACGTGGCCTCGGACCGCAGCCGATCGAGTTCCGGTGATTCGCCGCGTGCGAGTTCTTTGCGGACCTCGATCACCTCGGACGCGGTGCGTCTGTAAGTTTGGAGCATCCGAACCACACCTTCCCATTTTCCAGGGCCTTCGGGGGCGGCGAGGGAAGACTCCAAGCGTTCGTGAGCGGTGGCGAGCGAGAGTTCCGCGTCCCTTCCGCCGCGGGCCAGCCGGCCCCACGCGACTGCCGTGCGTTCGACTAGGTCCGGGTGGTCGGACCCGATGTCCGGGACGCTGGGCGGCGGCACGGCGGCGAGTCTGGCTTCAACCTCCCACAACGTGCCGAACGCATCCGCGGCGGTGTCCGCGATCTCCGCCGCTCTCTCCAACCCGGCGACCTCGATACCCGCCTCAAAGTCTCCCGAGTCGCGGAACTCTTTCGCTTGCTCCGCCATCAGGTCGAACGGCGTCTTGCCGCTCTCTCCACCACGCCGGGCGACCTTGGCGAAGGGGTTGTCCTGCCCAGCCACGCCGGCCCACGACATCAACTGATCCGCATCATGCACGCCCCCCGAGGACGCTTCGATCTGTTCAGCGACAGCCCGACGGCGGGCGTGCAATCCGGCTTCGCCCCCGGTTGCCCAAGTCGCTTGGGTTTGCCGCATCGCATCGAGTTCGGCGACGGCAGAATGTAGCTTCCGCTCTTCCTGAAAAGCGCGGCGGGCTTCGGCCGCGGCCCGCTTCGCTTCCAGGGCGTGAAGGTCGACGGAAAGTAGATCCTGACCGGGGGATCGGTCAGGGACGGCCGCGAGCCGATCCGAATGGACGCTCCCGAGGGCGCTGGCGAGGGCCGACACCTTGGCTCTCGCTCCTTCGGCGGCTTCCTCCGTGCCTTGAAGTCTGGCGATGACGTCGACCATCTGGACGGCGGCAATTCCGCCCAGCACCGCTAGGGACGCAGGTCCAGACCCCAACGTAGCGGCCATCATCGCCAAGTTATTCGTCGCCCCCCGCATCCCGGCGAACGAGAAGTCCTCGACCATCTGCTGGGCCTGAAACGCCATTTGCACGCCACCGCCGCCGGGTCTCCCCCCGGCTCCGCCGCGACCGCCGGATCTTCTCGCGACGACCCCGCCGGTGCGGGCGTGGTGGATGGCATTAATCTCCCGGGCCGCTCTTCTTTCCTCCGCGACGATCCGGGTGAGGTGCTTTCTCAACTGCGTTTCGTCACGCCCGAACCCGTTGGCGAGTTCGCGACTGACCGCGATGCGGGATCGTCTGGCGAACTGAGCGGCTTGCGATCCGTGCTTCGCCTCGATGGCGTCAATGCTGGCGTGGAACTCTCTTCGGAGGCGTCTGAGCACGTCCCCGCGGTCACGCTCGTCTCTGACCGCCGTTTTCTTCGCGGCCTGACCGCCGCTGCTCGACGCGAGAAAGGAATCGACGTCCTTCTTCGCCTTCCGGGTATCGACCCGGATGACGTACTCCAATTTATACTTCAACGCTGCTTCCGCTTGAACACTTAGAACCGACCTTCGCCCCTTGGCGTCGTCGTCATGGGGGGGCGGGTACGTCCCGCTGGCCTCCGTCCACCACATCGTACCACAGCCCCCGAACGGTCAGCCGCGGCCGGCTCGAATTGGTGGACATCGCACCCGCGGACCCCGACCGATTCGGGCACGGCCGACCCGCCGTAGGCGACTGGACGGACGGCCACCGCACGGCTCCCCACGTCGCCCGTACGGCGCCGGGAGCGGTCCGGGCGACCTCGGGGTCGGATGACGGCTCCGAGGCCGTCTGGGGGCATCTGGGAAGCCGTGTGCGGTACAGCGTTCCGACCCCTGCGAACGATGCTCGATCCACCGCGGGACTTGCTCGAAACGATCGGCAGCGATCACAGTGGAAAAATCGACCAGGGCAATCAACTCTCAGACTGTCGTCATAGTGAACACATGGTCCCCGGCCTGCATCGATCGCGGGAGCGATCGGCTCGAATGTCCCCGATCGTTGCCGGGAGCTCGTCGGGGCAAATCGGCTACGTCGTCAGCGCCGTCCGCAGCCCCGCCGGCGTGGTGGTAGGGCCGTCGCGCTCCACCACAGGCTTGGGGGCCGGTTTCGTCTTCGATTTTCGGCGGGGCTGTTCGATTCCGTCGCGGCCGACGACGGTTATGCATTGCATAACCTCCCCCGACTCTTCCAGCCCCCTGCGAATGCGGTACACCGTGGATTGGTTCACCTTACACATCGTCGCGATTTGTTGATCGCTCTTATCCGCCCAGCACGGTTCTAGGAGGGCGGTCTCGACCGCCTTTCGTTTGTCGGCATTGGTTCACTTCGGCCCGATGCTCATGGTGTTAATTCTTCGTCCGTCCATACCTATCCTAGTGTAGTAATCGATCCTAGCTCGATTCACGGCGGTTTCCTCATTCGTCGGCCACACCTGCCACTCGATAGCCAATTTGCGGATGCGGTCCGCGAGTTCGACGCTAGGAGTTCGCTTGCTCGCGATGATCCTGCCCACAGTCGTGTCCGTCGTGGAGAGTGCATGTGCAATCGACCTGTTCGATTCTCCGGCGACACTCGCCAGGGCTAAGACGACATCCGCAACAGGGGTGTTCAACACCTGTTCGACTGTCAGTTCGGAAGAGGGAATAGGCATACGCCAAACTGCTCGTGAAGATCCGGCCAATCGGCCGACTGAGAACAATGTGCAGTCAACCAATTGGCAGCACCCCTGTCAACCGGCCGTCGCGGCCGACGACGGTGTCGGAAACCGACACCTTACCAGCCAGTCCGACTGTCACCGGATTACAGTCGCCCGCAGCGCCCGCCAGCCCGTCACGAGGGCCGCCAGAACGGGCGACCTCGGAAGGCCGTGCGGGCTGGGCCGACCTCGCGACGCCCGACGTGCGGCGGGCGAGTCCGGGTAGTTCGCCCGGATCGATTCGTTGATGTCCGCCAGCGACGACCGACGTAGGCAATACGGATCGTCGTCCAGTTCGGGCACGGGCGTCCGTTCTCCCGGGGGCAGATCCGCCCGTGTGGTGGGCTGCATATCGACGTTGCACCCGATGCACTCGTGGAAGGCCCATTCCTCGAACGGGCGGAGCACGAGGGCGGACAGTTCGCCGGGGGCCATCCGATGACCGCAGCCGCGGCAGGGCGTGATAACGTCGGGCGGGGAGCGCGTCAGAAGCCGCTTCCCGTCGAGCCAATCATCCCACCGCGTATCGCGGGCGGGATCGTTCAGACGGTCGGCGGGGACCGGGGTTCTGGTGGTTTTCATGTTCACTTGGGACAGGAGTCCGGGTCTTCCCCGGTCTAAGCGGGGTGGTCGGCTCGTTCGGGACTCCGGTTCCGCCAGGAAGGGGGGTGGGGTCCCCGTCCACCACAGCCTTCGTATCTCTGGTCGGCTCCCCGACGCGGGCGGGGTTCTGCCCCGTAGCGGGCGATGGTACCGGCCACGCCCAAAGCCGGGGGGGGGCTTGGCGGCCTCGGGAGCGTGCCCCGAGACGACGGGGCCGGACGACGGGGCGAGGTCGTCAGCGGGCCGTCAGGCGGTCGCGTGTGCGGCTTCCACGATCGCCAGCACGGCGGAGCGTTCGTCGTCGGTCAGCCGGGGCCACGCTTCCACCACATCGGCGAGGTCGGCCGGCAGCCCGTCGTGCTCGACTGCCCCCGACCCCCCGAATGGCCTCGATCGTGGCCACGCCGGTTCAGCCCGAACCCCTGAGTCCTTACAGGATAGACCCTGAGCGGAATCCGTTAGACCCCTACCCGGGGAGCTATTCGGAAAGATCGGCGACGTTGGATGTGTGGGCGGGGGGACGGTAAGTTCGGGGCCGACGAGTTCCGACATCCTTCGAGGAAGCAACGGCCATTACTGCTTCTTCGACGCCGGCGACGACGGTTGCCCCCCCCGACGACTCGACCGGCGGGTCCCCGGGGTTTCGTTTGCGGGATCTCGGACCGGCGCTGATCGTCGCCAGCGTGGTGCTGGGGCCGGGGACGATTCTCTCCGCCTCCCGCGTCGGCGCCGTTCATGGGACGAGCGCCCTTTGGGTACCGTTGCTGGCCGCGGTCGTGCTGGGGGGGACGGCGGCGCTCGCGGCCCGCATCGGCGTGGCGTTGGCGAAAAGCCCCTGCGACGAACTCGCGGATCGCCTCGGGCGGCCGTTCGCGGCGCTGGTCGGGATCACGCTGTTCCTGGTCGTGGTCGGCTTTCAGTCCAGCAACAACTTCGCGGTCGTCGCGGCGTTGGAACCGTTGCTGCTTCTCGGAGGCGAAGGGGCGCTGCCGACATGGGGGGCCGCGCTGATCCTGCTGGGCGTCAACGGGGCCGTGATCGCCGCCGTCCTCGGGCTACGGGGGCTGTATGCGAAGCTGGAAGGGCTGATGAAGGGGCTGGTCGCCTTCATGGCGGCGGCGTTCCTGTTCAACCTCTTTGCGGTTCGGCCGTCTGTGCGGGATGCGGTCGCGGGACTCGTGCCGCAGGCGCCGGACGGGGCGGACGGCGGGTTCCTGCCCACCCGCGACGCGTTGGGCGAAGTCGTCGTGCCGCTGGCGGCGTTGCAGGGGCTGGTGGCGACGACGTTCTCCGTGGCGGGGGCGTTCTATCAGGCGTACCTGGTGAAAGAGAAAGGATGGGGGCCGCGGGACGGACGACGGGCCGGCGTCGAAGCCGCGGTCGGGGCGGGGGCCCTGGGACTGATGACCGCGATGGTGCTGCTGACGGCCGCCGCGACGCTGCACAACGTCGAGGGCGGGGGCTTCAGCACCACGGCCGATCTCGCGCGGCAACTCAGCCCGTTCTTCGGGGACTGGGCGGTCGGCATCTTCGCGGCGGGCATCCTCGCGGGGGCGCTCGGGTCGTTCCTCGGCAACGCATTGATCGGCGGCACGTTGCTGGCGGACGGGTTAGGGAAGGGGCGCTCGATCGATTCCAGCTGGGTCCGCGGGCTGACCGTCGCGGCGCTGCTCGCGGGGGCGGGTATTGCGGCGGCCGTGCTGGCCGGCGGCGCGGAAAAAGTGACCGCCATCATCATCGCGCAGGCGCTGACCGTGTTGGGCGGGCCGCTGCTGGCCGGGGCGTTGCTGTTCCTCGGAACGAAGGTGACGCCGCGTCCGCCGATCTGGACGTTCGCCCTCGCCGGCGTCGGGCTGGCGATCGTGTTGGCGCTGGCGGTCCGCACGGCGTGGAAGCTCGGTTTGGACCTGTTCGCGGGTTAGCCCCGCCGTTCGTACACTCAACTGATGCAGATCGAAACCTATTCCGACGCCGCCGCGATGGGTCGAGCCGCCGCGGCTCGCGGAGCCGCGGCGTTACGCGGAGCGATCGCGGAACGTGGTTCCGCAGCGTTGATCGTCGCGACCGGCGCCAGTCAGTTCGAAGTGCTGGCGGCGTTGGTGACCGAACCGGACATCGATTGGTCGAAGGTCACCGGGTTTCACCTCGACGAATACCTCGGCCTGCCGGCCGATCACCCGGCGAGCTTTCGCGGGTATCTACGGGAGCGGTTCGTCAGTCGCGTGCCGCTGGCGGCGTTCCACGAATTAAACGGCGAAGCGGCCGACCCCGCCGCGGAGTGCGACCGCGTCGGGGCGTTGCTGACGGCCCAGCCGATCGACGTGGCCTTCGTGGGGATCGGGGAGAACGCTCACCTCGCCTTCAATGACCCGCCGGCCGACTTCGAGACACGCGCCCCCTACCTGATCGTCGATCTGGACGAGGCCTGTCGCCGACAGCAGCACGGGGAAGGGTGGTTCGATTCGTTGGAGGCGGTGCCGAAGCAGGCGCTCAGCATGTCCGTCCGGCAGATCCTGGCGAGCCTCACGATCGTCTGTTCGGTTCCCGACGAACGCAAAGCGACGGCGGTGAAGGCGACCGTCGAAGGGCCGATCTCCCCGGACGTCCCGGCCTCTATTTTGCGGGAGCACGCCAATTGCACGCTGTTCCTGGACGAAGCGGCCGCCTCCGGGCTGGCGGAGCGATGAGCGGCGAACCGGACGAGCGGCCGGCGTTCTTCGACTTGCAGGTGAACGGCTACGCCGGCGTCGACTTCAACCGGGACGATCTCACCGCCGAGGGTCTGCACACGGCCTGCGAACGCATCGCCGCGGACGGCGTGGAGGGGTTCCTGCCCACCGTCATCACCGACGACCTCGATGCGATGTGCCGGCGCCTCGCGCGGTTGGCGGAGCTGCGGGAACAGGACCATCTCGCCAAGCGGCTGATCGTCGGGCTGCACGTCGAAGGGCCGTTTTTGAACGAGACACCGGGCTACATTGGCGCCCATCCGTCACAGCACGCCCGGCCCGCGGAGGTGACGGCGATGAATCGATTGCTCGAGGCGGGCGGCGGGCTGGTGCGATTGGTGACGCTCGCCCCGGAACGCGATCCGAGGTTCGCCGTGACGCGGGCGCTCGCGAAGGCCGGCGTGACGGTGGCGGCGGGGCACTGCGACCCGTCGCGGGACGAACTTTCCGCAGCGTGCGACGCGGGGCTGACGCTGTTCACGCACCTCGGCAATGGCTGCCCGGCGAGCCTGCCGCGGCACGACAACGTCATTCATCGCGCCCTGTCGCTGCGAGATCGCTTGCGATTCACGCTCATCGCCGACGGCGTGCATCTGCCGTTCTGGTTCCTGCGGGACGTCATCGATCAGGCCGGCATCGACCGTTGCGCCGTCGTCAGCGACGCCGTGACCGCCGCGGGGCTGGGGCCGGGGCGGTTCACGCTGGGGGCGTGGGAGTTGGAGGTGGGCGAAGATCTGGCCTGCCGCGCCCCGGGCGGGGAGCACCTCGTCGGCTCGGCCTGCCCGCTGAGCGTCGCCTTTCAGCGGCTTTGCGACGCCTGCGGCTTCACCCAGCAGGATGCGACGGCTCTCACGAGCCGCAATCCGCGGGCGTTTCTGTCATCGAACGCCTAAGCCGGAGGCCTGCCTCCGGCATGCAGGACGGGGAACGGTTGTTCGCTCCGCCGCGGAACCGATCATGCTCGGATCGTGACTGATTCAACCCCCGAGACGTCCGCTCCGCCCCGCTATGTCGTGGGGGTCGATCTGGGCACGACGAACTGTGCCGTGGCGTTCATCGATACGCAGGCCGCCGGCGACGCGGGGATGCGGGTCGAGACGTGGGCGATTCCGCAATTCGTCGCCGCGGGGACGGTCGAGGGCCGGGAGAACCTGCCGTCGTTTCTGTATCGCCCCGCCGCGGGCGAGTTTCCGTCGGCGGCTCTCGCTCCCCCCTGGTCGAAGGAGACGCCCGACTGGGCCGTCGGCGCCTTCGCCCGGGATCATGGGTCGAAGGTGCCCGGTCGGCAGGTGAGCAGTTCGAAGTCGTGGCTGTGCCATCCCGGCGTGGATCGCACTGCTCCGCTGCTGCCGTGGCACGCGGCGGAGGGCGTCGAGCGGCTCTCCCCGGTCGATGCGTCCGCGGCGCTGCTGGAACACCTGCGGGCAGCTTGGGATCACGCCCACCCGGGCGATCCGCTGGCGGAGCAGGACGTGGTCCTCACACTGCCGGCGAGCTTCGACGAGGTCGCGCGGGAACTCACGGTGAAGGCCGCCCGCACCGCCGGGCTGCCGCGGGTCGTGCTGATCGAGGAACCGCAGGCGGCGTTCTACGCCTGGCTCGCCAAGCACCCGGACGACTGGCAGACCCGCGTCGCCCCGAACACCAACGTGCTCGTCTGCGACATCGGCGGCGGCACCAGCGACTTCGCCCTGATCCGCGTGAAGCCCGGGGCGGCTGATTCCGAGGACGGGGGCAAGGTCGAGTTCCATCGCGTCGCGGTCGGCGAGCACCTGATCCTCGGCGGCGACAACCTCGATCTCGCCCTCGCTCATCACCTCGAAGAGCGACTGAAGAAGGACGGCACGGAACTCTCCCCGAAGCAGTGGGACGTGCTGGTCCGCCAGAGCCGGCGGGCGAAGGAGACGCTGCTGGAAGAGAACGCCCCGGCGTCGTTCACGGTGACGCTGCCGGGCGCCGGGCGGGCGCTGGTCGCCGGCGGGTTGAGCGTCTCCGCCGACCGCGACGCGGCTCGAGCGGCGCTGCTGGAGGGCTTCCTGCCGACCGTCCCCGTCACCGCCGAGCCGGAGCGGAAGGACGCCGGCTTCCGCGAGGTCGGCTTGCCGTACGCCCCGGACGCGGCGATCACCAAGCATCTCGCCCGGTTCCTCTCCACGCACGGCGCCGTCGCCGGAGCGAGCGACGACGAGCCGGCTCGCCCGGACGCGGTGCTGTTCAACGGCGGGTTCTTCGCCTCGCCGGTGCTGCGGGAGCGGTTGCTCGCCGCGGTCTCCGACTGGTTCCCCGAGGGCGACCGGCCGGAGGTGCTGGCGAACGACCGTCTCGATCTCGCCGTCTCCCGCGGGGCGGCGTACTTCGGATTGGTGCGACGCGGGTTGGGCGTCCGCGTCGAGGCGGGCTTGGCTCGCACCTACTACCTCGGGGCAGAGGATGGAGAGGCCGGCGAACCGCGGGCCGTCTGCGTCGTCCCCGCCGGCACCCGGCCCGGCGAGACGGTCCGCCTGCCGGACACTCCCGTGCGTGTTCGCGTGGGGCGGCCGGTCGAGCTGCCGGTCTTCAGCAGCGGCGTGCGATTGACCGACCCCGCCGGCTCCGTGCATGCCGTAGACGAGGGGCAGTTCGCCTCCCTCCCCCCGATTCGCACCGTGTTGAAAGCAAAGGGAAAGGACGGCGACGAACTGCCCGCCACGTTGGAGGCGGGACTCTCCGAGATCGGCACGCTGGATTTGGCGGTCCGCGAGCGTCGGGACGACGGCACCTCGGGCAAACGGTGGCGGTTGTCGTTCGACGTGCGGAGCACGACCCGCACCGACCTCTCCGCCCACGCGGGAGCCGGCGAAGCGGCCGGGGTGGCGGACGACGAAACGCTCGCCGCGGTCTCGGCGGTGTTGGACGACGCGTTCGGCTCCGGTTCAGGTGGAGCCAAGCCGTCGCTCAAACCGCGAGACGTGAACGGCGCGCTTGTCGAGGCCGCCGGTTCGCCCCGCTCCGATTGGCCGCCGACGCTGCTGCGGAGCATCTGGGAAGGCTTGATGGAGCGGGAAGCCGGCCGCCGCGAGTCGCCGGCCCGCGAGGCCCGCTGGCTCAACCTGCTCGGCTATGCGTTGCGGCCGGGCTACGGCGTGGCGCTGGATGACTGGCGGGTCTCGGAGACGTGGCGCCGGCTCAACGGCAAGCTCGCCCATGCCGACGCCGCGGTCCTGTCGCAGTCGCACGTCCTCTGGCGCCGCATCGGCGGCGGACTCGAAGCGGGCCAGCAACAGGCGTTAGCCGCTCCCCTCGCGGGAGCGCTGAAGGGCGGGGGGAAGAAGGGGGCCGCGCCGGACCCGGAACTGTTCCGTCTGCTCGCCTCGCTGGAACGGCTCTCGACGGACCTGCGCGAGACGTTCGGCCGCTCCTTCCTGCGACTGGCCTCCAAAGAGCCGAACGCCGGTCGTCGGGCGACGTTGTGGTGGTGCGTCGGCCGGACCGGCGCCCGCGCGCCGCTGTACGGCCCGGCGAACAGCGTGGTCTCCGCCTGGAACGCCGCCGAATGGGCGGACGGCCTCATCAAGCAATCGGACGACGACGACGATCCGCCGCTCTGGCCCCTGGTGCAGCTCGCCCGCAAAACCGGCGATCGCTATCTGGATCTGCCTCGCGACGCGCAACTGCGAGTGATGCAGTACCTCGCCGAGCGCGACGCCCCGTCGCATTGGCTGGCTCTGGTCCGCGATGGCGGGCGGCTGGATCATGAGGAGGAAGGGCTGGCGTTCGGCGAAAGCCTGCCCGCCGGCCTGCGACTGGGGTGAGCCGGCGGTCGGGGTGAGCATTCGGGGGCGCCGGCGGCATATTCTCTTTCGCTGATCCGTTCTTCATCCGATACTGAACCGCGTGTTCGCCCCGCTCGCCGCCGCCGTTCTCCTCTGCGGTTTCGCCGCGGACGACGGGGCTGCGTCGTCGCCGGAGCGGGTCGAGTTCCTCGTGCTCGCCCCGAACGGCCCGCTGCGGATCGCGGCCGACGTGACCGTCGACCGCCGGCCGTTCACCGACTCCGCCGGTCGCTACCGGGAGACGCTCATGTCTCTGGTGGACGCGGACGGCGACGGTCGCGTGACTCGCGCCGAGGCGGCCCGCACGCCGACGCCGCGGGTGCTGGGCGGCGGGGGCGATGCGAACGAAGCCGTGATGGAACTGCTGGCGCTGTTCGACGAAGCCGGCGAGCCGGGGATGCCGGTCGATCGCTTCCGCAGTTGGGTGGAGGGGGTCATGGGGCCGCCGGTGCGGGTGCGGCAGCGGTTCGCCGGCGGCGACGCCTCGGACGTGGTCGGCGTGCTGGACGCCGACGGCGACGGTCGCCTGACGCCGGAGGAACTCCGCGGCGCCGCGGCCGGTCCGTACGATTTCGACGCCGACGGCACGCTCTCCGCCGCGGAACTCGCTCCGTTTCGCTCGAGCGCCCAACGCGCCGAACGCCGTCACTTCCCGCCCTCCAGCCCCTTCCGCCTGCTGACGCCGGTCAAATCGCCGGGACTCGCCGCGGATCTCGCGGAGCGATACGGAACGTCCGAGGCTCCTGACGAGCCGCATCTCGTCATTAGCGTGCGGTTGATCGCCACCTCGTTCGGCCTGCCGCGGCTGTCCGTGATCGCCAATCACGCCCCGGAGCGGGTGTCGGTCGCCGAGGACCGGCGGTCGATGACTTTGACCATCGACTCCGACCCGCGAAGCGGCGCCCCGGGCCTCGAGATCGAACTGGCGGCCGATCGGGTCGAATTGCTCGGTTCGGACGCGATCTCGCTGGGCCTGTTGAACATGGTGCGGGCCGACGGCGACGCCAACGGCTATCTGGACATGATGGAATTCCCCGCCGCGAACCTCCCCGGCGCCCCGGAGTTCGCCGATGTCGACCGAGACGGCGACGAACAGGCGACGCGCGAGGAGGTCCGGGCGTTTCTCGAAGAAGACCTGCGATTGGCGAACAGCCGGATTTACTTGCTCAGCGAGGCGGAACGCTCGGAGCTGTTCGGCCTGCTGGATGCAGACGACGACGGCCGTCTGACCCCCGCCGAGCGGTCCGCCGCCGCGGAGGCGTTCGCCTCGACCGGCCGACGCCCCGGCTCCCCGGCGGCCCTCGACCGTGACCGGGACGGCGCGATCACCGCGGACGAACTGGTCGGCCGGTTCACGCTGCACCTCGGCCCCGGCCGCCCGCCGGATCGCCCGCCCTCCGCGGACGAACTCGAGATGATCCGCGGCCGCGACCCGGGCGTTCGCTCGGAGGAAGGCCCGGAATGGTTCCGCCGCTCCGACCGCAATGGCGACGGGGCGCTGACCTGGGCGGAGTTCGTCGGCCCCCGCGACGCCTTCGACCGGTTCGACGGCGATGGGGACGGAACTTTGACGCCGGCTGAAGCGTCCGGTTCAGCGCCGGATGACGATGAATCGCCGGATGACGGCGAAGAACCCCGCCGCGGCGGCGAATCGTTAGACTAAGACCCTCGTTCCCTCCCACCGACCCGACCCGATGTCGCCGACTTCTCCGCCGAGAGACCTGGAGCGGATGCTCTCCGCGATTCGCGGGCGCCTGGCCTGGGCGGCGTTCGGTCGCACGCTGCTGTGGGCCGTCGCGGCGGGCTGCGCGGCGGGCGCCCTGCTGGTGCCGCTGGCGTGGTGGCGGCCGGATTGGCTGTCGACGCTGATCCTCGGAGCGGTGCCGCTCGCGGCGGTTCTGGCGCTCGGGTTGGCGATCGCCTTCCGCGAGAAGCCGACCCGCGAAGACGCCGCGAACCGGGCCGATCGCTTCGCCGGGACGAAAGATCTGTTCCTGACGGCCACGGAGCTGGGCCGCGACGAGAACGCTCCGGCCTTTGCTCCACTGGTTTACGCGAACGCTGCGGCCAACGTGCCTCGGGTCGATCCGGCCGCCGCGGTGCCGTTCGGGCTGCCCGGTCGCCGCCTCGTGCCGGCGGGCGTGGCGCTGGCCGTGTTGGTCGGGACGCTGTTCCTCGTCCCCCGCGTCGATCCGTTCGGCGCCGTCGCGGCGGCGGAAGAGGCGGCGAACGAAGCGGAGAAGTCCGCCCAAACCGCTGCCGAAGCCAAGCGGCGGACCGAGGAGCTGAAGCGCTCCCAGCCGGAATCGGATCTCTCCCCGCAGGTGACGGCCGCGGTGGACAAGCTCGCCACGGATCTCAAGCAGACCAAGCGGGGCGAGGTGCAGGCGAACCGCAAGAAGCTCGCGGAGCGTCGCGACCAGCTCAATAAGCTGTGGCGGAAGATCAGCGCCGAGCAGGCCCGCGGCTTGCTCTCCGAGGAGGACGACCGCCGCAGTCTGGGCATGAATCCGGATGCGGACGAACGCAAGCAGTGGCTCCGCGACCTGAAGGAAGGCAACGCCGAGAGCGTCCGCGAAGCGTTGAACAAAATGGCCGCCGAAGCCGCCGAGGCTGCGAACGAGTCGGACCCGACCGCGCGGGCCGAGAAGATGGCCGCGCTGCGTGAACAGGCCCGCAAGCTGGAGAACTTCGCTCGCAACGACGCCGGCGACGAGCGTCTCGCCGAGGCGATGCGGCAGGCCGGCGAACAGCTCCGCAAAGCCGCCGAGCAAGCCAAAGCCGAGGCGAACGGCGAGGGCTCCCCCGAAGCGACCCGCAAGGCGATGCAGGAAGCCTCCGAGGCCGCCAAAGCGGTGCTCGAACAGGCGGGGCTGGAAGCCGAGAAGCTCGCTCAGGCGGCCCGCGATATGGCCGAGTTAGAGAAGGCGATGCAGACCGCCCAGCAGGCCGGCCGGCTGAACGAGATGGGCGAACTCGACGGGCAGGAAGCGACCGACGCCGCCTCCATGGCGGAGTTCTTGGAGGTCTATGAGGAGATGCTCGCTGAGAGCGGCCAGCAGGCCGTCGAAGCGACCGAAGGCACGGTGCGCGGCTCTGGCGAAGGTGAAGGAGAGGGCGAAGGCGGTGAAGGCGAGGGAGAGGGTGACGGCGACGGCGAGGGTGATGGAGACGGGGAAGGCGACGGCGTCGGCGAGTCCTCCGGCGGCACGGGCCGCGGGGAGCGGGAAGAGGTCGACGGCCGCGCGATGGACGAAACCCCGGACGCCAAAACCGGCTTTCGCACGGAGGTGTCCAAGAGCCATCTCGTCGCCGGCAAGACGCTGATGAGCCTGAAGTCCAAGGGCGAAAGCGATCGCGGCGAACGGACCACGGAGTACGAGGACAACCTCGCCCGGGTGAAAGAGGGCGTGGACGAAGCGATCTACGCCGAGGACGTCCCGCCCGGTTACCGCGACGGCATCCAGCGTTACTTCGACGCCCTCGAGCCGCCGGGCGGCGACGAGTGAGCGCGGAAACGAACGAGATCGGCGTCTCGCGTCGGGCGTTCCTCGGAACCGCCTCCGCGGGGCTGCTGGCGGGATCGGTCGGCGCCGGCTGCGTGGGCGGCGGTGAGGACGAAGTCGTCGTCTACTGCGCCGCCGATCGCCTGCATGCCGAGCTGATCCTGCGGGACTTCGAGGATCGCACCGGCATTCGGGTGCGGGCGAAGTACGACACGGAAGCGACGAAGAGCCTCTCGCTGGTCGGTTCGCTGATCCGCGAGGCGGACGCCCCCCTGTGCGACCTGTTCTGGAACAACGAACGCGGCGGCACGGAGGATCTCGCCGCCCGCGGTTTGCTCGCCCCGTACGAGGGCCATGCCTGGCAGAACACGCCGGCCCGCCATCGCGACCCGGAAGGGTTGTGGTGCGGCTTCGGCGGACGGCTGCGGGTCTGGATCGTCAACACGGACCGCCTGCCCACGACCCGCGCAGCGGTCGATGCGGAGTTGGCGAAGGCGGCCGAGATCAGCTTCGCCCACGCGAATCCCCGCTACGGCACGACGCTCACGCACTTTTCGCTGCTGCATCGCGAACTCGGCGACGAGGGGCTTCAGGCGTTTGCCGATCGGTTGGACGAGGCCGGGCGGGTGATCGCGTCCGGCAATGCAGCGGTGAAGGATCTCGTCGCCGCCGGCACGGTCGCCTGCGGTTGGACCGACACCGACGACGCCCACGCCGCGATCGAGGCCGGGGCGCCGGTCGAAACGCTGCCGATCGAGGTCGACGGCCCGGATGGCCCGGCGCCGATCTGCATCCCCAACACCGTCGCCCTGATCCGCGGCGGCCGACATCCCGCGCAAGCGGCCCAACTGGCGGACTGGCTGTTGGGCGAGGAGGTCGCCGTGCGATTGGCGAACGGGCCGTCGCGGCAGATTCCGCTCACCCCGATCACCGAACCGCTGCCGGAGGACGTGGCGCAGTTCGCGGAACTCGCGGCGAATGCCGTTCCCCTCGCCGGTCTGGCGCCGCATCGGGACGCCGTTTTGCAGTGGCTGACGGGCGCCGCGGCGTGAGTTTGTGGCCGAGCGTGCTGCTCTCGCTGGCTCGCACCCTGTTGGTGGTCGGCTTGGCGATCCCCGCGGCGGCGCCGATTGCCCGTCGATTGCGGGGCGAGCGGTCGAACCTCTGGTGGGCCGGCGTGCTCGCTCCGCTGCTGGTGCCCGAACTGCTGACCGGCTACGGCTGGAGCAACTTCTCGCTGTCGCTCGCCGCAAAGCCGTGGGCGAACGAAGCCCTGACCGCGGCGCTGATCTGGGGGCGATGCGTCTGCGCCGCCGCGGCGCTGCTGGCCGTCGCCCCGCCGTCGACCCGCACGGCGTCCGCGGTGTTCCTGCGGAAGCTCGTTTTCACCGGAACGCCGAGGCCCCGCGGAGCCTCGGCGTTACAGGCTTGGATGAGGGAGGGAGCGTTGCGAGCGATCGCCCGATTCGGTCCGGCGGCGGGGGTCGCGGGGCTGTTCGCGTTCGGGCAATTCGAGGTGCCGAGCCTCGCGGGGGTGAAGACCTGGGAGCCGTTCGGCTGGGCGGGGCAGTCGGCGTGGACGGTGGCGCTGTTCGACGCCCACGCGGACATGCAGAGCCTGGCCGGTTCGCTTCGCCTCGCCCTGCCGGCGGTGTTGGTGCAGCTTGTCGGGCTGATCCCTTTGTTGATCTGGCTACGGCGGTCGGGCGAACGCGGGCCGGGGGACGAACGGCAGGGGGGGGCCTCACGCGGTTCCCTCATCGCTGCAAGCGCCGTGCTCGCCGCGGCGGCGGGGCTGACGGTCCTCGTGCCGGCGGGCGTGCTGGCGTGGGAGACGGGGCTGCAAGGGTGGACCGAGTTGGCCGCGAGCGAATGGCGGTTGTCCTCGTTCGCGGAGGAACTGGGGCTGTCGCTGGCGGTCGGGGCGGCGGCGGCGGCGCTCGCGGGGAGCGTGTTGTGGGCCGCGGGGCATGTGCGCGGCCCAGCGGGGACGGCGCTGATCGCCCTGCTGATCGCCCCGGGGCTGTGCGGGCCGCTGGTGGCGGGGCTGATCGTGAAGGCGGGCGTGACGTTCGCCGCGGCGAACGACTGGCCGGGCGGGCGGGTGCTGCAGGAGTCGTTCCTGCCGTTGATCGTTGCAGTCGCCCTATTCCTGCTCCCGCGGGCGGCACTGCTGCGGGCGTTCGCCCCGGGCCACGGTTCGGGGGCATTCCTCGCCGGGCTCCTGCGGAACGGCACGCGATCGCAACGTCGTGCGGGCGGGCGAATCTGGTGGGGGCTGACCGGGCGCTCGACTTGGGTGCGGTGGGGGCTGCTGACGCTGTGGGGCGGCGCGGACGTCTCCGCCGCCGCGCTGCTCACGCCGGCGGGCTACCAGACCGCCCCGCACGGGCTGTACAACCTGATGCACTACGGGCACAACGCGGTGCTGGGCGCGTTATGCCTGTTGAACACCGTGGCGCCGGCGGTTCTGCTCGCCCTCGGGGCCTGGGCGGCGCCGCGAGGCCGGGCGCTCCGCGGGCCGGCGATCGGAACCACTTCATGAACACGCCGGTCTTTCGCCTGAGGGAAGTCTCGCTCGCCGGCGGCGTCGGCCGATGGCGGTTGCGGCGCGTGTACGTCGATATCCCGCCCGGCGTGACGGCCGTCGTGGGGGCCAGCGGGGCGGGGAAATCGTCGCTGCTGGAAGTGCTCGCGGGGTTCGCGACGCCCTCGTCAGGCGTCGTCGAGCGGGGCGCGCCGCCTAGCGGCGACGGCGAAGCAGGGGGGCTGTTCTGGCTCCCGGCGGACCTCGGACTGTGGCCGTCAGAAACCGTTGAGGGACATCTCAGGGCCGTGCAGCCAGAACCGGACCACGCTGCCGTGGAGGAATTGCTGAGCACGTTCGGTCTTGAATCCGCGGCAGCTCGCCGGCCGGGGCTGCTCTCCGCCGGGGAGCGTTCGCGGTTGGCGGTCGCGCGGGCGATCGCCAGCCGGGCGGACGTGCTGCTGCTGGACGAACCGCTGGCCCACGTCGACCCGGCATCGCTGCCGCGGTATTGGGCTCGATTGCGTGAGGCGCTGGCCGAATGCCGGGCGGCCGTCTTCGTCACGCATGATCCGGTCGCCGCGGTGTGGGAGTCGACGCATTGTATTGCCGTCGCGGATCGGACGGTGACGTGGAGCGGCGCCACGGAGACGCTGTACCGTGATCCGCCTGAGGGAGCGCCGGCCGAACTATTGGGGCCGGTTTCGGTTCTGCCGCCGAGCGTCGCGGAGCGGCTGGGGCTGGAACGTTCGAATCGCCCGGCGAAGGTCCGTTCCGGACGCCTCGACCTCATCGCTGATCCGGACGGTTCGCTGCTTGTCGAGTCGTCTCATCCCGCTGGCCCGCTGACTGAAACCGTCGTGACCCCGGACCCGCCCGCGGAACCCTTTTCGCTACTGCATCGCACCGGCCCGCCGCTGGCCAAAGGCGCGCGGGCGGCGTTGCGGTTCGCGTTCCTGCTGCTCGCGGGGCTGTTCCCCCTCCTCGGCGCCGGGTGCGACGGCGGTCCGAAGCCGTCCGGGCCGGCGTTGAGCTTCGCCGAGGTCCGCGTGCGGGCCACGCCGAACGCCGGGGCGCAGTTGCCGGCGCCGCGGGGGGTGGGCATCGGGCCAAACGGGGAGGCGTTCGTGCTGGACGACGCCGGCCGCGTGCTGGTGTTTGCCCCCGACGGCGAAGAGCTGCGGCGCTGGGACATGCCCTCCAACGTCAACGGGAACCCGGAGGGCATCTGCGTCTACAGGCCGCCGGGCTCGGAGGAGTGGCTGGTCGCCGTGGCGGACACGCACTTCCATCGCATCGTGCTGTTCACCACCGAGGGCGAGGAAGTCGTGCGATGGGGCGTGGAGGGGGACGAACCGGGCGACTTCCGCTTCCCGGTCGCGGTGACGGCCGACGATGCGGGGCGTTTGTACGTCGGCGAGTACGGCGGGAACGATCGCGTGCAGGTGTTCTCGCCGCATCCGGAGAACCGTCCGCTGCGGGAGTTCGGTTCGTTCGGCACCGGTCCGGGCCAGTTCAGCCGAGCCAGCGGCGTGGCCTGGGTTCCGCCCGAACGCGAGGGAAAGGACGCGTTCGTGTTGGTCGCCGACGCCTTCGGCGACCGCATTGCGCGATTCACGGATCAGGGCGAATACCGCGGCGTGCTGGGCGGCGACGACGCGGTTGCGCTGCACAGCCCTTACGACCTGGCCCGGGCCGCGGACGGCACGCTTTGGGTGCCGGAGTACCACGGCGGCCGGGTGACGGCGCTGCGGCCGGACGGCACGCTGATTGGACGATGGAGCCGCGACGAAAAGGCCGGCGCCCTGCTGACGCCGTGGGGGTTGGACGTGGATGCTGCCGGCCGGGTGTGGGTCGCGGACACGGGGAACCGGCGGCTGGTGACGCTGGTGCCGTAGCGGAGGACGTAGAGCCGCGACCGTCAGGGAGCGTCTCTGGTCGCGTTCCCCAACTCGGCGGCGTTCGATGAGGTCATTGCGTAGAGAGACGCTCCCTAACGGTCGCGGCTCCAAGTCTTCAGTTCGGATTTGGTTTTCCCGTGAACCGCTTGTGCCCGCGGCGGCGTTGTTCCGTAAGCTGATCCCGTTCCGTTTCCCGCGCTCCACCCCGGCCGCACCCCGCCGATGGCCGTCGATCCCCATCGCCGATCCACGCTGACCTCCGCCGGGCGGCGCGATCGAGCCGGGTTCTGGGAGCGAACGGTGCGGTCGGCGTTCCCGGAGTCCCGCACGCCGGTGCGGCCCCGCGATTACTGGCCGCTGGCCGCGTTCGCTTTGCTTCTGGCGGGCTTCTACATCTGGCTGCAGATCGACGAACGGGTGCTGTTTGCCCGGCCGGCGTTGTTCGGACTGCTGATCGCCGCCCCGTGGGTCTGGTGGCTGGCGGTGGCGAACCGCGGCGGGATGGGCACGACGCGGGCTGAGGCGTCGACCTTCCTCCGGCTGTGTTTGCTCGGGCTGTGCGTCGCGGCGCTGGCGGAGCCGCGGGCAGTGCGGGAGCGGGACGTGACGAGCGTCGTGTTCGCGCTGGACGTCTCCGACAGCGTCGGTCGCAGCGTGGAGAGCCAGGCGCTGGAACTGTTCGCCGGCGCCTCCGCCGAGAAGCCCACGAACGACGAAGCCGGGCTCGTTGTGTTCGGACGGAACGCCGCCGTCGAACTCCCGCCGAAGAAAAGCGTGGCGTTCGAGGGCGTGATCAACTCCCAGGTCGACCGCGACGCGACGAACCTCGAACAGACCCTGAGCCTATCCGCGGCGATGATCCCGGAGGAGAACGCCGGCCGGGTCGTGCTCATCTCCGACGGCACGGAGACCGAAGGCCGGCTCGCCGGGGAACTGGATAGCCTGCGGGGCCGCGGCATCAAAGTGGACGTGCTGCCGGTGGACTACGGCGGGCGGGAAGAGGTCTGGCTCGAACGGCTCGACCTGCCCCGGTTCGTTAGGGAGGGGGAGAGCTACGAAGCCAGCGTCGTGCTGGAAGCCCTCGGCGCCGGCTCCGGGAAACTCACCCTGACGGAGAACGGCGAGGAGATCGCCAGCGAGCAGGTCGAGTACCGCGAGGGCAAGAACCGGTTCAGCTTCCCCATCCGTCTCCGCGGCCCCGGCTATTACGAGTACGCCGCGACCATCAAAGCCGATAACGGCGCCGACGGCGTCGAAGCGAACAACACGGCCCTTAACTACCTCTATCTGGAGGGCGCCGGGAAGATCCTCGTCGTCACCGACCCGTCCGGCGATCCGCGGGACGTGGACGACTTCGTCGCCGCCGCCCGCGAGGGCGAACGGGACGTGACCGTCATCGACGGCTACGCCTTCCCGCGGGACGTGCTGAGCCTGATGCCCTACGACCTGATCGTGTTCGCCGGCGTCCCGGCGGACGCCTTCGACGCCCGGCAACTCAGCGCCGTGCGGGACTCGGTGGCGGACATGGGCGTCGGCTTCCTGATGCTCGGCGGGGAGAACAGCTTCGGCGCCGGCGGCTATCAGAACACGCCGATCGAAGAAGCGTTGCCGGTCGATCTGGACATCACCCGCCGCAAGGTGCTGCCCAAGGGGGCGCTGGTCATCATCTTGCACACGTGCGAGTTCCCGCAGGGAAACACCTGGGGCAAGCGGATCTGCAAACGGGCGATCAAGGTCCTCGGCGATCAGGACGAGTGCGGCGTGCTGGTCGCGGACTACGTCGACGGCGAGAGCTGGCTGTTCGAGTTGACCCCCGCGGCGAAGTACCCGGAGCTGGTGCCCAAGATCAACGCCGCCCAGATCGGCGACATGCCGGACTTCGCCCAGACGATGAGCGCCGGCCTGAAGGCGTTGAAGGAGAGCGACGCCAGTGCCAAGCACATGATCATCATCTCGGACGCCGACCCCAGCCCGCCCTCGGCGGCCCTCATCAAAGGCTTCGCCGATGAGAAGATCGCCATCAGCACCGTCGCCGTCTTCCCCCACCAGGGCGACCGGGCCAGTCTGAACACCATGCGCGGCATCGCCGCGGGCACCGGCGGACGGTTCTATCTGCCGGACGACCCCAATCAGCTGCCGGGCATTTTCGTGAAGGAGGCGAAGACGCTTCGCCGAACGTTGATTCAGAACAAAACGGTCGTCCCGGAGGTCGCCCTCGGTCACCCCATCCTCAAGGGGCTGGTCGACTTGCCGCCGGTCCGCGGGTTGGTACTGACCACTCCCAAAGAGGGCCTGAACGAGCAGATCCTGCGGGTGCCGTCCGACGAACAGGTCGCCCCTGGCGAGTTTGACCCGATCCTCGCCGTCCGGCAGTTCGGTCTCGGGCGCACGGGCGCGTTCACCGCGGACCTCGGGCCGAACTGGGGCGCCGACTGGGTGACGTGGGAAGGCTACGGCCCGTTTGTCCGGCAGCTCGTCACGCATCTCGGCCGCGTCCGCAAGCAGGGGCACCTGCGGATGAGCACCTACACTGACGGCTCCGACGGGGTGATCGTCGTCGAGGACTTCCATCCCTCGGAGCGGTTCCTGGAGATCTCCACCTCCGTCGCCGGGCCGCGGGAGAAGACGGAATCGCTTCCACTGGTGCAGGTCGGTCCCCGCCGCTATCAGGCCCGTTTGCCGCTGTGGGGAAAGGGCCGTTACCAAGTGATCGGTCGCTCCGTCACCGCCGGCGGCGGGGCGTTGGAGTCCCCGGCATCAGAGACGCCGGTCCCCGAAGGCGACACGCCGATGGGCACCGTCGCCGGGGCGAACGATGCGATCGAAGACGCCCCCGTCGCCGACGACGGCACGGAGCAGGTCGCCGGCGGATTCATCCTCCCCTACAGCGCGGAGTATCTGCGGTTCCGCAGCGACCCGATCGTGCTGAAGAACGTCGCCGAGCGCACCGGCGGGCGGGTGCTGGTCCCGGACGAAGAGACGACGAAATCGCTGTTCACCGTTGACCGCGAGCCGAAACGCAGCAGCCGACCGATCTTCGATTGGCTGCTGATCGTGTTGGCCTGCCTGATCCCGCTGGACGTGGCCGTGCGTCGGGTGCAGCTCGATTGGTCGCTGATCACGGGGCTGTTCAAGAAGGAGAAGCTCGGCGTCGCCGGCGCCGGCGGGCCGACGCTGGAAGGGCTGCTCGCCAGGAAGCGGGAGCACGCTCCGCCGTCCCGGCGTCCCGTCAGCCGCGCCAAGCCGACCAGCGTTCGCTCCGCCGCCTCCGAGAAGGCGGCGCCGGCTCCCCCTCCCGCGAAGAAATCGGCTCCGCCGGCGAACACCACCGCGGCGCTGCTGGATTTGAAGAAGAAACGCGACCGGTCCTGACGGCCCCCGGCAGGCTCCCGGTTTCCATCCCCCGACGAACGAAGCATGACTGACGCACCCCCGCCCGACGCCCCGGTCCCCGGCGCCCCAGTCTCCGGAGGCCCGGTCCCCGACGCTTCGATCCCCGCCCCCGCGGCTCAGGCGCCCGTCGATCAGGACAAGCTGCGGGAGGAAGCCGCGGAGTTTCGGGTGATCTTCGAGCGGGTCCGCAGCGAGGTCGGCCGCGTGATGGTCGGCCAGAAGGACGTGATCGAGGCCGTCCTCACCGCCCTGTTCGCCGGCGGCAACGTACTGCTGGAAGGCGTCCCGGGACTGGGCAAGACGGAGCTGGTGAAGGCGCTGTCGAAAGTGCTGGATCTCGACTTCAAACGCATTCAGTTCACCCCCGACCTGATGCCCGCGGACATCGTCGGCACCCAGGTGATGAGCGCCGACGAAACTGGCCAGTACCAGTTCGAGTTCCGTCAGGGACCGATCTTCACGCAGTTACTGCTTGCCGACGAGATCAACCGGGCCAGCCCGAAAACGCAGTCGGCGCTCTTGGAGACGATGCAGGAGGGCAGCGTGACGACCTCCGGGACCCGGTACATCCTGGAGCAGCCGTTCTTCGTGATGGCGACCCAGAACCCGCTCGAACAGGAAGGCACCTATCCGCTGCCCGAGGCCCAGCTCGACCGGTTCCTGTTCAAGGTGAACGTGCCGCTGCCGGACCGGGCCGAACTGAACGAGATCGTGGCCCGCACCATTCTCAAGCAACCGATCGATCCGGAGCAGGTGCTGGACAGCGCCGCGATCCTGCGGCACCGCCGGACGTTGAACAACGTCGTGGTGACGGAGGCCGTCCGCGACTACGCCGTGCGGTTGGTGCTCTCCACGCACCCCTCCGCGGTGCTGGCTCAGGGGGAAGCGGGCGAAGCGGTGACCCGCTACGTGAAGGCCGGCGCCAGCCCGCGGGCGGCCCAGAGCCTTATCAAAGCGGCCCGGGTGCGGGCCCTGGCGGAGGGCCGTCCGCACGCGGCGTTCGAGGATGTGGCCCACTTCGCCCCGGCCGTGCTCCAGCACCGCGTGCTGCTGAATTACGACGGACAGGCCGACGACGTGAGCGTGCCGGACCTCATCGCCGACCTCACCAAGAGTCTGCCGGAGAGGCAGGCGTGAGCGGACAACGACTCATCCAGAAATCCGATCTGATGACAGCCACGACCATCGAGACGACTGGCTCAGTTCGCGAGGAGGCGGAACTTCTTCTCGCAACCACTGAACGTTGGGCTGAAAAACAAGCGGATTGGGGCGTCCGTCGTTACGAAATCGATGGATTGCCTCGACTGCTGATTCACACCCCCGCGGGCCGGTTCATGCTCAGTCCCGGCAATGGAATCGCGACTTACTACAAGATCCCCTCCCTAACCTCAGAACATCTTTACTTCGACGAGGGCGAATGGGAATTCGCCGAGGGAAGTGACGATCCCCATGTCGGGGCGTTGATGGTTCCGTGGACCGAGAAGAAATTCTTAGAGGTGACCGCTCGCTTGGAAGACGCGGTTTGAGTGGTTCGCCCCCCGCGAAACAAGTCTGGTTGGACCGGATGGCCGAGGTCGAGCGTCAGTATCGCGTGACTCGGTCTGCGGTCGACGCTTTGTTGCGCGGCGTGGAGGACGGGACCGCCGGTCTGCCGGGCGACGTCACGCCGCGTGCGGTGAGGTCTTTGCTGGGAGCCGTTCCGGGCGAACCGGCACCGAAGGCAGGCGGGCAGTTGGACGCGACGTTCGTCGTCCAATTGTTCGCCGTCTTTGAAACGGCGTGTCGTCGATGTTGGACGGAATATATCGGCAGTTCGCGAGAGCGACTCGCGGTGCAGGCGTTACTTAGGCGGTTGCGCGACCGTTCCAGGGGACTCATCGACGCAGGCAGTCTCGCGGAAGCCGATCGGGTCAGAGAGGCCCGGAACGGTATTGTGCACGGTGGGGACCGCACGTCCCAGATGGACTTCGTTGATGCGAAACAGCGACTGGGACGCTTTCTTGGTGGTTTGCCGCAAGAGTGGGTGATGCCATGACCGCTCCCGCGTCGCTTTCCTCGCTGTTGCCCAACGACGTGCTCGGTCGGCTCGAACGAGTGCGGCTGCAACCGGTGCGTCGACTCACGAACCCGTCCCGCGGCGAGCATCTCGCCGGGAAGGGCGGCAGCAGCACGGAGTTTGCCGACTACCGCGACTACGCCCCCGGTGACGATGTCCGCTTCGTCGACTGGAACATCTTCAGCCGGCTCAACAAGCCGTACATGAAGCTGTATCGGCATGAGGAAGAACTGCACGTCTGCCTGATCGTCGACGCCAGCGCCTCGATGCGCTACGGCAGCGGCGAGACGAAACTGCTGCGAGCCGCCCGGATGGCCGCGGCGTTCGGGGTGTGCGCCCTCACCAGCGTCGAGAAGGTCTCCGCCCACGCCTGCTACGCGGCCGGCAGCGATCCGGTGCGGTTGCCGCCGTGCACCGGCCGCAAGTCGCTTCCCCGGCTGCTGAAGTTCTTGGAAGCGATCGAACCGGGCGGGGACTACCCGATCGAGGAGGCCGTGAACGACGTGCTGAAGCGGCACCGCGGACGGGGCATCGCGGTGATCGCCAGCGACTTCCTGACCTTCGGCGACGTGTCCGGGCTGTTCGGCCGGTTGCAGGCGGCAGGGCTGGAACCGTGGGCGGTGCAGGTGCTCGCCCCGGAGGAGATCGACCCGGATCTCACCGGCGATCTGCGGTTGGTCGACTGCGAGAACGGCGCCGGGCTGGACGTCACCCGGGCCGGCGATTTGCTGAGCTATTATCAGGATCACCGGCTGGCCCTGGAGGATGAACTCGCCGTGCAGTGCCGGCAGCGCGGCGGCCGGTTCCTGCCGGTCAGCACGCAGGAGCCGTTGAAGGATCTGTTGTTCGGCACGTTGCGGCGTCGGGGGTGGCTGCGATGAGCATGCAGTACCAGCCCGACGCGCAAGCGTCGGAAGTTCGTCGCAGATCAGCAGGAAAATCGGTCCGACTCGCTGCGCTCGTCGGCCGACGCTTGCGCGTCGGGCTGGTAAGAGAGGCGCTGCGATGAACGCCCTCTCCTCGATCGGATTCGCAAACCTCGCCGCGGGGGCGTTGGCGGCGCTGGCCGTGCCGATCATCGTCTTCTACTTCCTCAAGCTGCGGCGGCCGAAGGCGGAGGTGCCCAGCCTCGCGCTGTGGCGGCGGGTCGTGAACGACAAGCGGGTGAACAGCCCGTTCCAGAAGTTCCGCCGCAACCTGCTGCTGTTGCTCCAACTGCTGTTGCTGCTGGCGCTGATGTTGGCGGCGATGCAGCCGTTTCTGAACGCCGGCTCCGGCCGGGCCGAGTACCGCGTGCTGCTGATCGACACCTCCGCCAGCATGGCCGCGATCGATGCGACCGGCCAATCGCGGCTCGATCTGGCGATCGAAAAGGCGGAGGAGATTATCGACGGCCTCTTGCCGGGGCAGCAGCTCGCCATCGTCGGATTCGATCGCCACGCCCGGACGATGCAGGAGTTCACCGACAACCAGAACCTGCTCGAGCCGGCGCTCAAACGACTGGTCACGAAGGACGTCGAGAGCGACCTCGGCGACGCCCTGCGGCTCGCGGGGGCGCTGGCTAGGACGGCGACGGTCTCGGAGGCGATTCTGCTCACCGACGGCAATCTCCCGCCGGCGGAGGACGTCGATCTGGCTTTCCCCGTGAACTATCAGCGGCTGCCGGCGGCGGGGGACAACGTGGGCGTGGTCGCGTTGAACGCTCGCCGCAGCGGGACGGGCGGTGCGCAGGATGCGGGGTGGGATCTGTTCGTGAAGCTCGCCGCCAGCACGCCGACCGGGGCGGTGGTCGAGCTGTACGGCGACGACGGCCCGGACGGCGGACAGCCGTTGGCGACCGAATCGGTGGGGTTCTCCCGCGCGGACGACTCCCCCCGTCTGGTATTTGAAGTGTCCGGGGACGGGCCGCGGGAAGTCACGGTGAAAGTCGTGGCGGAGGGCCGCGACAGCCTGCCGGCCGACGACGCAGCCGCCCTGATCCTCCCCCCGCCGCGGCCGCTGACGGCGTTCTGCCCGACCTCGCAAAGCGTGTTTCGGAAAGCGCTGACGCTCGACCCGGGCGCCGTCACGCTGTTCCCCCGGCCGGACGACTCCGGCCCGCCGCGGTACGACCTGGCCTTCATCGATCAGCCGGACAGCGAGGAGAACCCCGCCCCGGACGCGTCCGTACGGGTGTTCGTCGGCATCGTTCCGAAGGACTTGCAGGGGCTGTTGGAAACGAAGGTCGGGTATGCGGATGTGGTCGACTGGCGCCAGACGGCCCCGGTGCTGGAGCACGTGCAGCTACGTGAGGTGCAAATCACGGAGGAACCGATCTACCTGGAGCAACCCAGCGGCGAACCGGCGGATGCGTCGGACCTCGAACAACTGGGCTACGAGGTGCTGATCGACGCCCGCACCGGGCCTTTGATGCTGCGTCGGCGGGAGGGTTCGCGGGTGGATTACCACCTGCTGTTCGACCCGGCGACCAGCACGCTGCCGTACCGCGTGGCGTTCCCGATCCTCGTGCAAAACCTGATCCGCGAGGCGACCCGGGCCGCGTCGCTGAGCGAGGTGCGAGCGATCAAGACCGGGACGCTGCCTCCGGTGGATCTCGGCGATCCCGCCCGCGAGGCGACCGTCGCCGGGCCGGACGGGAGCCGCACGCTGAACGCCGACGGCGGCGGGATGCTGACCGCGGTTCCCGCGGAGACGGCCGGGCTCTACACGGTCAGCGCCGGCGGGGAGGAGGTCGCGTCGTTCACGGCGGGTCTGCTCTCGCCGCTGGAGACCTCGCTGGTCGGTGTGGAAGAACTGGAGTTCAACGAAGTGCAGGTCTCCGTGGCGGGCGAGGAGGTCGTCACCGATCGTCCGTTGTGGCACTGGCTCGCGGCGGGGGCGTTCGTCCTGCTGCTCGCCGAGTGGTGGGTCTTCCACCGCCGCCCCGTCGTTTGACCCCCTCACCTGCCTCCCCGCGTTTGAGCCATCCCGAGGAACGCGACGTGCCCCCCCTTCCGCCGGTATCGTCGCCCGGTCGTTCGACTCCTTTCACCGCGCCGATGTTCGCCCATCGATTCCCCGCCGTCGCTTCGCTGGTCGCGCTGGCCTTCGCTCTGTGCGCGACGCCGACGGACGCGCAGGTGACGGTGCGGCAGGTGGACTGGGGCTTCGGCGGGCAGGTGATGCCGGGGGTCTTCACGCCGGTGTCGATTCTGTTGGACAACCCGACCAACGAAACGTTCGACGGCACGGTGACCCTCTATCGGGCCAACTACGTCGGCGAACGGCGAGGAGCGGCGCTGGAGGAACCGCTGTTCCTATCCCCCTTCGCGTCGCGGCGGGTGCAGTTCTATGTGATCCCGCTGGACAGCGGCGAATCCTGGAAGCTGGAGGCGGTCCCGGAAGAAGGAACCATCGAGGAGGGCGGTCTGTCGACGACGCTGCGGAAGCCCGGCTTCCCGGACAAACTCACGAAGCAGACGGTGTTCCTGCTGGCGCCCGACGACGAGTTCACCCGCGTTCCCGGCCTGCCGCGGATGGACGAATCGCTCTTCCCCCAATGGCCCGAAGCGACCGACGGGCTGCGGGCCGTGGTGCTGGATCACGCCCCCGATTGGGAAGACCTTCGCCAGGACAGCTTCCTCGCCTGGGTGAACGGCGGCGGCGTGGTGCACCTGCTGAACGAACCCGACGGCTCCCCGGTGAAGTTCGGCGGGCCGTTGACCGTGATGAACGATCCGGCGTCGGAGTTCACGGTCGGTCGGGGCACGGTGTATCGGCATGCTCGCAAGACGACGGAACTCACCGAAGCGTTCGCCAAGGGCACGCTGCTGCCGGACGCGACCGTGCCTCGCATGAACGCCGAGGACGACGCCTTCGAGAAACGCCGTGAGAAGCAGACCGGCAGCTACCCCGTCGCCTACGTCCCCACCCGATTGGAAGAAGAGATCCTGCCCACGCTGCGGCGAATGGTGCGGCCGGAGCACAACTGGGGGCTGATTCACATCCTCTGCCTGGCGTACGTGGCGGCGCTGTTCCCGGGGGTGTTCCTCGTCGGTCGGGAGCGACGCGGCTATCCGGCGACGCTGGGGCTGTTGCTGGTCGTCACGCTGACGTTCGGCGCCGCCCTGCGAACCGTCGGACGACAGGGCTACGGCGAGGGTTCCTCGGTGCGAACCACGGCGCTGGTGCGGGCGTTGCCGCCGCAACCGGGCGAGGAGCAGGGGGTGACGGAGGTCACGCAATGGTCGGACGCCTTCGTCATCAGCGGCGGCGACTACACCTTCGCCGTGCCGGGCGAGGCGACGCTCTACAGCACCGGGCAGGCGTCCGAGCCGGTCAAGGGCGTGATCCGCAACGGCCGCGAAGGCTCGATCACGGCCGACGTCCCGCCGTTCTCCTCCCGAGCGTTCGTCTCGAAGGCCCGCCGCAGCGAGCCGGCACCGAACGTGGAACTGCTCGCCGGCTCATCCGGGACGACCGCGGACGGCGCCGGCGTGCGGCTCAAATCACTGCGACTGAAGATCCCGGAGGCCATCGACAGCCGCGCCCGCCTGTTCGCGATTCATCACCGCCACGTCTATCCCCTGAACCTCTCGAACGGGGAGGCGACGTTGAACTCCTCCCAGGACGCGATCCCGCTGGGCAACCTGTTGACGGGCTACGGCTTCGCGCTCATCAGCGGCGTGGACGTGCGGCCGGCTCCGTACGGCGAGGGCGTCGGCAACGACTACGGATACGGCTACGACCCCTACGGGCAAAACTACGGCTGGGAGGACGACGCGGAACTGATCGACCGCGGTCTGGATCTCTCCGCCCGACAACTGATCGGTCGCGATCTCGGGTTCCTCGAACCCCGCAACCTGTTCCGGCTCGCCGCGCCGAAAGGTCGCGTGCGGGTTTACGCGGTCATGCCGCTGCGAGACGAACATCGCATCCTCGGCGCCGCGGGGCTGGAACTGCCGACCGAACCGCTGCCGAACCAGAACGGCACCACGATTCTCTCCTACGAGTTCCCCCTGTGAGCGTCGCCGAACCCGCCGTCGCGGACCCTGCCTCCGCCGACACCGTCGCAACGGACTCCGTCGCCCCCTCGTCGCCCCCCGCGCCGATCGCGTCGGAGACGGCGGCGATCGAGGTCGTGCGGCTCTCGCACACCTACAAGAAACACCGCGCGCTGCAGCGGATGGAGTTCAACGTCGCGCCCGGGGAGATCCACGGGTTCGTCGGACCGAACGGCGCCGGCAAGACGACGACTCTCAAGATCATCTGCACCCTCATGAAGCCCCAGCAGGGCGCCGTGCGGGTGTTCGGCCGAGACGTGGTGCGGCAGGTGCACGCCGTTCGCAGCAGCATCGGCTTCATGCCGGACCACTTCAGCATGTACCGGCAGATGTCGGTGCACGAGTACCTCGATTTCTTCGGCGCCGCCTACGGCCTGCCGACGAAGACGCGCGACGGCGTCATCAAAAACGTCCTCGAACTGACCGACATGGACGGCCGTCAGGACGACCTCATCAAGGGGCTGTCCCGTGGGATGACGCAGCGGGTCGGGTTGGCTCGCGTGCTGATCAACGACCCGTCGCTGTTGCTGTTGGACGAACCGGCGTCTGGCCTCGATCCGCGGGCCCGGATCGAATTGATGGACATCCTGCGGGCCCTCAAAGGCATGGGGAAAACCGTCTTTATCTCCTCGCACATTCTGTCCGAGCTGGCGGAACTGTGCGATGCGGTGACGATCGTCGACCGCGGCACGACGAAGTTCAGCGGCTCGATCGACGAACTGCTCTCCGCCGCCGCCGGGTTGGTGACGTACCGCGTGGTGCTCGACCCGCCCCGCGACGGCGCCCCGGAGCCGGAAAATCTGAGCGACGACCTGCAGGCGATCCCCGGCGTCACCGAAGTCCGCAAGTGCGAGGAACGCCCCGGCTGGCTGATGACGTTCGACCGCGACGTGATCCCCGTCAACGAGATCCTCGGCGGCGTGATCGCCTTGGGCCTGCCGGTCGTGGGCTTCGCGGAGGAGAAGAAGCACCTGAACCGGGCGTTTATGGAACTCACCGCCGGCGGGGTTCGGGAAGCGTGACGTTTGTAGTGGCACGCTTCAGCGTGCCCCGCGAGCGGAGCGAGCGGCCCGCCACGAGAGTCCACCGCAGATCACACGGGGCGCCCTGAAGGGACGCCACTACGAACGACAACCACATGCTCTCCGGCTCCCTCGCTCTTTTCGACCGCGCCCTCAAGACCGAGGCGAGCGGTCTGCGCGGCCATCTGTTGAGGCTCGGGTTCGCCGGGTTCATCGAGGTCGCGCTGCTCATCGCCGCGGCGACGAGCTTGTCGTTGGGGGCGCCGGGGTTGGCGTTCTTCGAGAACATCTGCTGGTTGAACGTCGTGTTCATCAGCCTCGCGGCGGTCAGCCTGTTCGCGACCGCCGTCACCGAGGAGAAGGAGGAGGGCACGCTGGGCCTGTTGCGAATGGCGAACGTCGGCCGGGCGGCGTTGATGCTGGGGAAGAGCACCAGCCGCTTGGTCGCGGCGCTGTTGCTGCTGGGCGTGCAGATGCCGTTCGTGCTGCTGGCGATCACGCTGGGCGGCGTGCTGATCGGGCAGATCACCGCCGCGTTCGTCTGTCTGGCGGCCTATCTGATTCTGGTGGCGAATCTGGGTCTGCTGTGGAGCGTGCTCTGCCGACGCAGCGCCACGGCGGCGTTCTGGACCGGGGCCTCGCTGGTGGTCTATTTCGCCCTCCCGCCGGTCGTGGGGTTCCTCGGGCAAGTGCTCGTGCAGATCACGGGGCCGGTGGGCTGGGCGGTGGCGATCAAGGAGAACGGCGCCGACCGGGCCGCGGAGTTCGGCGTGCCGCATCGTCTGAACGAGATCTTCCAGACCGGCTTCGCCGAGGGCGTCTGGTGCCCGCAGGTCGGCTTCTGTCTGGCTGCGGGGCTGGCCTGCTTCGCCGCGGCGTGGATCTGCTTTGAGCGATTTGCCGACGCGGATCGCGCCGCCGCCCCGGACCGCGGACTCGCCGGCCGGGCCTCCTCGAAGAACCCCTCGGACCGCTCCCGGCCCCGCAAACGGCCGATCGCCTGGAAGGAATATCGCTTCCTCGTCGGCGGCGGGCGGGGGTTGGCCCTGCGGTTCGTCGGACTGTTGACCGTGTTGGGGGTGATTATCGGCTACATGATCTACGAGGAGGGCGTCTCCCGGATCCAACCCCGGGACTGGGGCAACGTCCTGGGCATCTGGGCGATGGGCTGCGTCGCGGCGATGGCGGCGGATTCGTTGTTCCTCGCCACCCGCATCCTGAACGAGGAGTTGAAGTGGAACACGCTCGGCAACCTGCTGTTGTTGCCGAAGAGCACGTCGTCGCTGGTGCTCGGCAAAATCGAGGGGGCGGTGTTCGCCCTCATTCCCGCGCTCGTCTGCGGACTGGCGGGCCTGGGCGGATTCGTGCTGCTGGGGCATCCGTCGGCCATCGACGAAGTAATGCGGGGAATCGTCTCCCCCATCACCTGGGCCTTCGTGGCCGGATGGCTGCTGTATCTCACGATCGTGGCGTACCTCAGCACGGTGGTGCGCTACGGGGCGACGGTGCTGGGGGTGATCGTGTATTGCGTCGGCGGCTACGCCCTGTCGCCGGTGTTTCTGGTGGCGGCGGCGGTGGGCGGGGTGACGGACTCCGGCGAGGTCGCCGCCGTCCCGATCGCCGCGGTGCTGGCGGCGCTGACCGTCGGCGGCGTCGTGCTCTGCATCAAACGCTTCGAGAGCCTCGGCGAACGATGACCGGCGCCGCGTCCCCCGGCCTCGTCGATCCGACCCCGGAACGCGACCGCATCGCCCTCGGCATTCGTCAGCCGTGGTGCGAGTTGATCCTCGGCGGTCGGAAGACGCTGGAGATTCGCACCCGCTCGACGGCGGTGCGAGGCACGATCTACGTCTACTCCGCCAAAAAGTTCAGCGACCTGCCGGAGCTGGACGAGGTGCTGAGCCGCGAAGATGTGGACCTCGACGTGCTCCCCCGCGGGGCGCTGGTGGGCACGGTGGAGATCGTCGGTTGCCGGCGAGCGACCCCCGAGGACGTACACGCCTCCTGCGTACCGCTAAGGGAACTGTCGAACCGCTATGCGTGGGAATTGGCGAACCCCGTGCGGTTCGCGGCTCCGCTGAAGCCGCGGTTTCTGCCGTACGGGGTGTGGTTCTACCCCTTCAAGCGGCGAGGCGAATCGGCCGCCTAAGCCGGAGCCATGGCTCCGGCTTAGGCGGCCGATTCGCGACCATTACGCCTTGCACGCATCGACCATCGCCTTGGTGAAGTCCGCCACGTCGTTCAGCACGGCTTCCTTTGGCTGATCGGCGAACGCTTCGAGCCGACGCACCAACGCGCTGCCGACGATCGCCCCGTCCGCGTGGCCCCGCAACGCGGCTGCGTGTTCCGGCTTGCTGACGCCGAACCCCACGGCGAGCGGCAAATCGGTTTGCTGACGAAGCCGATCGAGGTGCGCGGTCAGTTCCGGCGGCAGCGACTCGCGTTCCCCCGTCGTCCCAGCGACGGACAGGCAGTACACGAACCCGC
The DNA here is from genome assembly GCF_013036045.1 of Alienimonas chondri. Lineage (GTDB taxonomy): Bacteria > Planctomycetota > Planctomycetia > Planctomycetales > Planctomycetaceae > Alienimonas > Alienimonas chondri. The sequence goes on from NZ_WTPX01000043.1 coordinate 31,894, forward strand.
TGCACGCCGAGAGAATCTTGCTCACACGCTCCGGCGGAGTGAGGGGCGAGACGAGTTGAATCAGGTCCAGCCCCGCGGCTTGGGCCGCCGCCGCTAACCCGGTGGCTTCGTCGCCCGGCACGTCGGGCACGATCAACCCGGCCAGCCCGCAGGCTTTGGCCTTTTCGCAGAATGCTTGCAGGCCGACCCGCTGCACGATGGAAACGCTGACCATCCCCACCAACGGCGGCAGGGCATTCGCGTCCAGTCCTTCCAGCATCGACCAAAAATCGGCCAGCTTGAACCCGCCGTCCAGCAGCGCCCGCGTGTAGCTGGCCTGAATGACCGGCCCGTCCGCGATCGGGTCGGAGAAGGGGACGCCGAGTTCAATCAGATCGGCGCCAGCGTCGGCAAGGGTGTGCAACACCTCTGCGGTCGTCGCGCAATCAGGATCGCCTGCTGCGACGAACGGCATGAAGGCGAGGCGGTTCTCCGCCTTCGCGGCGGCGAAGGCGGCGGTGATTGCAGACATCGGATCGTTCGATTCGCTCGCGGTGGATTCCCGCTTGCGGTTTCGCGGCACCCGATCTTGGTGAGGCTCTGCGAAACCGCAAGCGAGCCGCCTGCCGACCTCTCCTACAACTCTTCGCCCAGCAACCGCGCCACCTCGTACACGTCCTTGTCCCCACGGCCGCTGAGGCAGATGACGATGTGGTCGTCCGCCGAGCGACCGCCGGCCGTTTCGAGGACGTATTGGATCGCGTGGGCGGTTTCGACGGCGGGGATGATGCCTTCCAACTCGCTGCATTTGCGGAAGGCGGAGAGGGCGGCGTCGTCGCCGACGGCGACGTACTTCACGCGGCCGGTGTCCTTCCAATAGCTGTGCTCCGGCCCGACGCCGGGGTAGTCGAGGCCCGCGGAGACGCTGTGGACCGGGCTGGTCTGGCCGTCGTCGTCCTGCAGCACGTAGCTGAACGACCCGTGCAGCACGCCGGGGCGGCCGAAGGAGAGGGTGCTGGCGTGATCGCCGTCCGCCTGACTGCGACCGCCGGCTTCGACGCCGGTCAGCGTCACCGCGTCGTCGTCCACGAACGGGAAGAAGATCCCCGCGGCGTTCGAGCCGCCGCCGACGCAAGCGACCACTTCGTCCGGCAGGCGGTCGAAGTGATCGAGACATTGCTCGCGGGTTTCGCGGCCGATCACGCTCTGGAAGTCCCGCACCATCTTGGGGAACGGGTCCGGGCCGACGACGCTGCCGATGATATAGTGCGTGTTCTCCACGCTGCCCATCCAGTCCCGCATCGCCTCGTTCGTGGCGTCCTTGAGGGTCTTCGACCCGCTGGAGACCGGCCGCACCTCCGCCCCCATCAGCTTCATGCGGAACACGTTGAGCGCCTGCCGGCGGATGTCCTCCTCGCCCATGTAGACGATGCATTCGAGGCCGAACCGGGCGCAGGCCGTCGCGGTGGCGACGCCGTGCTGGCCAGCGCCGGTCTCCGCGATGATGCGCCGCTTGCCCATCCGCCGGGCCAGCAGCGCCTGCCCGAGCGAATTATTAATTTTGTGGGCGCCGGTGTGGTTCAGATCCTCCCGTTTGAGCCAGACCGTCGCTCCTCCGCAGGCCTCGGTCAGACGATCGGCCCGGTACAGCGGCGTCGGGCGGCCGACGTACTCCTTCAGCAGGCCGCGGAACTCCGTCTGAAACGCCTCGTCGCCGGCGAGGGCGGCATAGCCCTCGCTGAGCTGCTCCAACGCCCGCATCAGGGTTTCAGGGACGTAACGCCCGCCGTGATCGCCGAAGCGGCCGGCGGCGTCGGGGACGTGGGACGTGGCCTTTCCGACAGATTCTGAAGCGGCGTCGGCGGGCGGATCGAGCGTGGAGGGCATACGGGGATGAT
>NZ_WTPX01000044.1 GCF_013036045.1 Alienimonas chondri
GGAGGTGCGCCGGGGTGCGCGCCGCCTAACGGCGACGGCGAAGCGGGGCGCCCGGGGGAGCGTTGCGAACCGGGGGCGGGCTGGCGTGACGTTGACGGAGGTGCTGATGAGCCTGCTGGTGATGGGCATCGGGGTGACGAGCGTCGCCACCTTGTTCCCGCTGGCGGTGCTCCGCGGCGCCCGCGCCACGCAACTGACGGCCGGCACGATCCTCAAGGAGAACGCCGAGGAGACCGTGCGGTTCAGCAACAGCCCCTCGCTGGAAGCCCCGGCGCCGACGGTCATCGGCGGGGTGCCGACCGGCGCCGTGACGATCGGCGAGTTCCCCAAGGGCACCAGCCCCGGCGTGAACAGCCGGGCGATGCTCCGCGACCCGGACGCCAACGGCAGCGCCTCGCTGTGCGGGCCGGTCGCCGGACTGAAGAACTACCCGGACAACTCCATCGTCTGGGGATCGACCAGCGGAGGCGCGACGCCGTACGTCGCCAACGGGGACGTGCCGCGGAAGTACGTCGTCGATCCGCTGGGCGCCGCGGCGCTGGCGAACGACGGGAACCCCGCCACCAGTCCGTTCTTCTACGGGGCGTTCGCGACCTCGACCTCCGCGGCGACGGATCAATTCGGCACCGTGCTGGGCGGCGACACCGTGTTGCGGTTCGCCTGGCCTTACCCCTACGAGATGATCGCCGCCGCCGAGGGCGGCAACGGCGCCGTCCAACGGCAGATGATCGAAACGGCCTATAACATCGTCGGCCGGGCCGGCGACTACGGCACGGACATCGACGCCGACGCCCTCGTCACCTACCGCGACGGCGGCGGCGACCCGGACTATCTGGAAGTGACCTTCGACGCCCGCGACGCGGCGGACGGATCGCTGGAAGAGTTCTTCCCGCAGGATAACACCGACCCGGCGCCCGCCGGAGCGGATCTCGCCCGGATGGTGCTGTTCGAGCCGAACCAGAGCGGCAGCGCGGCGATCCCGCTGGTGCAGTTGCGGGACCAGAGCACGATCGACGTCGTCCCGGCCGGGGGACGGACGATTCGCCTCGCTCTGCCGCGGACCGACTTCCTCGCCGCGACCGCGTTGACCGCCGACGGCGCCACCGCGTTGCTGCGGGTGCGGTTGGAACGGCCGGACCGGCGCTACAGCTGGATGTTGACCTGCCGGAAGAGCGGCACCGGCCGGGAAGCGGGCGAGGTCGCGGTCTTCTTCAACCGGGCGCTGAGCGCGGAGGACGAATCGGTTTGGCGCTGCTTGCGCAGCGCGACGGGCTCCTACGTCCTGTTCTGGGACGAGGGCGCCACGCCGCCGCAGCGGAACCCGCAGGTCAAAGGCGGGAGCTGGTTCCTGGAAATGGGTGAACTGAGCTGGTTACAGGTCGGCCGCGTGCTGGAAGGCGGCGGCGACCCGTCGCCGGGCGGCGATGCCCCGGCGAACGTCCAGCGGTTATTCGCCACTGTCGGCTCCTCGATGACGACGCCGCGCTATCTGGAGTTCTTGCTGTCCTCGGAGACGCCGCGTCGCAACGAGGCGGGGCAGTCCGGGTCGCTGTTCGGCACGTTCCCGCGGGGCGTGGTGTCCGTCTACACGCTGAACCCGTGATCCCATGAGCGCCGCTTCCGCCCCCTCCCGTTCGCTTCTTTCGACCCGCCGCCGCACCGTGACCGCCCGCCGTCCCGCCGCCGATCGCTTCGCCCGCCGCCGGGCTACGCGCCGCCTCGCGGCGACGGCGAACCGGGCGGGGTTCACGCTGATCGAGATGCTGATCGCGACGACGCTGGTGCTGCTGATGATGCTGCTGTTCGCGCAGGTGTTCGGCCTGGCGACGGAGACGGTGTCCACCCGCAAGGGGATGGCGGCGAACGATCAGAAGGCCCGGCTGCTGACCACGCGGATCGACAACGACCTGTCCGCCCGCACCTTCCGCGTCGTCGCCCCCTTCCGCGGTCGGACGTTCGACTACACGGAGGAACGGGCGAATGTCGACATCGACGGCGACGGCAACCCGGAAACGGTCACGATCGGCTGGGAGAAGCAGCAGGCCACCTCGGCGATCGGGCCGGTCTACACCACGAACGGCGGGACCACGCCCGCACAGGCCGCGGAGGTCGTGAAAGGCAGCCTGGAAGGGCGCCGCGGGGTCTTCTCGATCAGCGAGAACGATCCGATGAACGACGGCGACGACGTGATCACCTTCACGATCGACCGTCGGACGTTGAAGAGCCGCGGCGGCGTCGTGTATTCCCCCGCGCTGGGCCGGGCCGCGGTGCTGAATACGGACGGACAGCTTTATTCGGTCTCCGGCGGGACGGTGCTGGCGAATCAACCGGCGACCGACGTGTTCAACACCAGCGGCGCCGAGGAGGGACTGGACGGCGGCTCGCCGTTCTTCAGCACGCCGATCGGCACGACGGCGCTGGCGAACTCCAGCCCGGTGGGCGTCTCGAACTACGAAGTCGTCACCTTCTTCCTGCGGAACGGCAATCTCATCCGCGCTCGGAAGCTGGTGCGTGAGGCGACCTCCGATCCCGACGCCCTGTGGGACACCGACGCCGACGGCTCCGCGAACGAATGGCCGCCGGCCGGGCAACCCGCCTTCGGCCGGTACATGGACTACGCGACTTACAGCCACCCGCAAACGCTGTCCTCGGCGCCCTCCAGTTACGGGCCGCGACTGCATTCCGAAGCGAGTCTGGAGAACGAGGTGGGCGGGAACGAGATCTCCGCCGACTTCAACGACGACGGCTTCGATGACTACCGCGGGCCGGATGCGCTCGGCAACCCGTATCTGCGGGAGGGCGCCGGGTTCTATCCGTTCAACGCCGCCGCCGGCGGTCGCACGCAGCCGTTCGGCCGCCCGCGGGAGTTTCGCGGACGCACGTTCGGACCGGATTCGAGCTTCCTCGCGGGCGGAGGGATTACGAGCGCGGACTGGGGCACGGCGTTCCTCGGGCGGTACACCGCTCAGGAGCAGAGCCAAGCAGTGTTCAACCTCCCGGGGCGTCGGCCGTTCGATCCGTCGGATTTCGATCCGAGCGACCCGCTTAAAAGCGGGCCGATCTTCGCCAACGACATCGCACCGTACGTCGCCACGGCCGCGGCGACGACCGATCGCCGGGGCGAAGAGATCCTGCTGAGCAACGTGCACGGCTTCGATATCAAAGTCTACGACGACGCGATCGGCGACTTCGTGGACCTCGGCCACAGCCGCACGGTCACTGTGAAAGATATTTTCAATCTCACCGGGGATGTCACGAACGACATTCAGGTCGCCGGCGACTATCACGCGGATCGCCTCGTCGCCCTGACCCCGATGGGCGACCCGGCGTTGGACGTGACGGGCGATACCGCCGGCGACATCAGCTACGACGGAACGCCCGGCCGCGACCCGCACCCGTTCGGCAACCGGTTCGATACCTGGCACCCGGGGATGACGCTGATGGGCGTCGGCTTCGCCGATACGACCGGCGACGGGATGGGCGACACGGCCGTCAGCATCGAACGCCCCTATCCGCCGCCGTACCGGCCGCTGCGGAACCCGTTCGGCGGGAACGTCGGCTTTCCCACGCGGGATAGCGGCGGGAACTTCGTCAACCCGGATCTGACTTTCAGCGGCATCGGGCTGGTGACGGCGGAGGACCTCGACGGCGGGGCGAACTTCGCCACCACGCCCGTCACCACCGAGGATCTGCTGGCCGCCGCCCCGGACGGCTTCCTCGACGATTCCCTGCCCACGCACAGCGCCCCCGGCGGCGGGTCCGGCGGCGGTTACTACGCCAAGGGCTACGCCGACAGCGACGGGGACGGCGTCGCCGAGCTTCCGGCCCGCTTGTTCCCCGACCCGAACGCCTACGGGGCGCCGGGGACCGGGGACGAGAAGCCGCTGCGGGCCGTCCGCATCACCGTCCGGTACTACGACGTGCAGAGCGATCAGATGCGGGAAGAGTCCTTCCGCCACGCCCTCACTGATTAATTCCCTTCATACAACATACACGTCCGTTAGCCGTCCTCATTCAAGAGGACGGCTAACCCGTCCCTCCCGATCGGGAACCTCCCATGAACGTCCGCCGCACCTCGTCCCGCCTCGTATGGCCGGCCCCTCCCTTCCGCGGGGGAGCCGAACGCCGGGGGACCGTCATCGTGGTCGTCATCGCCCTGCTGGGGGCGTTGATGCTGCTGGGGTTCCTGTTCCTCACCCTGACGATGCAGGAAGAGCAGGGCAGCTATAACTTCTCGAAGGCGCACGACCTGCCGGCGGAGAAGGATCCGGACGTCTTCTTCAACTGGGCGTTGGAGCAGGTGATCGTCGGTCCGCCCGACGAGGCCCGGAACAGCATTTTGTACGGCGGTTATAAATCGCTGATGCCGAACATGGTCGGCGGCGACCTCACGCCCTTCGACGGCCAAGGCGTGGGCACGGCGTGGAGCACGGTCAACAATCGCCCGGAACTGGACCTGAACCGCGACGGAAACCTCGACGGGGGCGACCAGTTCGCCCTGCAAATGACCTTCGCCGCCGGCTCGCAGTTCGGCACGCTTGCGGACCTGACGACCGTGCAGGACTTCTATTCCGTGATGCGGACGGACCCGTCCCTGAGCCGTCTGCCGACCCCGGACGCGGACTTCACCTACCCGGACCTCAACAGCGCCTTCCTGGCCTACGACTGGATCGAACCGACGACCGGCCTGCGGGTGGTGATCCCCTCGTTCCACCGCCCCCAACTGCTGCGGAACCGGATCCCGCCCAGCGGTCTTGCGAACAACGACTATCTCCTCGACCCGGACGCCGGCGAGTGGGACAACGTCGGCGGGACCACGGTCCACCCTTGGTATACCAGAGCGGAAACGCTGCCGTACGTGATGCGGCCGCACCTGCAACGGCGGTCGGTGGCGGTGAATCCGGAGAACTCCACCAGCTACAGCGTTCTCTATCAGGACGAAAACTACGCCCGGCGGTTCGTCACGGAGGCGTACCCGGACAGCTTGGCGACCAACGACCCGAACTATATTCCGCCGCTGGATCTGTCCGTGAATCGGGAGCCGATGTGGCGCGTCGGGGCGGGCGACGCCGCCGCCAAACTCGCCGGCGACGCGACCGGGGACGTCGACGCCGCCGCGGTTCCGCACTACGCCGACAGCTACGACGCCGACCCGGACAATGACGGCGTGTTCGACGCCATCTGGCTGGACCTCGACTTCCCGATCCAGAACGCCGGCGACGGCGCCGGGCAGTTCGTGCCGATGTTCGCGTTGAAAATTATCGACGTGGACGCGCTGTTCAACCTCAACGCCCACGGCAACAGCTACGGCTCGTACGCGGACGCGGACGCCAACGGCGTCGACGACAGCCTGACGTTGCAGGGGGCGCATTATAACGGCAATACGGCGGTCCCCTCGATCTCTCAAAGCGGCCCGGGCCGCACCCCCGACGAAGTGAACCCGGGGTGGGCGCTGAGCGGCCACAACACGGCGACCAGCGGGGCGACCGCGGACGAGGTGCAAGCCTTCAGCGAGTTCTTCGACACCGCCTGGTCCGGCGGGCCGGATCAAAGCCGGAACCTCGAATGGTGGTTCCTGCTGCACGGCCGGGCGACGTTCAAGACCGATCCCCGCAGCGGCGCCCGCGTGCCGGACGATCTGCTGGTCGGCCGTTACGGCGAGTCGGATCGCCTGGAAGACGGGGCGGGCTTGGTGATCGCCGGCGATCCGCAGGCCGCGGCCTACTTCCCCTACCCCGGGCTGAGCGCCAACTCCCTGAACGTCGCCGGCGCCGGGGACGATAATTATAATTCGCTCGAGGGGATGGGCCGGCCGTTGCCGGGCCTGGTGTACGGCGGCGCCCGGGGCTACAACGCCGGCGCCGGCTTGCAGATGGTCGCCTTCGCCGAAGGCGTCCCGCTGGACCGCCGCGGCAGCGGCTTCGACACCGACGCCTTCCGCGGTCTGCGGCGGCTGTTCCTGGTCGATACGAACGCCGCGATCAATACCGCGGGCACGCAGGCGGAGGACGGGAACGTCCGGTTCCGCTTCCCCACCTATATGAACGCCGTGCTGCCGCTGTTCCCCGCCGGCGGCGGACCCGCGGCCGGGTTCTCGAACGTCGGCGTGTTTCAGGTGATGCGGAACTGGTTCGCGACCACCGGCCTGTTCGAGGGCCGCACCTTCACGAACTCGGCCTACGCCCTGTCGTTGGCCGCGGGGACCGGGGCGCCGCAGCAGGGGACGGCGACGGCCCCGTTGGTCGGCCGCGGGGCCGCGGGCGCTTCGCTGGCGAAACCGAGCAACGGCGCGACCGGGGCGGTGGCGGACGGAACCCCGCTGACGGCCGGCGACACGGCGCCGTCGTCGTACGGGGCGTTGACCGGTCAGCTGAACGCCGTCCGGCAGTTCAATCGGCTGCAGGTCGACGACCCGGCGGAGACGATCCGCGATTTCGACCTCGCCCAGTCGCAAACCACCGACGCGCTCTTCGGCCCGGCGGAAACGGCTCGGCTGCACATGTCGGACGCCGACTACCGCATCGCCAAGACCAGCAGCCGACTGCTGGAACTGGCGCCGGTCAGCTTCGCGGAAGCGCCGAAGCACGAGCTGATCCGTCAGCGGTTCACGACGGTCAGCTGGGACGTGGCGACGTCCGCGGGGCGGTTTGAAGCGCCGGTCGCCGGGATCCAAAGCCCCGGCGCCACCGACCGGGACTGGGAGAACTCGCAGCTCACGGCGGCGGACGTGCCCTCCGCGACGAATCCCCCCCGGGTGTTCCCGCCCGTGTTCGGCGGCACCTACGGCGATGCGAACGACCCGTTCCGGGCGGAGGTGCGGGCGATTCTCGCCCACGCCGCCCGCAACGTGGAGATCAACAACCCCGCCCAGAAACGGGTGCTTCGCGGTCTGGTCCGCAAGCTGAGCTTCAACGCCGTCGCCGAACGCGTCACCAATCCCGCCGACCCGCTGTTCGACCGCACCGCCGCGATCGACGTGGACGGCGACGGGACGGACGACGGTCAGGGCGAACTGCGGCTGCGGACCCTCACCCCGCACCCGACGCAAACGTCGGGGGCTACCCCGCAGCCGTTCGAGGCGACCGAAGTGCTCGGCCCCGTGGGGCATCCGGCGCTGGCGAACTATAAGAACACGACCGGCTCCATCCCGCGATTCGGCATCAGTGACGAAGGGCTCCGCTCCGCGGCGTTGGCCTCCCCCGGCACGGGGCTGCTGACGTGGGACTTCAGCAACATCAACGGGCAGCAGGCCCTGCGGGCCCAGGAGTGGCACGCGCGGCGGGACCGTCAGAACCTCGCCCGCGACATTTATGTGCTGCTGTATACGGTCGGCGGGGTGAACCCGACGAACGCGACGCTGGATTACACCGGCGACAACGCCGGCCACGCGATCTACAGCGAGGAGCAGCTCCGCGAGATGGCCCAGTTGGCCGTGAACGTCGTGGACGCGATGGACCCGGACCCGGTCCGCACGCTGTTCGTGTACGACAAGGATCTCAGCAACGGCTACACCTACTACGACGACGGCTACGCGAACCCGCCCGGCCCGACCGCGGCCGGCCGCGGGATGGTCGTGGGCGTCGAACGGCAGGAAGTGGCGATCTCCGAGGCGCTCGCGAACATCACCTGGGCGGAGGAGAACTTCAATCAGGCGGACGCCAGCGACCGCGGCAACCAGGTCAATCATGTGTTGACCGAATGGGACGACTCCGGCGTCGCGACCGGCGGTCCGCAGGACTTCCTGTTCCTCGAATTGGCCTACACCGGGCCGGGCGAACTGAACTTCGCGGAGCACCCGGTCACCGACGAACCCGGCGAGAACTACCGCATCATCGTCCGCGACCCCCGGGACACGCGGCAGTTCCGCGAAGACGCCGGGGCTCTGGGGCAAAGCGGGATGCAGGCGCGGGCGATCATCCCGCGGGCCGGCAAACTGACCGCCGCCCGTCCCTATTACACGATCGCCAACGCCAACGACGGCTATATCGACGGCAGTCCGCTCTTCAATACGGCGGCCGCCCGCAGCCGCATGCGGGTGAACCTGTCCCAGACGAAGGCGTCCGTCGGCGCGGTCGGCAACGCGTCCTGGATCACGCTCGCGCCCCAGCCGTTCGCCACCAACGCCCGGCAGACTGACAACGACCCCGCGAACGGCGAGGTGCTGCGGGACACGCTCCCGGCGAACGACGCCCAGATTCTGGACACGTTGGTCACGGGGCCGGACGCGAACGATCCGACGTTCTGGATGCAACACCTGAACAACGATCTGACCGCAACGCTGCGGGCCAACCCGGGCGTCGCCGGGCAGAACGACCTCTTCAGTCGGGTCGATCCTTCGGTGAAACCGGAGCGGCTGGACCAAACCCCCGTGGTCGAGGTGCTGCTGCAAACCCGGTTGAACCCGCTGCGGGCGCCCAAGGAATCCGATCCGACGGCCGCGGACTACGCCGACGAGGACCGCGACAACCCGTGGATCACCGTCGATCGCACGCGCGTCGTCACGACGCGGTTGGACATCTTCGACCAAGACGATAACGGCGGCGTCACGCGGGGCGACGGCGCGTTCGGCGGCCACTTCGTCGCCGGCGGCGCCGTCGGGGGACCGATCGAAATCCTCAACCAGACCAACGCCACGCCGAAGGTCGCCAGTCGCGTCCGGATGGAACCGCTGCTGCGGGCGAGCGAACTGGCCGCCGTCGGCCGCACGAACGCGGAACGCTCCCTGCTGGACACGTCCGACCGCGCGACGGCGGAGGGCTACGGTCCGGTGATCTTCAACTCGATCGGCGGACATGACCGCAACAGCCCCGGCGGACACGCCGGCCAGCAGCGGCCGTTCTCCCTGTGGCAGCCGCACTTCGACCGGGAGTTCGCCGGCCCCGCCGACCTGATCGGCGTGCCGCTGTACGACTCCGAGTCGCTCGCGGGCCTGACCGCTACGAACGACCGCGCCTTCGGGTCCGGGATGTCGGACATCAAGAAGACGGCGTTCCAAGAGTTCGCCAGTCTTTCGACGCAGAACGATCGCCAGATCGGCCTGGGCTTCGACCCCACCCCGCAGGACGCCACGCAGACGGTCGGCGCCGGGAACGACGCGATCCTGAACGAGTTCAACGTCGTCGGGTCGCGGTTGCTGTACCCGGACGTCGCCCGGAAATCGTGGCAGGATCCGCTGATCGGCGCGGCCGGAACGGAGCATCTCAACAGCTGGTATCGCCTGTTGCAGTACGTCGGCACGCCGCGGCGGACCTCGGAGATGATCGACGCCGCCGCGGAGACCGTGCAGATCGGCCCGACCGCCCGGCTGGGCACCGACGGTGCCTTCTCCGTCGGTTCGGTCCGGCGGGCGGGGCGGATCAACTTCAACACGCTCCGCCATCCGCACGTGCTGGCCGGGGTGATCGACGACCCCCGCGTACATGATGACCCGGGCACGACCCTGCCGATGCGAAATGCGACTTTCACCCCCGCCGCGGTGGGGCTGGGCGCCTTCAACTCCGACCTGTACGGAGCGATGCTGCTCTCCCGTGACGGACGCGATCCGTTGGTGACTCCCGGCGTGTGGGGCGACGGCGCCTCCCGCGCCGTTCTCCCGGGCATCGCGTTGCGGGGGATGGCCGAGGGCGGCGGGATGAACGGCAACCCGTTCACCGGCTACCACAACCCGACGCGGTCGCTGGATGACGGCGCCGTGCCGGACGCCGCGGTGAGTCTCCGCGAAGCGATGCAGTCCACCCCGCTGCGGCTGCGTCCGCAGGCGGCGCCGTGGATCGGGACCGGGTCGACGCCCCTGAACGGCAACAACACCCGCACCAGCGCCCTGCCCCGCGCCTTCTTCGGCGTGGGCGCCGAGAACGTCAACGCTCAAACCGGCGACGGCGGCAACAACCCGGCGGACCTCGACTTCACCACGCGGTATCGCCTGCTGAACAAGGTGCTCAATTCTGCAACACATCGCAGCAACGTGTTCCTCTGCTTCGTGCAGGTCGATTTCTTCCAGGCCCGCGAGCTGCGATTGGGCGACGTGAATCCCTCCGCCGCCGACCCCGAACAGCGATTCACGCGGATCGGGGCGAAACGCGGCGATAGCCCCCGTTATCGCGGCGTGTTCCTGATCGATCGCTCCAAAGCGCCGGCCCTGCTGCGTGCGGATCACCTGCCCACCACGGGGAACGCCGGCGAAAACACCTACAGTTTCGCTCGCGATCCGCTGTCCGGCGGGGTGCGGTTCCCGTGGCAGGATCTGATCATCCACCGCCAGCGAATCCAGTAGTTTCCCCTGCGAAGCGGCGTCGCCTGGGGGAACCGCCCCTCACGGCACGCCGTTTGCGATAGAATCCAGCGGCGTTCCGCCCTTCTCGGTTCTCCCCCGTTCGACCCCCTGTCCCTGTCCGCTCAAGGCGCTGTCCCGATGAATATCCCCCGCCCCCGCCGACCCCTCGCCGCGGCGCGACGGGGTTTCACGCTGATCGAACTCCTGGTGGTGATCAGCATCATCGCCGTGCTGATCTCGCTGGTGGCCCCCGCCGTCCAGCAGGCCCGCGCCGCCGCCCGGCTGCTGGAGTGCCAGAACAACGTCAAGAACATCACCCTGGCCCTGACGAACAAAACCACCCGCGACAGCGGCAAGGTGCCCCACGTCTATGACGGCGCCTTCCGGAACAGCGGCGGGGGGGCCGTCGGTTCCATCCCTTATAAAACGTGGACCCGGGTGATCCTGCCGTATATGGACGCCGGCGCTCAGGACACGGCGATCGGCAGCCTTGAGGAACTGTACGGGGGCGACGCGGGTGAGATCGCCGCTCGCTCGACCGAACTTCAAAACGTGCTCGGCACCGGCCAGATCAAAAGCTACATCTGCCCCGACGACAGCGACAACGACAGCGCGGACTTCGGCCTGAGCTACCGCGCCAACATGGGTTACATCGCGGCGTCGCTGGTGACGGACGTCGGCGTCTCGCCGAGCGTCAACAACCCCGGCGGCCACCACCCCAACTCTTACATCTGGACGGTCGCCGGAACCACGGTCGCTAACCCGAAGCCCATTCATATGAAAAGCGGCGCCATGCACCTCCCGCCCGGGGGAGACGTCGCCGGCGGCGGCACGGCCCAGTTGACCCTGGATCAGATCGGCAACTGGGACGGCACGACGAACACCGTCTGGATTTCCGAGAACAACCAGGTCGCCAACTGGTACGGCGACAACGCGTTCCGGCTCGGCTTCGGCGGCTTGATCGCCGACGACGGCGGCGACCCGGAGGGGGTGGCGTTCCCGGACGGCAACATTGCCGGGTACGGCACGGCGTTCCCGGACAAGGGCAAGCCGAACGCCCGGTTCAACGACGGCATCGCCCGTCCGCGGCCGGCCTCCGAGCACACCGGCGGCGCCATCACCGTCGGGTTCTGCGACGGCCGGGCCACCAAGATCACCGACAGCATCAGCCCCAGCGTCTATCTCCGCCTGCTCTCCAGCGGCGGCTCGGAGTTGACGTACCCGCGTGACGGCTCCGCCCGCGCCGGCATGCCGCTGCAGGATCCGGTCAGCTCCTCGGACTTCGACTGATCCCCGCCGTCGCGGAGATCAGCACGCCGCGGTCGGTTCGCCGACCGCGGCGTTTTTTGTGCGCCGTAGAATAGAGACGGGAGCCGCGACCGTCAGGGAGCGTCTCTCGCGACGGCCGACGGTTGAGAGCGAGCCGCCGCTACGGCTCAACGCGGACCGGTTGAGAGACGCTCCCTGACGGTCGCGGCTCCATGCCGGACGAAATCCCATCCCGCGCATGAGAACGCCCGCCGCGAATCCGCGGCGGGCGTGGTCCGATTCGGCCGCAGACCGCGTCAGTTGGCGGCGACGGCGGCGTTGAGCTTCTTGGCCAGCCGGCTCTTCAGGCGGGCGGCTTTGTTCTTGTGAATCAAGCCCTTCCCGGCGGAGATGTCCAAGTGCCGCATGGCGGTCTTCACCTCGTCGGCGGATTCGGTCGGCTTTTCTTCCACCGCGACCCGGGCCTTCTTCAGGTCGGTCCGCAGGGCGCTGCGGTTCGCACGGTTCACCAACCGCCGCTTCTGGCTCTTACGGAGGGCCTTCTTGGCGCTGGGAGAGTTGGGCATCGGGGCGAAACGACGGGGGCGAAAACGGAACGGGCGCGAGCGCTTCGAGGGCCGCGCAGAAACGGGGGATCGCGAAGAGTACGCGGGCGCGGCGATTCGATCCAGTCCGACGCGGCGCCGCCTCGCGACGCAGCCGCCCCTCGGCGTCCTGACGGCGGCCCGACGGCCGCCCGTCGCGTGCCGCGTTGTCGTGGGGACGCACCGCCGGTATGACGGGCTCTCCCCTGCCGCGGTTCACGCGGCGCTTCCCGCACCGGACGCTCCCGATGGCCAAGAACGACGCCGATCTCCCCGCCGACCCCGAAGCCGAAGCTGCGAGCGGCGGCGAGGCGCCCGAACAACAGCGGGTCAACGTGCAGTTCGACGACAGCGGCGCCGCCGTTTGCTACGCGAACTTCTGTCGCGTCTCCCGCAGCCCGGAGGAGATCATCCTCGACGTCGGCCTCAACCCGCATCCCGGCGGCGGCGTCCCGGCCAAGGTGACGGTCGCCCAGCGAATCGTCATGAACCCCTACACCGCCAAACGGCTGCTGGGGGCGTTGAACGTCGCCCTTCGCCAGCACGAACAGACCTTCGGCGAAGTGCAGGTCGACGTGCGCAAGCGGGTCGTCGGTCAGCAGAGCTGACGCAGCTCCAAGACCAAGAAATCAAGAACCAAAGAGGAGATTCCACATCAGGTTGTCCATTTGGTTCTTGATTTCTTGAACTTGGAATTTCCCCCGTGAACGCCCTGCTGATCCAAGCCGCGGCGACCCTGCCGCTGGTCGGGTTGATCTGGACGGTGCAGATCGTCCATTACCCGTTGTTCGACGGGGTCGGGGCGGAGGGCTTCGCGGAGTACGAACGGCGCCACACGCTGCGGATCACCTGGATCGTGGCGCCGCTGATGCTGGTCGAATTGGCCGTCAGCGGTTGGCTGGCGTGGCGCATTCCCGAAGGCGTGCCGGCATGGCAGTGCTATGCCGGAGCGGCGATGACCGCGGGGATCTGGCTGTCGACCTACTTCTTGCAGGTGCCCCGCCACTCGGAACTGGCGGCCGGCTTCGCCCCCGCGGCCCATGCGGCATTGGTCGCGACGAACTGGATTCGCACGGCGCTGTGGTCGGCGCGAGGGGCGTTGACGCTGTGCATGCTCGCGGCTCGGATGAGCTGACGATATACTCGTTGCAACAGGCAACGGGGGAAACCCTCACCCCATCGCGCGGGTGTAACTCCCGGTGGAGGGATTGAGCGCGTGTCGCCCCCCGCGTAAGGTCCGTTTCTCGCGTTGAACGATTTGAACGTTTGCGTTCGGTCGCTCGCCGCGGGACCGACCAGACGTCCGTGAATTCGCTGCGTGGGGGACCGTCCCCGCCTGCGGCGACGGCAGGCGTCGGCCGCGGCTTCTCTCCGGGGTTCTGCCTCCCGGACGTCAGCTCTCCCCCGAACGGACCCGCCCCCGTGCCTGCCGACCGTACCGCGACGAAGACTTCCGCTCCGGCCCCCACGTCCCAACCCACGCCGCCCCGGCCCAAGCGGACGCCGGTCAACCGGCTCCCCAGGGAACAGCGGGCGTCCGCGGCGCCCGATCCGGAATCGCTGGCCGGTCGCCAGGCGCGGGCCGCGGCGGTACTGAACGCGAAGTGCGACTTCATCGACAACCCGGAGTTCGTCGATCGCCGGATCCAGAAGGAGATCCTCGCCACCCCGCTGATCGAGGAAGGCGCCGTCGCCCGCAAGCCCCGCCGCCCCGCCGGGCTGCCGAACTATCTCGCTGGGCTGTACGAGGTGCCGCTGCTCACGCCGAAGCACGAGGCGGCGCTGTTTCGCAAAATGAACTTTCTGAAGTGGAAGGCGGCCGGGTTGCGGGAGGGTCTCTCCCCGCATCGCCCCAGTAAGAAGAAGCTGCCGGAGTGCGAGTTCCTGCTCGCTGAGGCGAAGATCACCCGCAATCGCATCGCCCGCTGCAATCTGCGGCTGGTGGTGAGCATCGCCCGGAAGTTCGCCGATCAGAACGTCTCCTTCGACGAGTTCGTCTCCGAGGGGAACGTGGCGTTGATGAACGCCGTCGCCAAGTTCGATTACGGCCGCGGCTTCCGGTTCAGCACCTACGCCACGCACGCGATTCGCCGGGCCTATTACCGGATGGTCCAGCAGCGGGGCCGGCGGAACAGCCGGATGGTGCTGGGCACCGGGGAGATCATCTCCGAAAGCCCCCACATGCATGAAGACCGGCACCTCAACGAAAGCCAGTACGGCGACTTCCAGCGCCTGATGGCCAAAGCCGCCGGCGAGCTGGACGAACGGGAACGCCTGATCCTCACCGCCCGCTTCGGCTTGGAGGAAAGCGAAGGCGTGCAGACGTTGCAGGTCGTCGCCGGACAACTGGGCATCTGCAAGGAGCGCGTCCGTCAGTTGCAGAACCGAGCGATCGGTAAGCTGCGCGATCTCGCGGAGGAGATGCGGATCGAGGCCCCCTCGCTGGTCGCCCCGGACTGAATCGAGTCGATCTTTACTCAGGAAACGTCATAACGCCGAGGCTCCGCGGAGCCTCGGCGTTACGGCATTGATTCAGGACGGCCTGATACACTGCGGACTTTGATCGCCATGACCACGCCCGCCGATGACGCCCGCCCGACGCTTGCTGCTCGCGGGACTGGCGTGCTGGGCGGTCGCCCTGCCGCTGGGCGTCGCGTCGTGGGTCGCGCAGGGACCGCTGCCGGGCGACGTGGGCGTGACGAAAGCCCTGCAATCGGCGTTCGGGGCGGAGCCGGAATGGGCGGAGTTCCTCACCGGAACGGCCAAACCCCCGCTGGTCTGGTTCACCTTGATCGTCGGCGCCGCCCTGGCGTGGGCGAAGGCCGGGTGGCGGGGGGCGATCGCGGTTCCGATCGCCTTTTTGATCGTGTACCTGACGGACAAGGGGCTGCGGGCGTCGATCTACGTGCCGAAGCCGATCGCGGAATACGTACCGATCGCCAAGTTCAGCGAGTCGTCCGGGCTGCCGTCGACCTTCGGGTTGGTGTTCGGCGCCGCCTTCGGCGCCGCGGCGCTGCTGCCGCGGGTCGTGCGATCGCGTTGGGGCGTTCCGCCGCGGGGGCTGTCGCTCGCCGCCACCGTGATCGCTGGGGCGCTGCTGGTTGCGGGAGCCTGTTGCCGGACGGTGCTCGGCGGCCACTGGTTCAGTCAGATGGCGGCGAGCCTGACGTTCGCGTTCGGCGTCACGCTGCTGATCGGCTGGGTCGTTTGGGCCTGGCGCCCGCCGGTCCCCGTGCCGGCGACGCCCGCCACGCCGGAGGCGGAACAGCCCGCGGCAAGTTGAGACGTCGCGGTCCGCAGCGGATGCTCGCGGGGTTCCTCGCTCGGAGTCCCCCGCCATGTTCGTCGGTTCGTCGCTTATTCGGTTCGGTCCCCTCGCCGCCGCCCTGCTGACGGTCGCCGCGACCCCATTCGCTGGAGAGTCCCGGGCGGAGGAAGTCACGGTGAACTCCGACGCCGCCCTGCGAGCCGCGATGACGGCCGCCGGGCCGGGCGATGTGATCCGGGTGGCCCCCGGCACGTACCGCGGCGGGCTGAGCTGGTCCCCGCGCGGCGAGGCCGATCGCCCGGTGACGCTGGCCGGCAGCGATCCGAACGACCCGCCGGTGTTCGTCGGCGGGACGTCCGGGATCAAGCTGACCCGGCCGTCGCACGCGGTGCTGACCGATCTGATCTTCGAGGGAGCCTCCGGCAACGGCTTGAACGCGGACGACGGCGGCGACCTGGACGCTCCGGCCGGCCCGCTGACGCTCCGCCGCGTGACGGTTCGCGACAGCGGCGGCCCGAGGGACGGACGGGAGAATCTCGACGGGTTCAAGCTGTCCGGCGTCGACGGCCTGCGGATGCATGACTGCACCGCGCTCCGCTGGGGCGGCGGGGGACAGGGGATCGATCTCGTCGGCTGCCACGACGCCGCGATTCGTCGCTGCGTCGTGGACGGCGGGTGGGTCGAAGGCGCCTACGGCCCGTGGGTGGGCTTGCAGGCGAAGGGCGGTTGTCGGGACGTGCTGTTCGAGAACTGCCGCGTGACCGGCGTGAAGGAACGCTGCGTGAACCTCGGCGGATCCACCGGGCTGGCGTTCTTTCGTCCGCCGAACGCCCCGTTCGAGGCGAGCGACGTGACGGTTCGCGGCTGCGATCTCATCGGCGGAGCCGCGGCGGTGGCGTTCGTCGGCTCCGACGGCGGTCGGGTCGAGGGCTGCACGCTGCGGAACCAAACGTCGTTCCCCTTCCGTATTCTCAAGGAGAACCGGGCCGACCACATGTCCGACACCCGCGGCGGCGTGATCGCGGGGAACGTGATTCTGTGGGAGGCGAGCAGCGTGTGGACGCTGGTGAACGTCGGCCCCGGCACGGCGGCGGAGACGTTTCGCTTCGAGGACAACCTCTGGTGCAACCTCGCCCAGCCCTCCCGCAGCCGCCTGACCGGCCTGCCGGCCCCCGAGACCGGCGGCGAATACGGCCTCGCCCCGCCGTCGGCGATTGACGAATGACCGTCACGCTGATCGGCTACGACTGCGCGACGCAGTCCAAGAAGGCGGGGTTGGCCCGGGGGACGTGGGACGGCGGCGCCGTCTCGGTGGAGGAGGCCCTCGTCGGGGCGAAGGACGTGGCGGGCGTGCTGCGGGGGTGGCTGGACGATCGGCCCGAAGGACAGCCGGCCGTGCTGGCGATCGACGCTCCGCTGGGCTGGCCGGCGCCGATGGGGATCGCGCTGGCGACGCATGCAGCCGGCGATCCGCTGCCGCACGTCGCGAACCGGATGTTCCGTCGAGCTACGGACGACTTCGTCCACCGCACGATCGGCAAGCGGTCGCTGGACGTCGGCGCCGACCGCATCGCCCGCACGGCGGCCTGCGCCCTGGCGATCGTCGGAGCGCTGCGGGCAGACCGGCGGCTCCCCCTGCTGTTAGAACCCGGCCCGCCGGCGGGCGCCGGCGTGATCGAGGTCTATCCCGCCGCGACGTTGAAGTCGCGCGGCCTGCCGACGCGGGGATATAAGAGCAAAGAGCGGGCGACGGCGGTCCCCGCGCGGACCGCGCTGCTGGATCGACTGGCGGAGGAGGCGCGGCTTCCGGTCGATCGCGGGTCGATGATTGCGTCGGACGACGCCTTCGACGCCGCGGTCTGCGTGCTCGCGGCGGGGGACTTCGTGGCCGGTCGCGTTCATCGCCCGCCGGTCGACCTCGATGTCGAAACGCTACGGCGCGAGGGCTGGATCTGGTTCGGGCCGACGGTTTGAGGTCGGCGCCTAGGATCGCTCCATGCGCTCCCCCGACGTCCCCCGCCCCGCCGTCTCGCCGTGGATGCGGCCGGTTCTCATCGCCGCGGGCGTTTATAATCTGCTGTGGGGCGCCGCGGTCGTGTTCTTGCCGGTCGGGTGGACGATCGGCTGGACCGGGGTGGAGGTGGGGAACCCGGCGTTCTGGCGGTGCGTGGGGATGATCGTGGGCGTCTACGGCGTGGGGTATCTCTGCGCGGCTCGCGATCCGCTGCGGCACTGGCCGATCGTGCTGGTGGGGCTGCTGGGCAAAGTCTTCGGGCCGATCGGCTTCTTGATCGGCGCCGTGCGGGGCGAACTGCCGTGGGCGATGGGGGGGCATAACCTCACGAACGATCTGATCTGGTGGGTTCCGTTTGCCGTCATCCTGTATCGCGCGTTCGATCGGCACGCCTATGGACAGGACGCCGAAGTCGGGGAAGCGGAGCTGCTGCCGCTGGCCGAGGCGGCGGAGGTGACGCTCGATCAGCAGGGGGAGCCGCTGTCGGAACGGCTGGCCGTCGGTCCCGTGCTGTTGCTCGCCGTGCGCCATGCGGGGTGCACTTTCTGTCGGGCGGAACTGGCCGATCTAGCCGCGAAGCGGGCGGATCTCGAAGCGGCCGGCGTCACGCCGGCGATCCTCACCATGAGCGAACCGGCGGAGGCCGCCGCGGCGCTCGCCCGCGACGGGCTGGACGATCTGCCCTGCTATAGCGACCCGGATCGCTTCCTCTATCGGGCGCTGGGCCTGGGCCGCGGCGATGCGCGAGAATTATTCTCCCCCGTCGTCTGGGCGAAGGGGCTGGCGCCGTTCCTGCGGCACGGCGTCGGACCGATGGAGGGCGACGGGTTTCAGATGGGCGGGGCGTTCGTGCTCTCAAAAGAGGGCGTGCTCGCCGCGCATATCGCCCGCAACGCCGCCGACGCCCCGGACCTGCTCACGCTGGCGAGCAGCATCTGAGCGCGCCGCCGCTTGTAGACTTGGAGTGCGTTCGCCCCACTCCGAGATCCGCCGTGCCGTCGCTCCTCTGCCTCGTTTTGTTGTGCGGCCCGCCGGCCGGCGATCCCCCCGCACCCCAGGAGACGCCGGCGACCCCGGCAGTGATCTCCGCGATTCGATTGGGAATTGGGCCGGCGGGGCCGGGGCGACTGGTCGTGCGATGGGAGACGGACCGGCCGACCGCCTCCGCGGTACGATTCGGGGCGGAGGGAACGCTCGGCGAGCCGGCGCCCAGTGAAGTCGTCCGGGTCGAGGGCGCGCGGCGGAGTCACGTCGTCGAGATCCCCGCCGGTCGGGCGGGCGAGTATCGCGTCGGCGACGGCGACGACTGGTCCCAACCGGCGCCGCTGCCGAGCGTGTCGACGGACGAACTTCGCATCGCCTGCGTGGCGAACTGGCAAGGGCGGCCGGATCTCGCGGCGTTGCGAAAGGACGACCCGCATCTGTTGCTCTGCGCGGGCGATCAGATCGGCGATCTGTTCACCCGCTGCGGGCCGGGCGTGGTCGATTGCACGACGCCGTTTGCCGAGCTGGTCGACGCCTACCCGGAACTGTTCCGGTCCGTGCCGTATCTGCCGGCGCTGGGCAATCATGACCGGCAGATCCGCGAACGCGGTCCGAGTCCGCCGGCCGATCCGGTCTACGACGTCGACGCCGCCGCCTGGCGTTCCTTCTTCACCCTGCCCAGCGAGCCGGAATGGCGCTGGAGCCTGCACCTGCCGGCGTTCGGGCTGCGACTGACGGCGGCGGATCTCAATCACACCTCCGATTTCGGCGCCACTTGGCAGACCTGTCATGCGTTCGGTGCGGACTCCGAGCAACTGACCTGGTACGAGAACCGCCCGACAGGCGACACGCCGTTTCGGGTGACGGTTTATAATGAACGCAACGCGACCGTCCGGGGCTTGGCCGGCGGGCGCTGGGGAAGAGCCTTGGCCGACGAAACCTGCGTGATTTCCGGCTTCGGGCATTTCGCCGAGCGGGCCGATCCGCCTGATTCGACAACGTTCTTGAACACCTCCCTGAACGGTCGCGGCGACCGCTACCCGGACCCGCAAAGCAAGTTTCTCGCGGGCGAGGACGGGTACGTGTTGCTCCGCATCGCCCGCGGCGGGGCGATGACGGCGGAACTGAAGAGCCTCGCTGGCGAGACGCTGGATCGGGTGCGGTTCGAGCGTTGAGAACCTGCTCTTCCGTCGTCGCACGCGGACGCGCCGCCTGTCGGCGACGGCGAAGCGGGTAGACTGTCCCCGCTATTCGCTCCCTTACGCCCGCCTCCCCGATGCCCGCCGCCCCGCCCCTCGATCGTTTGCACCATGTCGCCGTGGAGGCGAAGGACATCGAAACCACCGTCGAGTGGTATCGCGAACACTTCACCTGCGAGATCGCCTACCAGGACGATTCCTGGGCGCTGCTGAAGTTCGCGAACGTCTCCCTGGCGCTGGTTACGCCGGGCCAGCATCCGCCGCACCTCGGCTTCGTGCATCCGGAGGCGGCGAGCTTCGGCGAACTCAAACCGCACCGCGACGGCACCGAGAGCCTGTACCTCTCCGACCCCCACGGCAACGCGGTCGAACTGCTGAGCACCAAGGGCATTGACATTTGAAGCTCGCTCCGTCCACCGAACGCGCGATTCGGCGCTGGGGCACGCGGGCGATTCTCGCGACCGTCGCCGCATCGGCGCTGGGCGTGGCCGGATTGTTCTGCTGGGGAATCTGGGTTCGCGGTCAGGTCGCCGTCGGCGATGACGCGATGAACGCCGTGCGGGCCGGCATGACCGAAGCGGAGATCGCCGGGCCGCTGTCCGATGCGGGGTTCGAGCGCTACGAACCGCCACGGTTCACGGCGCTCTACGTAGAGCCGCCGCGGGGGACGCCGGCGCCGGTCGTGACGCACGAGTGGCGCCGCAGTCTCGACGCCGGAATCGGCCGCGTCACCTGGGTCGTGAGCCTGGACGAAGACGAGACCGTCGTGCAGACGCACCGCTACGACTGAACAGCGCACGGAGAACGCCGGCGGGGACCGTCCCCGCCGGCGTTGGTTCGAATCTTTTCAGCTCTCTGCAAACGGCCTCGCTACGCCGCGGCGCGGCGGAGGGTGGCGCGGTTCTCGGGGTTGCTGTGGCTGGTCATCGCATCGAGTCGCTTCGCCACGGTCCGGCGGGCGCGGGCGAGCGCCTCGGCGGCGGCGGCGGCGGGGGTGGCGCCGGTCGCCTTCACCACGACTTCCTTCCCCCTCGCCAGCGCGACCCGCACGGTGCAGGCAAGGTCGTTCTCGTGGGGGCCGTGGCTGGATTCCCCGCCGCGCACGGTGACCTCCGCCGATCTCACGCCGCGGCCGAATCGGCCGAGCAGGCGGTCCGCCTTCTGTTCGAGGTGACTCACGACGGCCCGCAGTTGCGGGGTCCGCGGGAGATGGTGCAGGGAGACTTCAGTCCGCATCAGACGGCTCCAAAATCAGGAAGCGAAACAGTGGGGAACGCCCGCTGCCAAGTCGGCGGCGGGGACGTACGGAACGCTCGTCGGGACGCGACGGATCACAGCGCCCGCCGGATCGGCAGGGCGCCGATTCGCACGGCGCAGCGTCAACCGGCCGGCGACGCCCTTCCTTTCCGATCACGTATCGATCGGAACGGGGAACGCCGTCGGGGACCATGACGGGGTCACCGTCGGAGTCGCCCGGGTCGGGCGGGGGAGAGAGAAGGGCTGCCGCCCGGAGGCGGGGCCGGCGTCGATGGTCGACGCGGAACAAATAAACGGAGTCGCATCGTCTCTCCCGTAGTCGGTGAGGAACGCTCGCTCTACTTTCGACCCGCCCGGCGGGCGAATCTTCAAGATCACTCTACCTGCTGTCCGCGAAGGATCAAGACGTTTCCCCGGCAGCCGTCCGAGCGGAGCGCCCCGGAAGACGAGGCCGAGCGGAAGCGGGACCGGCGGCGGCGCCTGGAAGCTGGTCCTGTTCGGCCATTGGCCCGGTCGCCCGGCAATCGGCCGAGGCAGCGGCGGACGTCAGCCGCACTGCAACGTCATCCAGACGCGGTCGAAGCGGCGGGCGGCGAGGTCTTCGCGACGAATCCACCAGTACAGCATCCCCAGGTCGCCCCACATCATCTCGAAGCCTTGATCGGCGGGGTCGCTGTCGTCGCCGAAGTCGGAGGCGAGTTGAAGCAGCAACACCTAGTCATCGGCTCCCTGCTCCAACGCTTCGGCCCGCGGGTCCTCATAGCCGCTCTCGTCGCCGGTATAGAGGCCGTGCGAGACTAATTGGGCCTCGAGCTGCATATCGCCCTGGACGTTCCACGAGTGCCCCAGCAAATGATGGGCGCCCACATCGTCCGCCTTGCCCGCGGGGTGCTCCAATCGGGCGGACGCCTCCCACAGGCCGTCGTCGTCCTCCTCCGTCAGCGTGCCGGTCGCTTCGAGCTGCTCGTCCAGTCGCTCCCGTGCCCGGGATCGCTGGTGGGGAAAAGTGACCGTCGGGCGGAAGGTCAGGCGGCAGAGGATGAGCGATTGGTCCTCGTCGTCTTCGCATGGCGGACGGAACGTCGGCGTCAACGGAACGCCGGCCGGCGTATAGGCGACATGAAACCCGTTCAACGCCGCCGGGTCGTAGCCCCACGGTTGTTCGGCCAGATCGTAGAAGAAGGAGAGCAGCCCGTCCGACGGGAGCGACTCGGCGACGCCCGCGGCTTCGGCCGCGGGTCGGACGGCGGCGAGGTCGATTTGCAGTAGAAAGTCCAGCGGTCGATTCTTGCCGTCCGGATCGGTGTTGATCGGCCATTCGAACCCCGCCGGCAGGTCCGGCGTCCCGCCGAGCTTGCTGGCGCCGAGATCCGGGGGCGTGCCCTCGCCGACCGGGCTGAGGTCGAACGCGACCGCCGGCAGGGCCGCGGCTTCAAACAGCGATGCGAACTTGGTCAGGCCCAGTTCCTCCAGCGTGCGATCGAAGTGCGGAGGCATGGGCGGCCGCGGCGTCGGGGAGGCGGTCATGTGATCTCTTCAAAGGGAAAGGCCTCGGTCGCCGGGGCCGTGGCGAGTTCGTAGATCGCTTCGGCGAGGCGGTCGCTGACCATCTGGAACAGGCGCTTGCCCTTCTCCGCGGTCGCGGGGTGCGGGTCGCCGTCGCCGGTGGCGGTGGTCAGCAGGTCCCAGCGACGGCTCATCTGCACCACGCCCTCGCGGAGGGATTTAATTCCCAAGGGGCGCGTCGCCCCGGCGTCGGCTCGCAGGGAGCCGTCCTCGTTCCGCACCACCAGGTCCGGGCGCAGGTGCAGCATCAGCGATGTCTCCGTGTCGTCGGCGTGCGAGCCGGGGGCGAGGTCGAGGTCTTCCCGCGCCCCGTCCGCGGCGGCGCCGAACCAGTCGCACAGGAACAGGTGCACCGGGGTTTGTTCCATCAGCTCCCGCAGGGCGAACTTCAGATTGTTCCCGCCGTGGCCGTTGACGATTAATAACCGTTCGACGCCCGCGTCGTTCAAAGACCCGCACAGGTCTCGCAGCACCGCGAGCTGCGTGCTGGGGTGCATATTCAACGCCAGCGGACAACGTTTCATATTGGTCTGCGTCCCGAACGGCACGCCGGGCAACAACACGACCTTCGCCCCTTTCCCGTGAGCGAGGGCGCAGGCTCGATCGGCGAGGGCTTCGACCTGATAATTATCGGTCCCGTGCGGCAGGTGGAGGTTGTGCGGCTCCGTCGCCCCCCACGGCAGCACGGCGAGCGAGAACGGCTCCGTCTCGGAACTCCGGCGGGTCTCTTGATACGTCAGTTCGGACAGGCGCCAGGGGGACATATTGAGAAGGCGGAAGGGGGAGGGCGGACGGTGGAAGGGACGGGGCGAGCGACGGGCGGTTCACCCCGGTTCGCCGTCGCCGACAGGCGGCGCGAGCGTGGGGGAGGCGTGGGCGAGCGCGTCGGCAAGGTTCGCCGAACACCGCCGCGAGGTGCGAGCGAGTCGGAGCAGATCGCCGATCAGCGCCGGCCGGCTGAGCAGCGCCGTCGCACACCGGAGGACCGATCCCTCCCCGGCGGCGAAGGTCAGGAACGGTTCGAGGCCCCGCGGCAGATCGTCGGTCGCGGCGTCGGTCACGACCTTCACCGCGGCGAACGGCACGCCGGCTTCGAGGCACGCCGCGGCGACGCCGGCGGCTTCCATATCCACGATCGCGGCGCCGGTGCGGGCGTGCAACGCGGCTTTCGTCTCGGCGCTCAGCAGCGGGGCGTCGACCGTGGCGAGCGTCACCGGTGAATCGCCCAGCGGAACGGCTTCGTAGCGCATCCCGTCCGGGGCGAGCACCGCGTCCGCGGTCGCCACGTCGCCGACGTTCAACGCCGGGTCCAAGCCGCCGCAGTAGCCGATGGAGACGACCAGCCGGGGGTTGAGCCGGCCGATCCCGTCGGCGGTCGCGGCTTCGGAGCGATCGCGGCCCACGCCGCCGGCGATCGACTGCCAGTCGTCCCGCGGCGGCGGCAGTTCCCGCTTCAACGCGGAGATCAGCAGCACGGGGCCGTCGGGATCGAACATGCGCCCACGCTAACGCATCGGCGCTCGCCCCCGTTATCGTCGCGGCATGATCGCCGCCGCCCTTCTTCCCGCCCTGTTGGTCCCCGTGCTTGGCGCTCCGCCGGTCGAACTCCAGGGCGCCCCCGCCGAGAACGCGACCGTCGTCCCGCTGTGGGAGGCGGTCGAGGTGCCCGCCGAGGGCATCCCCGGCGGGCTGGCTGGCGGCGAGGCGCCGACGTTGTCCATTCACAAAGCGGCCGAACCGAACGGAACCGCGATCGTCGTCTGCCCCGGCGGCGGATACGGCACGCTGGCGACCGGGCATGAGGGCAAGGACGTCGCGGAGTGGCTGAACTCCAAGGGCATCACGGCGGGCGTGCTGCGGTATCGGGTCTCGCCGAACCGGCATCCGGCGCCGCTGCTGGACGTGCAGCGGGGGATCCGGCTGATGCGGAAACACGCGGCGGATTACGACGTCGACCCGGCGAAGGTCGGCGTGCTGGGCTTCAGCGCCGGCGGGCACCTCGCGACCAGCGCCGCGACGCTGCACACCGAGGAGAGCCGCGCACTCAATCCCCTCGCCGACGCCGACCCGCTGGCCGGCGCCGTCTCGGCCCGGCCGGACTTCGCGGTGATGATCTATCCGGTCATCACGTTCACGGGACCGCATGCCCACCGCGGCAGCGCCCGCAACCTGCTGGGGCAGGATGCGACGGACGAACAGTACGAAACGTTCTCCCTCCAGAATCGCGTCACGGCCGAGACGTCCCCGAGCTTCCTCGTCGCCACCAACGAGGACGCCGGCGTGCCGCCGGAGAACAGCGTGCTGTTCTGGCAGGCCTGCCGGAAGCACGGCGTCCCCGCCGAACTGCACGTCTATCAGAACGGTCGGCACGGCTTCGGGCTGGGATCGGCGAAGGGCCGCGGCGGCCCGGACTGGACCGGCGCCTGCGAGGCCTGGATGCAGGGCCGCGGCCTGCTGGGCGAGTGATCTGCGGTTCGTTCGGTTCGTTTCCTCCCGCTCTGAGGCCCGTTCGATGCTCGCCGCCCTCCTGCCCGCCCTGTTGATCCCCGCGATCGGCGCCCCGCCGGTCGAGTTGATGGGGCCGCCCGCCGAGGGCGCCGTCGTCCTGCCGTTGTGGGAGGGCGTCGAGCCGATTGACGGAGCGATCCCCGGCGGTTTGGTCGAAGGCGAGGCGCCGACGCTGGCGATTCATCAACCGGAAACCCCAAACGGCACGGCGGTGATCGTCTGCCCCGGCGGGGGATACGTGACGCTCGCCACCGGGCACGAGGGGAAGGACGTGGCGGCGTGGCTGAACTCGCTGGGCGTGACCGTCGGCGTGTTGCGATATCGGGTGAAGAAGCAGGTCCCCGGGCCGCTGCACCCCGCCCCGCTGCTGGACGTACAACGGGCGATCCGGCTGATGCGGAAGCAGGCGAAGCGGTTCGACGTGAACCCGGACCGCATCGGCGTGCTGGGCTTCAGCGCCGGCGGGCACCTCGCCGCCTGCGCCGCGACGTTGCACACCCCGGCGACGAAGTCGCTCAACCCGTTGGCCGACGCCGACCCGCTGGCGGGCACGCCGTCTTCGGAGGGAGTCAGCGCCCGACCGGACTTCGCGGTGATGATCTATCCCCGCATCACCTATGTGCGCCCCGCGACCGACCGCGACGGCAAGCCGAGCGTGGCCGGCAACGGGCGGAACCTGCTCGGCGAGGACGCGACCGACGAACAGTCGCGGGCGCTCTCTCCATATACGCAGGTCAACGCGGAGACGCCCCCGTCGTTCCTCGTCGGCACGAACGGCGATACCGGCGTGCTGCCGGAGAACAGCGTGTTGTTCTGGCAGGCGTGCCGGGCCGCGAACGTCCCCGCGGAGCTGCACATCTACAACGACGGCGGCCATGGCTGGGGCATGGGCGGCCCGGAGAGCGAGGCCCGCGGCAATCCGGGTCCGGACTGGACCGGAGCGTGTGCGATCTGGCTGCGCGGCCGCGGATTGCTGGGCGAATGACGAATGTCGAATGAGGAATGACGGCGGGGGCGATACCTTGGCGCCGTCCCCGCCGCTTCGTCACTCGACATTCGCACTTCTATGCCTCTTCAAACCGACGCCGACCGCGCCGCCAACACGGCCGATCCCGCCGCGGATCCGGACGCAGCCGACCCGAATGCTGTCGACCCGACCCCCGGGGAAGCGGCCGAAGGCGCCCCGGACCCACTGACCGCCGGGGAGGAGATGTGGAAGGAGTTTCAGGCCGATCTGTGGGAGTTCCTCCCCTGGCTGGCGGCGGGCGTGGGCATCTTCCTGGCGTTCTGGCTGCTGGCGGTGATCCTGCGGGGCGTGGTGAGCCGCTTGGCGGCGTCCCGCGGCGTGGACGCCTCGCTGGGCCGACTGCTGGCGAAGGGCGTCTACATCACGCTGTTGGTGACGGGACTGATCGTCGGGCTGGAGACCGCCGGCATCGATATGACCGCCGCGGTCGCCGGCCTCGGCCTGACCGGCTTCGCGTTGGGCTTCGCATTAAAGGATATCGTCTCCAACCTGATCGCCGGCGTGCTGATCATCCTTTATAAACCCTTCGACGAGGGCGACACGGTCAAATGCGGCGGCTTCGAGGGCGTGGTGAAGCGGATCGACCTCCGCTACACCTTCATGGAGAACGAGGGCGACGACATCTTCCTGCCCAACAGCAAGCTGTTCACCGACCCGATCGTGGTGAAGGGCGGCACGAGTTCGCCGGACATGCGTCCCGAAATGGCCGCTGAGGGAACGCCCGCGTCCCCGGCGTGACGCTCCCCCGCTTCGCCGTCGCCGTTAGGCGGCGCGCCCGCTCACGGACGCGCGCCGCCTAACGGCGACGGCGAAGCCGGGGGTGCGTGGGCGACTTACGGCGCCGACAACTTGGGCTGGCCGTAGACGGTTTGTTCGTCGCCCTGCTCCGTCATCCAGGCGTCGACGGCGGCGCTCATCGCCTGCACACGCTCGGCGTGGGCGGGGTCGGCGGCGAGGTTATTTAATTCCTGCGGATCGACTTGCAGGTCGTACAGTTCCTCGGCGGGGCGTTGTTGATAGCGTCGCACCTTGTCGGCGGCGGCGGGGGTCGTCTCCGCCTTCTTCACCCAGCTCGGCCAGTAGCCGGTGTCGCCGGGCTTCTCCGTGACGTGGGAGGTGAACTTGTATTCCGGGTGCAGGTTGCGGATGTATTTATAACGCTCGTCCCGCACGCCGCGGGACGGATAAACGTTGATGTTCCCGTCGCCGCTGTGCGTGGCGAAGACGCGGTCCCGATGGCTCTCCGCCTCGCCCGTCAGCACGGGCAGGAAGCTGCGGCCGTCGAGTTCGTCCTCCCCCGCCAGCGCCTGCGGATCGCCGCCGGCGGCGGCGACCAGCGTGGGCAGGATGTCGACCCATGTCACCATCGCGTCGGTCCGCACGTTCGGTGCGATGCGGCCGGGCCACACGGCGATCATCGGGGTCCGCAGGCCGTCGTCGTACAGGTTCCACTTGCCGAACGGCCACTGGGCGCCGTGGTCGCTGGTGTGCAGGAACAGAGTGTTCTCGCCGAGAACCTCATACGCGGCGTCGAAGGTGCGGCCGAGTTCCTCGTCCATCGTCAGGACGGCTTGGTAATACATCGCCCGCGCGGCCCGCGTCTTAGGCGTGGTGACGTGCGTTGTGGGGATCTGGATGGACTTCGGATCCACGTCCCGCGGCTTCGGCCAGGGGACGTGCGGCCAGTTCGTGCCGACGAACAGGCACAACGGGCGGTCGTCGGTGCGGTTCTTCAACCACTCGATCGCCTCGTCCACGGCCACGTCGTCGTGGTAATTGAAGTGTCGGGCGACGTCGAAGCCGTAGTTCGTCACCTGCCGGTAGTGGGCCACCTTCCCGAACGAGACGACCTGATAGCCGAGGTCGTGGAAGTACGCCGGCAGCTTCTTGATCTCGTCCCGCGGCTTCGAATGGTTCGCCTCGGCGCCGTTGCGGGCGGGCATGAGGCCGGTCAGCAGGGCGGCCCGGCTGGGGGCGCAACTGGGGGAGACGACGAACGCCCGGTCGAACGTCATCCCCTTCGCCGCGACCCGTTCCATCTGCGGCGTCTTCAGATCCTTCGAGCCGTACAGCGACGAATCGGTGAGCGTGTGGTCGTCCGAGAGGAAGACGACGACGTGCGGCCGCTCCGCCGCGGGGGCCAAACCGGCGCAGAGCAACGGCAGCAGAGCGAGCGAGCGAACCACGGGCGGCGTCCGAGAGCGGGTCGGGAAACGACACAGCCTGACCGCGGCCGTCCCGCGGAACAACGTCCCCCGCTTCGCCGGCGCCCGCAAGGCGTTCGATCGTCGTCCGAACCCACCCGGTCCGCCGGCCCGGCGTCGGAAGGTCTCGAACTACGGCCTCGCGCTGATCGAGAAGCAGAAGATCAAGTACTACTACGGCCTGCGGGAGAAGCAGCTCCGCACGCTGTTCGACAAGGCCCGCCGGATGCCCGGCAACACGGGCGAGAACCTCCTCACCCTCTGCGAGCGGCGCCTGGACAACGTCATCCGCCGCAGCGGGATGACGCTCACCCGTCCGCAGGCCCGCCAGGGCATCGCCCACCGTCACTTCCAGGTGAACGGCCGCACGGTCAAGACGCCCAGCATTCTGGTGCGTCCCGGCGACATCGTCACGGTCCGCAACCGGCCGAACCTGAAGCGGATGTACGAAGGCGTCGCCGGCAGCGACGTCACCCAACGGGCGGAGTTCCTGAGCTTCGACCAGTCCGGCCCCCGCATCACCGTCACCGCGATGCCGGACTTCGGTGACGTGAGCCTCCCCGTCGACGTCGGTTCCGTCGTCGCGTTCCTGAACCGGTAACGCCCCGGTTCGCCATCGATTCATGCCGAAGCCGGGCGCGGTTGCGTCCGGCTTCGGTTGTTTTGGGGAAGGACGTTTCGACGGCCTCGCCGGTGGGAGCGATGGCGGCATGCGGCATGGGACGGCGTCGGGTCAGCAAAAGGGCATTCTGCGGAGCCTCTGGCGGCTCGCTGCGATCCCGGCAGGGATCAACCGCGTCACGCTGGTCCGCTTGATCCATCAACGGCGAGCGAAGTGAGACGCAGCGTCGCGCTTCCCCCCGCTGGCGGCGGTCGGGCGGGCGTGTCGGTGGTAAGGTGCCCGCTTCCGCCGTCCGTTCACCGCCACCGTTCTGCGCCCCGATGCCCGACGCTCCCGCCCGCCACGGCGAACGCCACCGCGCAACAGACCGCCGTCGCTTTCCCGCCGCGTTGCTGTTCGGCGCCCCGGGCGTCGGCAAGGGCACGCAGGGCAGCATTCTGGCCCGTATCCCGGGGTTCTTTCACCTGTCCTCCGGCGACATCTTCCGCTCGATCGACCTCGGCGGCGAAGACGGCCGTGAGATCACCCGGCACATCTCCCGCGGCGATCTCGTCCCGGACGAACTGACCGTCAAGATCTGGCGTCGGGCGCTGGACGCCCACATGTTCCTCTCCAGCTTCAAGCCGCGCGAGGACCTGCTGATCCTCGACGGCATCCCCCGCAACGTCCATCAAGCCCAGATGTTGCAGGAGCACGTCGAGGTGAAGGCGTTGATCCACCTCGAATGCACGGACACCGAAGCGATGGTCACCCGCCTCCGCCGCCGGGCGCTGCGGGAAGGGCGGATGGACGACGCCAGCGAGGACATCATCCGCCATCGCTACGAGGTCTACAGCCGCGCCACGGCGCCGGTCAGCGAGTTCTACGACCCCTCGGTGATTCATCGGCTGGACGCCATCGGCAGCCCCGCGGCGATTCTGCGGCGGGTGCTGGACGTGCTGGTGCCGATCCAAGATGCCGTCTTCGCCGCCCCCGAAGCCGCCGCCGAGGGCGAAACGCCGGCGCCGGGGGCGTGAATGCGGGCCGGCGGGGTCTTCTCCCCTCTCCCTTGAGGGAGAGGGGCCGGGGGTGAGGGTGAGCGAGTCTCCGCACGCGGGCGTTCGTGGTGCGGCGGGCGAACGGGCGACGAGAGCGGCGGGATGCTGAAGGGCGATCGAGTGGGAAATGCTCCCCCTCACCCCCGACCCCTCTCCCCCAAAAGGGGGAGAGGGGGGAACTGATCAACAGCGATTGCGCCGTGCCGTCGCCGCTTGACGCCGCCGGCGTGATCCGCGGCAATCGGCGGGTCGTTCCCCGACCGTTCGCTTCCGCTACTGGCCCGCGTCGATGTTCATTCCGGTCGGCACCGATGCGCCGATCTATCACATCCCCGTCGTCACGATCCTGCTGGCGATCGCAAACGTCGCGGTGCATATCGCCCTCGGTCAGATTGCCCCGGACGATTGGGACCGGCTCAGCAGCCTAAAGCTGGACTACGCGCTCTGGTTCGGCGAGGGAATTCACCCGCTGCAATGGCTTACCAGCCCGTTCCTGCATCGCGGGTGGATCGAGCTGATCGCGAACGTGATCTTCCTCGGGGCGTTCGGAATTATCGTCGAGGGGAAGCTCGGCTGGTGGCGGTTCCTGCTGCTCTATCTGGCGATCGCCGCGACCGCCGCGGGGGTCGAACAAACGTTGCTATTGGGCGGCCGACTGACCGACCCGCCCCGGGCGGAGATGGAAGCGCTGATGCTCGCACGCGGCGACGAGCCGGAGGAAATCGACGCGGCGCTCGACTTCATCAGCTACCAGGATCATGCGGTCGCGATGGGCGCCAGCGCGGCGATCTTCGGGCTGGTGGCGATCAGCATGGTCTGGGCGCCGCGGAACGAAATTAACGTCTTCTGGTTGATCTGGCGGATCGGGGGGATCGCCGAAGTGCCGATCCTCTCGTTCGCCCTGCTCTATATCGGCTTCGAGTTCGTCGCGCTGGCGATTCAGTCGAGCCTGTTGGGCTGGGAATACGCCGTCAGCAACGCCTTGATGAATGTGATCGGCGCCGCGGTGGGCGCCGGCGCCGGGGTGTTGTTGTTGAAAAATAATTGGGTCGATTGCGAGAACTGGGATCTGTTCGCTGTGCTTTCGAACACCCACGGCAATCAGGACGAGTTCGATCTCAGACGCAGCGACTATCAACGCGAATTAACGGTTCCGACGCAGACCGCCGTCGGGGCGACCGGCGTGCAGTCCGGCGACGACCTCTCGCACGGTTCCCACGTCGCCGTCCCCCGCCGATCGGGACGCGGGCCGACGAAGAAGAAGCCGCGTCGCCAAGCGGACGTCTTCGCCCGCCTGCGCAAGCATCTCGACGCCGGCGACGGCATCAGCGCCCTGGGCGAGTGGGAAACGCTCGTCGGCGGGCGGCCGAAGCTCGTCCCCCCGGAGCCGGACCTGTTCGCCCTCGCCGAGGCCGTCGATCAGGCGAACTTCCCGCAGGAAGCCGGGGACTTGTTCGCTCTGTATCTGCGGTCGTACGCCAAACCCAAGCCGGACGCGGCGCCCCCCGCGGAGGGCGAAGAACCGCCCGCGTACGACGCCGAACATAACAGCGTGATCCGTTTGCGAGCGGCCCGACGACTGTTGGAACGCCCCGGCCGCCGCGGGCAGGCGGCGACGTTGTTAAAGGGCGTGGACGCCGCCGCAATCTCCCCGAAGCGCCGCAAGCTGTTGGAAAAGCTCACCGCGATGGCGACGGGGTGAGGCCTCGGTCGGTGGTCTCCCCTCTCCCCTCTCCCCTTTTTCGGGGAGAGGGGTCGGGGGTGAGG